>DHVL01000050.1:12201-22139 GCA_002412645.1 Candidatus Dojkabacteria bacterium UBA5209 | reverse complement strand
GTAGTTGCTTTAGTCTCATGTTTAATACCATCTTCACACTCTACACTACCACACCAAGATGCTTTAATAAAGCCTTTTTTACTACTTAGCAAGCTCTTAAATTCGTCGTATGAAGAGACCTCATGAGTACCATTTTTTAATATTTCTGATGATCTATTTAGTAAATTAACCTGAATTTCATCTAGTAATGCAAGTACTCTACTACCAATTTCTTCTTTACTTACGCTATTTTTCTCATTTGTATCCCTTCTTACAACAACTACCTGGCTCTCTTGCATATCTCTACCTCCAATTTCTATTCTAATTGGAACTCCCTTCTTCTCCCATTCATTGAACTTGAAACCAGGAGATACAAAATCTCTATCATCGAATTCTACATCATCAATATGGTTTGAAATTTCTTCATATATACCTCTAGCGTAGGATATGATTTCTTCACTATTCTCATCTGTGTAGATAGGGATTATAGCAATTTTTATAGGAGCAATCCTTGGTGGTAAAATTAGTCCCAAGTCATCGCTATGAGACATAATTACAGCACCCATCATTCTAGTACTTACTCCCCAACTTGTCTGCCATGGTAGCTTACTCTCCCCATCTTTATCAGTAAAAGATATACCAAATGCCTTTGCAAAATTCTGACCCAAGTCATGAGATGTTCCAAATTGCAAAGCTTTACCATCTTGCATTAGAGCTTCAACTCCATATGTGTTCACAGCCCCTGCAAACTTCTCAGATTCTGATTTTCTACCAGAGTATACATCCAATGCCAAAGCCTCTTTAGCAAAGCTTACATACATCTCTAAAGCTCTTAAAACCTCTTTCTCTGACTCTTCCTTGGTAGTATGAACTGTATGTCCCTCCTGCCACAAAAACTCAGATGTTCTTAAGAAAGGTCTTGTTCTTTTTTCCCACCTTACAACATTAGCCCACTGATTAATCTTAAGTGGTAAATCTCTCCAAGAGGAAACCCATCTTGAGAAGGTATCGTACATTATGGTCTCAGATGTAGGCCTTACAACTAACTCTTCATCTAATTTTGCATCTGGATCAATAATTATACTCTTACCATCTTCAGATTCTTTTAATCTGTAATGTGTNNACAATGGCACACTCTTTTGCAAATCCTTTTACATGACTGGCTTCTTTAGAGAAGAATGATTTAGGTATGAAAAGGGGAAAGTATGCATTCTTAGCACCGCTCTTTTTAATTCTCCTATCTAACTCTTTCTGTATATTCTCCCATATTGCATAACCGTAAGGTTTTATAACCATACAACCTCTAACGGAAGAATTCTCAGCTAACTGTGCTCTCTCTATTACATCTAGATACCACTGTGAGTAGTTCTCGCTTCTTGCTGTTATTCCTTTATTTGACATAGGTGTATTTTACACTAATTTCATTCTAATACACAATTCTTGGATCAAAACCCCAGTGTTGTGCAGCCTTAGCTAAGGACGAGTCTGGATTCTCTAATATCCATTTCTTAATATCTCCCTTTTGCATAGCGATCTCTTTAGCCTGAACAACTGCTTCTACACCAGCTTCAATACCCCATGGATGACCTAATATACCACCTCCTGCTTGAATTATTATATCTTCACCCAACTGAGTAATGGCGTCACCAATTGTACCTGCATGAAGACCTCCCGAAGCTGTATGCCATACACCTTTCATTCCGTACCAATTTTGACCGAGGGTAATAAAGGATTCTGGAGTAATATCTAATTGCAAAGCCTCTTGTATTAACTTAGGCTCTCCATAGTTTTCCATCTTTGTTTTAGGAGCACCACCATGTAGAGAATCAACTCCTAGTAATCTCATTATTTTAGCAATAACTACCATGGACATAGAGAAGTCTAATATTTCACCTTTGTCATGTACACCAGGACCGGACTCTCTATCTAAAAGACCGTGCATAGCTCTATGTGCATGTATAGCTAAACCCGGATTATGTTTTCTAAGAGTTTGTATTGCAGTAAAACCGGTAGTTACTACATCTACCATTAACCACCTACCACCCTCTTTCTTAATCATCTCTGCTCTTTCCATCATGATATCCATATCGGAGTGAGAAATATTACAAAGATAGAATTTCTTCTTACCGGTCTTCTTTTCTATATCTCTTCTTACTGCATGTACTCTCTTACACCTGTCTTCAAACTTATTGAAGTAAAGATTTGTTAAGTTCTCATCATCTTTAATACCATGATATTCACCATTAGCAGCAGTAAAGAGTATTTTAGCTAACTCTGCTTGCTCTTTAGCTGTTCTACCTACCTTGGGTTTAGGTACAGTACAAAGCAAAGGTCCACTCTCTATACCCATGAACTCTCGTACTCCAGATATACCAAATTGAGGACCAGGGAAACTCTTAACAATACTCTCTGGGAATCGGACATCTATTAATCTAAAAGCCTTAAGCATCTTCATACCGTCAATATTTCCTGCAATGCCAGCCAATATCCCTGCCATATTACCTTCTTCAAAGAGTTCCTTCTTATATGCAATCTTAAAAGTCTTTGTCTTAGGTTCTAGATCATATGCTACAGCCTTAAGCTTGTCAGCCATCTTTACACCAGAATTCTTTCCTGCATATACCTCTGTCCATGTACCAGTAGAGCTTTCTGCAGCACAACTAGCAGCAGCATCTTCAAATTTGTCATCACCTATTCCATCTGCTAACTCTATATCTAAATATGTAATTAGGTAATCTTTATCAGGGTTTTTTGGCTTCCATCCTTTGGGAGCAAGGTAATCAAATTGAACAGCCATGGGCAGTAAATACTAAACTTATCTAATATTCTTATATTCTATATTAATCTTACTCCTTTCTTCAATTATTTCCATATATCTATTACAAACCCCCTCTATTTCTTCAAATCTTTCAATATCTTCTACTAACCAATCCCTACTGCTTTCTTCATTAAGGGCTCGCTGTATGCCAGCCTTTACCTCTTGCCCCTCTTCACTACTGTCTGTGACAATTATGCCAGTAATTTTTAACTGTTTTAATGTACTAAAGAAATCAGTAAACCAGTTAGATGGGAAATTGAGAGCAAGATTTGGTGTAATCTCTTTACTAAAGACTACAACTGGAACCTTACCATTCTCTACACTCTCTAAGCATGAATATATTAAGAAGTTTCTAATTGGTATATCTAATCTATCAAGATATACAGATGGTACAGAGGTATTTAAATGAAAAAAGTACTCCTTCCATTCTAAATATGCCGCTGTATTGTATCTTGCAGGTAATATTGGTTTAAAGTTTTTTAAATTTCCGCTATTAAACATATGTTTTTTGGAATATAATCTGAGGTATGTTTACAAATTTCTTTAAGAAGTACAAACTTCCAAAGTATAGGATATCACAGCTTAATAACCATTACTATAAGGAGTTCCTCGCCTCTTTTGATGAGATGTCTACTCTACCTAAAGAATTAAGGGAGAAACTTAAGAAGGAAATACAATTACCACTACTCAAAGTAGTCTCTTCTCAAATATCCAAAGATCAAAATACTCAGAAAGTACTCTTTAAAACCTCTAAAGGATCATATGTAGAAAGTGTTTTAATGAGAGAGAAAGATCGCAATACTGTATGTGTAAGCTGTATGAGTGGTTGCCCTGTAGGCTGTATATTCTGTGCTACTGGTCAGATGGGTTTAGAGGAATTACTTAATGAGCACCAGATTGTAGAACAAATCCTCTACTTTGCACGAATACTTAAGCTTGAGAGTAAAAAAGTAACAAATATTGTATACATGGGTATGGGTGAACCCATGCTTAATCTAGAGAATGTTGCACGCTCTGTAGAAATCTTACTAGACAAGGAGATGTTCGATATTGGTAAAAGAAGAATTACCATTTCCACGGCAGGATACATCCCAAATCTAGAAAAGTTCTTAAATATGAAATATGGTGTCAAGTTAGCAGTTAGTTTACATGCTCCTACTCAAGAGCTAAGAGATATGTTAATGCCTAATATATCAAGGAAAAATACACTTAAGGATCTCTTCGAAGTGTTAGATACATACACAGAAGAAACAAACAAAAGGATAACATATGAGTATGTGCTCTTAAGGGGTATTAATGATTCTGTAGAGCATGCTAAAGAGTTAGCACAACTTCTTAAAAATCGTTTAGCATTAGTAAATTTAATAGATTACAATGAGAATAGCTGTTTCGATTTTAAGAAGTCTAAGAATACAAACCTGTTTAAGAAAATTTTAGAAGAAAGAAATATCAACTGTACTGTAAGAAAGTCATATGGCGATGACATCAAGGGAGCATGTGGGCAATTAGGGGTAGCAAAGATATAGAGAGAGTGACAAGTCCGACTTAAAGTTCCTTGTAGATAAAAGAAAAGCTCTCCCTAAAGGAGAGCTTAACTTCTAGATAGGCGAGTCTCTATCTATTACAATTTCCATTACCACGCATTCCCCCATTTCCTTGACCTTGGCCCATTCCTAGAGATTCTCTAATCTCATTAGCGCCCTCAGTATCACCCTCTAAAGCCATCTCTCTTGCTTGAACAAAGGCTTCGAATTTCTCCTGTGTATCAATCTTTCTTAATACTCCTGGAGTCCTTCCATCCTCTGTCATCATTTCTTTCCAAGTTTCATAATCCTTGGTTTCCATGACTTCTTGCATTTGAGCATGCCTCTCTTCAGTGTGATTAGGTCCTACTTGGGTGTAGTCTCCTCTGTATGCACTTGCATCGGATGCTAGAAAACCTAGTATACTTGCAGATGCTATACCAATAACACCTAAAGCTAGTAGCTTGTATTTCATGCTAAGGTGGATAAAAAATTAAATAGAAGAGTTTTACCTCTCTATTATGTATTACGAATTATTTTTGAATTTCTTGCATATGACGTCCACGACCATCCCAAGGCATGATGTCGAATGCTTCGAAAGAGTTCTCCTCTACTAGCTTTCCTCTTATCTTTATAATCTCACCAATCTCTATATTTGCCAGCGGCCTTATACGCGCTTGCTCATAAAGTACTGTATACTCATCATCATCTAGAGAAAGGACTAGCATACTTTCACCTACCTTCTCTATTCTCACTATCTTACCTGCTAGGAATCCCTCCTCTGGCCTATTCCATACTGCATATCTGCTATCTGCTACCTGTGTATAGAATGGTATATTTCTTTCAAAGAGAGTATTAAATACAAGGGAACCTCCTACTAGATGTAGCAATGATCCTAGCAGTATTACAGAGAGTATGTTTAGTAGAAATACTTTGATAAATTCAAATCTGTATCCTCTCTGTGTATTTCTAAAATTAATATACCCAAGTATTAATGAAAGAACTGTTAAGAATACCCAAAGCAATGGTATTGATATCAAAATTAGTTTAATAGGGGAATTAACTGATGAGAGATATGTAGAGATATCTGTTCTTTCGAGCATAAAGAGAACAATTGAAAACCCTATTGATCCAAAAATGATACTAATACCAAACAAAGTCCAAAGGAAAGAATTCTTAAGAAGAAAGGACAGCCTACTTACTGGCTTTATCTCTTCCTTCTTTATCTTTTTTAATACCTCTTTAGATATTTCTCCCATCTTTTTCCATTAATATTTTAAGCTTTTCTTTACCCCTGTTTATTAATGATGCTACAGTACCACTAGGTATATGTAGTATCTCTGATATCTCATTATATTCCTTTTCTTCAAAGAATCTCAGTATTAATACCTCCCTATATTTAGAATCTAAGTTCTTCAATGCTTGTGCCACTGTCTTTATACTATCTTTTTTAATATATTCTCCCTCTATATCAATATCTGAAGGTATCTTATCAAATATATCATCTTCAACACTACTAACATTCTTTGAGAGCTGTTTTCTCTTCTTGGATCTTAAATATGAGACTGCTTCATTGTGAGCAATTCTGTATATCCAACTAGAGAATTTATATTTAGGGTTATAGCTATTCATATTTCTATATACCTTAATAAAGATCTCTTGTAGTATGTCTTCTGCATCCTCTACTGAAACAAAGAGTATTCTTCTTATATATACCATTAACTGCTTCTCATACCTTTCAATCAGTACGGCATACATATCTATATCCTCTTTAAGAAGATTTACAATCTCAATATCTGAAAGATCTTCTTTTGTTTTCTTTTTGATATTTCTCATATATATTCAATCGGAGTGACCTGACTCGAACAGGTGACCTCTACGTCCCGAACGTAGCGTTCTAGCCATCTGAACTACACTCCGTTACTTTTTGGCTCTTTTCTGTAATCTACATATCTTTTTATTAACCCCAAGATAACAATTAGCGAATCATCTATTCCTCCTAAAATAGGTATTACATCTGGTATTAGATCTGTAGGAAGAAGTATGTAGAAAATAGCGATAAAAAATATCCAATATTTTTTGAAAAACATATATAAAAAGAGTGAGAAATTAATTACATTCTCTCAACAACATCTATACCTAAAACAGAGAGACCATGTTTCATTACTTTAGAGGTAGCATCAACTACAGAGAGTAAGAATTCCTTCTCTTCTGATTCTAATACTCTTACATTTTGATAAAAAGTATTAAATGTTTGACCCAAATCGAACAGATATGAACAAAGTATGTTTGGAGAGTAGTAAAGAGAAGATATTAGCAGGGTATCCTTGTACCTGCCAATTCCCCTAATTAAGTCCTTAACATCGGCATTCTCAATCTTCCGGTCATCCTGAGAGGAACTATATTCTCGACCTTCAAGAATAGATCTACACCTAGCATATACATAGAGCAGATATGGACCTGTATCACCATTAAAGCTAATAGATTTATCAAAATCAAATATTACATCTTTCCCAACAGAAACTTTTAAGAAAGCATACTTAATAGCTGCAACTGCAATTTTGTCACTAATTTGATTCACATCTTCATCTGACCAATCCTTAGTTGATTTCATAGTAGCAAATACTCTCTTTTGAGTCTCATCTAACAACCATTCCCCTCCAATTATCTTCCCCTTTCTACTAGACATTTTTTCTGAACCTGGCAACTTTACCATACCATGAGAGAAGTGTTTTGACTTGCTGGCAATCTCTGGGTCCAACTGCGAGAGGGAGTCTAAAACCACTTTGAAGTACCCACTTTGCTCATCCGCCGTTATCATTGCTGACTCATCCAAATCAATATCCTCAAACTTCTTAAACGCCAGAGCTAGCTCTTTTGCCTCGTATGTTGGAAGACCTTCTCTGTTGATAAAAACTCGGGTATGTAGACCCTTAGATTCATCACCTCTGTAAATTATAGAGCCCTCATCTTCTTGGAAAATAGCTTTCCCATTAGGTGCTGTGTTGTTTTTAACTAAGTCTAATCCTTTGTTAGCCATTTCACTCTCAAGGTAGTAGTTATCAAACTTACTACCTGTTCTTTTGTATATCCTTTCAAAATACTCTAAACACCACTCCTTTCCTTCCATATACCATTCTTTCATACCAATCTCTTCAAACTGTGAGAAGTTCTCTCTTTTTTCTAAAGAGGGTATATATATTGAAAATATGTAGTAATTGATATCTTTTACTCTTGAGATTGCCTCTTCTTCTTTCAAATCATCATATCTATTGAATCCAAGCATATATGCCTTGCCTAAATACTCTACTCTTTCTACTAAATCTCTTTGCTTAAAATCATTAAAGGAGATACCTTCTTCTTTAAAAAGAAGTTCTAAGCCATACATTGTCTTTGCGACATGCAAACCTACATCACCTTGGTAGTTAGCCCTATACACCTGGGCTCCTAGAGCCTCTTGAAGCCTTGCAAAAGACTCTCCTACCATATTCGTATACAGATGACCGATGTGAAGTATTTTAAATGGATTAGGGTCTGTATATTCAATCATATATTTCTTCCCCCTGTTTATATCCAATTCGAAAGTTTTCTCTTCTAATGTCTCCTTAAGAATCTTTAGAAGGTACTCATTTGAAAGGTAGAAGTTAAGAAAGCCAGGACCTGCTACCTCTATTTTCTCTAAATATTCAACTCGAGGAAATCTCTCTACTATCTTTTCTGCTATCTCTCTTGGAGATATACCCAACTCTTTAGATATTTGCATTGCCACATTAGAAGTTAGATCCCCATGTTTAGTATCTTGAGGCAACTCAACTATTACATCCTCTTTCGATGAGCCTAATTGCTTAAGTATTGATAAAAGCTCTTTTGATATCTCTTCTTTTACTTTAATCATATATTTAAAAAGTATACTACAAAAACGCACTCGGAAGGAGTCGAACCCTCAACCCTCGGTTCCGAAGACCGATGCTCTATCCAATTGAGCTACGAGTGCACATTTATGTCCCAGGCCTATTAATTTAACCCCCTACTAAAGTCTTTCAGTAGACCCTAGTCTACTGTGCGTACTCGGACAGAATCGAACTGTCAACCTTTGGTTCCGCAAACCAATGCTCTATCCAATTGAGCTACGAGTACATTACCTCCTAATTTTATCATATCCACTACTTAATCTGTATGTTTCCCTGCTCATATGTTACCAAGTATTGAACAGCAAGGGAGTCGAAGATATTTAAAGTTTCACTACTTGGATGTCCAAACTTATTCCCTTCTCCACATGAACATATGGCATAGCCAGGAGTAATGACTTTTAAGAAGGTTTCACTATTTGAGGTTTTTGAGCAGTGGTGCCCTGCTTTCAAGATGTCATATTTACCACTTACTACTCCCTCTGAAATCAGAATAGATTCTACCTCCTTCTCTGCATCACCCATTAGTATGAATTTTTTGTTTAGATATTCAAATTGTAATACTAAAGAATCGTTGTTTATATTACCATTCCAAGACTTAATACAATTTTCAGCAGTTGAGTCCCCTTCTCTAGGCCATATTATATCTATCTCCAAAGAATCTAGACTTATAGTGTCTCCAGCACTGACCCCTCTTTTCTTTGTAGAGTTTGATAGTAGGGTCTCATAGTTGTTGTTTTCGTAGCAGACAGGGTAGTAAAGGATCTCTCCTATATCATAGCTTTCCAATACATGAAGTAAACCTACCAAATGGTCATCATGAGGGTGCGTAAGTAGTAAATATTCGATATGCCTGTCATAGAAAGGCATATATTTAGGTAATTCATAAAGAATTTCTTTACCATTACCACCATCTACAAGTAATTGTATCTCTCCTTTTTGAATTAATATTGCGTCTCCCTGTCCAACGTTTAAAAATACAACTATATCTGAAGGCTTTACACTAAGTAGATATACAAGAAATATGATTACCCAAAGTGAAAACTGTAATATGCTAATTAAGGAGAGATTTAGCTTTTTTAAGGTAGTAATTTTCATTAGATATTGGATATTTTAACAAACAGAAGGTAAATATACATACGAGTATTACTAATACTAATATCTTTGAATCAAAATCAAACTGTATTGGCTGTATTACAGAGGATATCTCTACTACATATTTAAACAAATTAAGTTGTACAAAAGGTACAAAGAAAAGAGGTTGGAATATCTTACTTATGGTATTTAACAGTACCACAAATATTCCCCACCCAACGGTACTTTGCACTATTGGCCCTGCTACAAGATTACTTAATACAGAAATTAAGGAGACCTTGTTAAAAAAATATATTACTACTGGTAATGTAAATATCGTACATGTAATTGTAGGCAGCAAAGAGTCTTTTACCCAACTATTTTTTACATTAAAACACTTAGGAAAAAATATTAAGCCCACTGTTGCACTAGATGAGAGTAAGAATCCAATATCATGTATTATGAATGGATTAATTAATACTAATACAGTAATACAGAATATTATCAGTACACCTTTTGGTATATCTCTACCCAAAAGTAATGCAAAGAGATGAATACTACTCATTGTAGAAGCTCTAATGAGTGATGATGAGAGTCCAGCGAATGTAGAGAAACTCCATATTGCTAATATTTTAA
>DHVL01000050.1:0-12070 GCA_002412645.1 Candidatus Dojkabacteria bacterium UBA5209 | reverse complement strand
ATTACTTTTTCTAACTTAGATCTAAGTAAGAGTAAGTTAAAGCCTTTCTCACTACATTCATATTCATTTACTTCTAAAATACTGTATATCCCCTTTCTGTAAAGATATCTTTTGTAATCAAAGTCTTCAAAACTTTTTGGTTCCACAAGTATTCCTGATATTTTACAGTGAAAACCTGGTTGTAAATCAGTATATTCATCTACTTTAAGTAATATGTCTCCGACTTGTCCTCCCTTACTCTCCAATATGTACTGGCCATTATTCTCGACTGAGAGTATTTTGCCTTCCAAAGAAACATTTTGGCCCATGAAACTTTGGATGTTTTGAATTTTTGGTAATATTTTGGAGTATGTTGAACACAGAGATAGGACTACAAAGAAAACAGTCAAAGAAGAGATAATCATAGTTGATATTAAATTGTGAACAGCGAGAATAGGCCTCTGTGAAACTAAGAAGGTGGGTATTAAAAATGGTAAAAGAGGTATATTTGAAAGAATTAGATCTAAACTGTAGTCTAGAGATGAGAAAAGCTCTTCCTCTAAGGTATTTTGTACTAGAATTACTGTTGTTAAAATTGTAAAACAGAGTACTACTACCTTAAACTCTTTGAAAAACAGTATTAAACAAAGAAATCTGCATATAAAATACTTGAGTGCTTTTACAAGCATATCTGATCTTTAAATTTCTCAAATGTAGACTCCCCTATCCCACTTACATTTAAAATGTCTTCTAATATTTCATATGGTCTACCATCAATTATCTTTTGGGCCGTAGAGGGTCCTACACCTGCCAGAGTCTCTAATTCACTCTTACTTGCACTATTGATACTTACACACTCATTTGAAGGTCCCTGTTGCTCCTCTGGAGGTTTAGGTTCTGTAATGTTTATAACATCTTTTGGTAGTTTGAATTGTATTAATTCACAGATGGAATCCTCTTCAAAGGGTATGTATATCTTCGAATTATCTGTTAGCAATGTCGCTAGATTTACTTTCATTCCTAAGTATTTGTATGCAACACTCTGTATTAATCCCCCTGCTTTCTTAACCACATCTATTACTGCACTATCTTTTTCTAAACAGTAAACACCTGGATTTTTAACAGCTCCTGCAATATCGACCCTTACTGGACATGGATCAATCTCTTCTTCCTCCTCTACTTCAACAACTTCTTCTACCTGTTCTACCTCCTCTATTTGTATATCTAGAGTACTTTCTTTTCTAAGTTGACTTAGTATTAGATCAATGTTTTCCTTTTCTATATTGGATATTGCAATACCGAGAAAGAAACCCAGCAGAAAAAGTGAGAGTAAGATTAGGATATTTTTTGTTTTGATTGAGGACTCCATCTACAAAATTGTAGATGATTAGTATGAATATATTCTGAATATTAAAGACCTGTAGCAGGTTGCTCTGTAATTTGAATTGATTCAATGATTACATCATTAAAAGGCTTGTAGTTTTCATCAACCTCTACTTTTGCAATTGAATCTACTACTGCAAAGCCAGTAGTTACTCTCCCTATGGGTGTAAACTTACCATTAAAATCTGTTTTGTCTGAGTTAGGTAATACTATGAAAAACTGTGAAGCATTAGCCATTCCTACAGTGTAGTCCAAGAAGCTTTCCTGTGTATTCTCTAGGCTTACACTATATCCAGGATTACCTGTGCCATCTCCTTTTGTATCTCCTGCTTGTATTACAAAATCCTTTATTACCCTATGGAATGTTAGGTCTTCGTAATATCTCTTACTTATTAAAAACAGTAAACTATTTACATTCTCAGGAGCTTTTTGTTCATACAAATCAATGTTTATATTTCCGTATACCGTTTTTACCGTTATTTGGTAGTCTACCCCTTCTTCTATGAACTGTTCTGCTTGTGAATATGTTTGTACTGGAATACTCGGATTGTACAATCCTTTGTTCATTGCAAACAGTATTATCATTGATATTGCTAAGAGTGCTACTGCTAAGAGTATGAATTTATTATTTTCTCCTAAACTGCTTTTTAAAGATGACATACCTAAGTATATATTATATTAACTTTTTTATTTAGCCCACCAATATGGTTGTTTTACTCCTCCTGTAAACCATTTACCATGTCTCATTACTTGATCCATTGTAGGACCATCTGGTGTGTAGTTTACTGTTAAGCCAGAGAGATATAGGTCTAGGTCTGTATTATTATCCCACCTACTAAACATTGGAGAATATTGTACATATTTCATTCTAGAATCATATTGTAAGAGTATTTCATCTGCACTTAATGCTCTATTGTATACACGGACTTCGTCAAGCATACCGTTGAAGTAGTCAATATTAGCAGAAGAAGATTTCCCAAAATGAACTTCTGAATCTGAATTAAGAATATTCCCAGAGATATCCTGAGAACCCGTCCCTGTTAATTGACCATTGACATAAATTCTCACTCTACTACCATCATATATAGCAGCAATATGATACCATTTCCCTGTTGTAAGACTCACTGATGAATCTACGACTGTCCCTGTTGAATACCATGAATTATTAGAGGTAGCTACCACAAAAGAAAGTTGTCCAGAAGGAGCAATATTAATACGATATGAAACGCTATTAACATCTTTTCCAATAGGTACTACCGTTTGAGAAGAAAAAGAGTTAACTTTGACCCATGTGGATAAGGATAACTGGTCCATACCATCTAGAGAAGGCGTATCAGCTACAGATATATAATCACTACTTCCATCAAAACTTCTAGCATTACCACTGTAACCTGTTGTAACTGTTGTTCCAGTAGCGATACCACTCTTAGTACTTGCTACATTCTTTACTAACTGTCCTGATGTTTCATCCATTGGGAAGTATGCTACCAAGCTGTTATCTGAGCTTCCATATAGGTATGAATCTGCAGGTGTTAGTGTATTGTTTGATGTTTTACCATATGATGTTAACCTTACATCATCTATCCAAAAATTAGCTCCTATATCTGTAGTTTTACTAAATGTTAATCTAGATATATCACTTACATCATCCGGATGGTTTTCTCTTAGGTTTACATACTCTAATTGCCATTTAAATACAGTAGAATTTACTGTATATCCTCCACTTGGGAATGTGCTACCACTGTCCCAACCGCTTACTGTTACAGCACCTGTATCCTTGTTTCTTGTAGCTATATTACCTTGTGCTATATATTCTACTCCGTTGTAATTTTCTTTTACTATTATCTTATCTCCTATTTCTAAGTGTTCTATATAGTTGTTACCACCATATGGTCTTTCATCAATAGAGAAGGAGTAATCACCAGAACTACTAATTAGATTTCCTGATAGTAGATTTGCTTTAAAGTTTACTTTAATTGGGTGTGTTCTCATCCCTATCTCATATGATTGACGTATTTCATCTGCACTACGGGGGATATCAGAGAGACGAACTTCGTCTATGATTCCAGCGTATGGATTCGTATATCCATTACCAATGTAAGCGGGAAGACTACTTGCGGTAGCTGATGCATATGTAGCAGCTATAGTATTTGTCATCTTACCGTTTATATACCACGTTAATGTCATATTTCTTAAGTCTCTAACAACTGCAATATGATTCCATGTATATGGTGTTACTGGCTCTACAGAACCTATTGATTGATATGGAGTTGCATTTGCTCCAGCAGTACCATAGTAGTAGTTAAGAACACCACTAGTTTCTTGAGTTATTGTACCTTCACCACCATATGCTTTAGCAAATGGGTTTCTTCTAATAGTCATATCTGTTGGATACAGCCACATTTCAAGAGTTTGATTACCTGTCATTTGTAATTGGGCAGGGGATTTGAGATGGATATAGTTAGTTCCATCAAATTGCATTCCGTTACCAATTTTACCACCAGTTGGTGTCGGTGGATTAATAGTTATTTGTACTAATCCAGTTATAGTAGGATTACCTGTAACCAATGAAGCCACTAGAATATTGCTAGTCGTAGGTGTAAATGTCACCCAGGCAGTATTATTATCATACTGCCAAACTCCACTAGTATATCTAACAGCAATAAAGTTATTACTTCCACTAGCATAAGGGGTTATCCCCTGCCCTGTTAAAGAGGGAGAATACATTAAAAAGGCGTTTTGGACAGCGTTCTCTATTAAGGCCGCTCCATAGTTTATAGATGGCGTAGATAGTTGCTCACCATCCATATTAATAATATAACAAGCGGCATCACCACCAGGGCATGTAATATCTAACTCTCCGTTATTCGCTACTCCATTCCACTGATTTGCAATTAGAGTTAGATTAGAACTTTTAATCCCGTATTCAATACCATAATAATCTCTTCCATGGAGATTGTTACCACTTGAATCAAGGAAGCTTCTATCTTCCAAATCCCAATGTCCTATCGTATACCTGTCTGGTTCATAGTTTACATATTCACTTTCACCATACCTTAATTCTAAATTTGTACCTACTTTATCACTTGCTATCCAGAATGGTAGTGCTGTATATTCTGGTAATGATGATAGAGACGGCATTCCGTTTGTAATGTATGAGGAGGTATTCACATAATCTAATGACAAATCATATGCTCTTAATTTTGCTGAACCAGATATATTACTTACAGAGAAATGCTTCCATGCTGTATCATTTGGATCTTTATACCAAAGTTGAGCACTGTCTCCTCCTGCATCTTCATTCTGCCAGACATTCACTATATATTTACTACCTGCAGTTAAAGATATAGATCCTGCATATGTAAAACAATTACACTGTCCTCCTGGTCCATATTTACCTGCAACAGTTGTACCTCCTACAGAAACTATTACCGCATCATCTCCATCTACAGCAAATTGCCATGTGCCTGATACCAATGCTTCCATTTCTGTACTGTACATAGTGTTGTAATAGTCACCAAAATCTCTATGTACAGCTCTATCTACTATCTCTTTGGTATAAACCGTAGCAGGCTGAAAATCTGCAATCATTTCTGCCAAATTATTAGGATGTCCAACATTACCAGGATATCTAGTCATTAATATACCTTCTTTTACATTCGATTCTATTTCCTTACCTACATCATTACCATGCCCCGCATTATATAGTTCCTTAACCTCTGAATTAGAATATGCTCTATTAATAATTGCGACTTCATCTATCTTACCATCAAAATATAATGTTCTTGCACCAGAGCCGCAATCTGTCATTGCTCCTATAGAACCTGGAAGAGACAAATCATTTGCAAGGAATGTGGCGGTACCTCCATATGCACCAAGAGTTACACTTTCTCCATTTATATATATCTTCATTGCTGTATCAGACTCCATTACACCTACTACATGAGACCATTTGCCGACAGGAACTGTAGCAGAAGCTGTTGCAACTTCTCTTCTAGCACTTGGACCACATGCAGTATTATTTCCAAAGCCAATATTAACCTGATTATTGTACAAAGTCATCCATACACCATTGTGATAGTGAACAGCTGCTTGGTTCTTTCCCGTATTAACAATATGACCAGAATGGACTGAATCTGGCCTTACCCATGCAGAAATTGTCACAGGTAAAGCTGGTGCAACCGCAGATCCTATATTAAGATAGTTTGTACTACCATTGAAATCTCTTGCACCATCAAATTTTCCTTCTGAATAAACTGCCCCTACAGGGGTTCCATTATTACCAAATCTACTTGAATCCTTAAGATATGCACCAGTACCACTGACTTCGTCAAGTTTCCAATGGGCAGCAGTATATCCATCTGAAGAGTAATTACTAGAAGTAATTCTCATAGAAGAATCTCCCTCCATTCTTATATTGCTTTTTTCGGTACTTATAGCACTATTTATTTTTGCACCTTGGAGGAAGTTTCTATATATCTGTTGAGGAGTTAACTCTATATTATAGAGCTTAAACTCATCTATCGTCCCAAATTGTTGTCCTCCCCCTTGATAATTACCGATAGCATATATCCCCCTAGTAGATTTAAAAGCTGCAGTACCAACATGTTTTCCATCTATAAAGAATCTCGTAGTAGCATCGCTTGCTACGGCAGCAAGATGATGCCAACCATCGTCTAAAGTGTTTATATAGAAACCTGAAGATACAAATGCAGCTGCATCTTGTGAATAAGAACCTAATAACATTGTAGATCTTTGAACAATAACCTGATGGTCCCCAGTAGATCCTCTTGTTAATGTGTTCCATGACCCTCCAGAAGTAAGTGGCCACTTAAACCATGTCTCTATAGTGTAAGAAGTACTAGCTAATGAGATTTCTGAAGAAACAATAGCAGCATCACTGCTATTGATAAAAGACCTGGACTTACCATGTTTACCCTCTGTTATATATGATCCTGAAAGATTTGCATTATTACTACCATTGGCATCATACATTACAGTTCCTGATGTTTCATCCATAGGATAGTAAGCAACTAGGCCATGAATATCAGTACTACATAGATTACCCTCCATTGTCTCTATCTTCTTCTCACTACCTCCATTCCATTCAGACCATGTAGTACCATCTAAACTTGTTCTGTATTTAATATCTATATCACCATGTTTGTAATGAGATATTACCTCTGATGTAGTTAAGGCTCTAGAAAATACTCTTGTAGTATCAATTACACCATTAAAGTAATATGGTCCTGCAGAGGTAGCCCCTATTCCAACTGCATTTGATGTTATACCTATACTTCCTGATTGTAATGTTTGTGCTACTTGCCTACCATTTACAAATAGCGTCTTATTAATTCCATTGTATGTTGCTACTACATGAGACCATTTGTTTAGTTCAAGTGGTGATATATCTGGTTGCCACCATCCTCCTGCTGTCATGTATAGGGAAGGTTTACCGTTGTATATACTTAGACCATATGTTCCGTGTTTATCAAGTATGTGATTGTAACCTCCCGTAGAATATGAGTATGGCTTTACCCATGCTTCTATAGTTAGTCCTGTAGTTAGTCCTAAACTACTATGACTACTTATTACTACTCTGTCATCTGTACCATCAAAAACTATTGCCCCATCTCCAAATTTCTTACCATTGTATGTCCAACCACTACTTATTGATACATCTTGTCCAGTAGTAGTCATACTAGTTAATGTTCCATTACATGAACTACCACAACTTCCTCCACTTGCTGCTGTAGTTCCACTTTTTTCATTGAAATTCCATTGTGCTACCAATCCAGTAGTACTAAATGGTTCTTCCTCATTAGTAGCATCACCATATGCATCCCATGTAATATCATCTAGGAAAGAATTAGAGCCTAAATCTAGTTCTGAGGATTTATGAAACCCATCTCGTTCAACTATTGAATTAAGATACATTTCTTTTATCTCTGAATCTGTAAATACACTACTAGACATATATACCTCATCTATGTAGCCGTCAAAGGTCCTCAAGAGAGAATTGGCAACTTGTCCTATTCTAATATCTCCAGTAACGTTGGGTGGAAGACCTACGTCTGTTCCTCCACTTGCTGTAATATCTTCTCCATTTAAATACATTTTTTTTACAGTGTTCGTGAATGTCACTGCTACATGCTGCCATTCATATAGCTTCACAGCACCATTATGCCCCATTGTTTGTGTAGAGGCATTTATACGGAATTGTGTACTTTGGGTAGCAGAATTTAAACTAAAATAATAACCATTAGTACCGACATTATCTGTTCCCTTATCAACAATTCTCCCATAATTTCCTTCTCCATAGCTTCTAGGATATATCCAAGCAGAGATAGTACCTCCTGTTGTCATTCTTAAGTCTGTACTATCGGGAATCTGAACAATATCATTTGCACCATCAAACTCTCTTGCATATGAATCTATACCGTCTACTTGTTTAGTTGCATCTGCAATACCATGATTATTAGAACCAGAGGAATCCTCAATTGTTAATAATGGTGCTGCAGATGCATTTGTATCTCTTACCCATATTTCACCTGCCCAGAAAATACCATTTTCTTGAAACCTAATAGCATTACCCGAACTGTATGAACCTTGATATGTTGCAGCTCCATAGCTTGCTCCTAACGATTGAACTACACTACCCCCTATTGATAAGGTCGCAGTCCCAGTGTACCAGTTGCCCCATTTTACATATACTTGGTTAGCATATGAGGGTAAAGTTTTTTGTATATACCCGTATTCCGCACCACTATAAAACATTTGCAAATAACCATTTACCCTGGTGTAGCTAGTATTTTCTATACTAGTATAGTATGTCGTATAACCAGCATTTGTTAAATCTGTACCAGTTTTTATATTCGACCCTCCTATTGCAGCACCATATGGATCTGTATCACCTGCGTTAGAAGATACAAAGTTATCAAGTAATGTCCAACCTCCTCCATCATATGACATATCGCAATATGCAACAAATGGCGCTCCTGCACCACTTCCGTCTGGATCTATTAAGTATTGACCTGAATGTGTTACCCCTGCCTGTCTTAATGCAGAACAATCTTTCGGTATCTTTGCTGGATCTGTATCATCCATCTTCCAATATCCAATAGTATTAGAATCTACTGGGTCATATTCTTTAATCTGTACTTTTGGCCCATCTACTACCTCTGTTCCATAGTTATATCCTGTATCAAATTCTGTTTTAGTATCATGAACAATACTAGGGTCTATTCTTACTGGATAAAGTCTCTCTGGACTAAATAGCCAGTTAATATCTACAGTAACTTTAGCCTCATAGTTATTATCATCTTTCTCTTCTATTTCAAAATCAATATCGTATGTTTTACTACCATTTAAATCTATTGCCCAATTAGGTAAGAAATGAGCTACATAGTTACCTTTAGAATCTGTAAAATAGTATCCTTTTGTACTCTTTCCTTTATATGTAAACCAATCATATTTTAATTGAAGACCCTCATCTAATTTAATATCAAATATGAATTCGTTTAATGGTAATTTACACTCTGAAATATTACCTTCGCATTCTTTTGTATACTCTTCTAGACTTCTAATAACTATTTCTTCTTTAAGACCTACTCCTTCAAGAATCTGATATTCTATATCTACACCCTCTACTACATCTTTATTTATGACGGTTGCTTTTGCTACAGGCTCATCATTATTCTCTCCTATTACTCTACCACTCTCTACTAGTTCTACGGATGTTTTTATCTCACTACTACCTAAAAGTTCTGCTACAGTAAGTACATCTTCATCTACTCCTTCTAATTGATCTGTTTGAGAGAGTTGTATTCCTTTAAGAGACATCTCTATACCATACTTATCTTTAGGTTTAATACTATCGATTACTTTAGAGAGGAAACTCTTTTTGTTCTCTTCGAATGGATTCTTTGGTGATGCTTTTGCTTCAAATCTAACCCATTGTGATTCTGGGTTTTCTTGTTCTCCAAACTGTACAGAAAAATTAGGATTAATATTCTCTAATATTGCATTATTACCACTTTCTAAAGAGAAAATATTATCATTTGATTTGGGTTTAATAGCGAAAAAGACTATTAAGAGTACCAAAACAATGGCAAGTGGAGGTATATATTTTAACAATCTGTTTAGAGATTTACTCCTTTTTATTTTAGGCAGTTTTTTCATAGGTAGTTATATCTAAAGATGTAAATCTAAATAGAGTTTACTACAATTTTCTATCATATGTAATCTCAATATCTCCTACTCTAGAGAAGTTATCATTTGCTGAATACATCCTTATTACAAATACACATACATGTCCTGCACTGTTACAGATATTAAGGTTTGATCCTGGGAGTGTGACAGATGTCCATACTCCTGCAGAAGCTGAGACCTTTGTAGTAGAGCTATCATCTACTGTTGCCGAGTCTTGTCTGTATATGTAAAAGTCTAGTTTATTACTTGTTGAACTGGTTGATTCTGTTGCGTAATTAAACTTTATACCACCACTACCCCATGCATTAAAGTCTGATGGTAGTTGGAATCTTACCCTTACATCGTAATCGTTTAGAGTTGTCTCTGAGCTGTTCCATTCGTAGTAGTTCATTGAGTTAGACCCACTGCCTTCACTATCGGATGTCATAGCTCCAATATTTGCTGTTCCATCTGCAGAGAGCACTGCTCCTGAATACTCTGCTGCTAGTACTGCTACTCTTGTTTTGTCTGCTACTGGCATCCAGTTTGTACCATCTTTAGAGAATTGTGCTCCACTGCTTAGTGTAATCTTACCATCATCCAAGACTTGGAATATGCTTGTTTCTGCAGAGTTTAAGAGGTGTAAGTTTGTTGTAGATGATGTAGTACCCAATCCTACTACACTAACTTTTGCACTATATGTAGTTAGTATTCCTACTCCCAAATTTCCACTTCCTAATACAAGATTATCTTCAGGTAATATTACAATGTCTCCTTCTGTATTAGATATTTCTGATGTAGCCCCTGCAATATCTAATGCTGTCTGTGGAGTATTTGTACCGATACCAAGCCTTTTATTTGTATTGTCCCACCAGAATCCATTATCTCCTGTTATACTAGTACTGCTATTCCAAAATGTTATTTGTCCTGCTGTTGCACTACCACTTCCTGTACCTGTAACGCCACCTAGTGATGTTATTGTAGACCATGTGAGTGTTCCAGACCCATTATTTGCAAGTATTCCATCTGTAGTGTGTGCAGAAGGCCATGAGTATGTCAAACTCTTTATCTTAACGATATCGCCTGTACTACTTACCTGAAATTGTGATGTAGATCCTACAGAGAAAAGAGATGTAGGAGACGTAGTCCCTATTCCTACATTCCCTTGCGATATTATTAAATTCTGTGCGGGGGTAATAGTGATATCCCCTAGAGCGTTAACAATGTTAGAGTTAGTACCTCCAATATCTAGCTTGGCTGTAGGCGTATCCGTTCCTATACCGACATTCCCATTCGCGTCTATAGTAAAGAGTCTTTGAGTATTTAGTGCGTTATCTATCTCTAAGTAATTACCTCCAGAAGCATCTACATCAAATACGAATGTAGCAGTTCCTAGAGTATTTCCACCAAAGTATATATCGTCTGTGGTAGAAGTTAGATATGTAAATGTACCTCCATCTGTCCAAAGCGATGAGCTACCTGTGGCTAACTCTACTCCATTGTAATCACAAGCTTCATCCCAATACAAAGATCCATTTACATTGTAAAGGCATCCTTCCCCAGAAGCTGGGTAGAGATTGGTTGGTGATGCAGCAAATGGTTCGAAATACATTACACCATCAGAACTTAAATGTAAGTCTCCCCTGTTATCAAAATCAAATACCTTATCACTCCCTTTATACCCTTCTAATACACTGCCTGTACCATCTTGTATCAATTGTAATATTGAATTTCCAAAGTTACTTGCATCTGCCTTAAACGTGACTAATGGCCAGTCTGTAGCTCCCTCATAGTTAGAATATACAGAGAAACCAGTTCTTGATGATGCGCCATGTACCCATGCCCTATTAACACTGGTATCAATACCAAAGTTTGCTAATGTAGCAATACCTGTAGTTTCTAGAAATTGAGATGGGGAATGACTAAAAGATGTAATACTTGCACTTTGCCATATGGAGCTACCTCCTGTAGCTATTGGTGTCCATGTACCACCAGAGTAAAGCTTTAAGGTCGAATCTGTTGTATCGTAGTAAACCATTCCATCACTTCCAGTATATCCTGTTGAATTAGCAGCATTTTCAAACTTAAATGCCCCTTGAGCCATTTCTGAATATTTAGATCTAATTGCAAATGGTGCTGCTTGCATAGGCATTCTTGTAAAGGTTTCTGTGTAGGAGCCTGCACCTCCAGGAGCAAACAGTATTTCAACATATATTGAATTAGAGCTATTAATCATTTGATCAAGCGTAGAGTATGTACCCGCTGTTATACTTCCAGAACCTAGAGAGAGATTAAAGATTCCTTGGTAATCCCCTATTTCTTTATCTGTAAACGTTTCCGTTAGGTACAGTGTTCCTCCTGTAGAGGCAGAGTAGTATTTAACTTGGAAATCACATGTATCTGCACCACTTAGTACACATGCTGGGCTACCTGTTGTGACATTTAGTCCTTCATATCCTGTATCGTTTCTAACTATTTTTCCTTGGAAATTAATGGTTGTTGAGGTTTGTGCATTACT
>DHVL01000018.1 GCA_002412645.1 Candidatus Dojkabacteria bacterium UBA5209 | reverse complement strand
AGACCGTGCTCACCAAATGAAATGGTGTTATTAACGGTAGCTATTCCTCCCATCTTTCCTCTCATATCTTTTCTGTATTTTCTTTTCTTAGGCTGTAGCATATTTATTAAATATCAATATATTATTCTTCTATTTCTGTTTTATCTCCTTTATATATCCATACCTTGATTCCCATTAATCCTGCATCTAATGTTTTTGCTGTTGCTTCTGCGTAATCTATATCTGCTCTTAATGTTTGTGCTGGTACTGAACCTGCATTTACTTTTACTGTTCTAGCTTGACTTGCATTATTAATACGTCCTGATACCCATATTCTCACACCCTTAGCACCTGCCATCATTGCTTTTTCTTTTGCACTTATCACAAGTAGCTTAGATGGTTGTCTTCTTTGAACTCCATCTGCTATTGATCTTGCTATTATACTTGCAGAAAGGTCTGCTTTCTTCACCTCTTTAATCTTAATCTCTACTTCTTTCTTTATCATTCTTGAGATTTCTTTCTGTAAAAGATCTATTCCTTCTCCACCTCTTCCTATTGCTACACCTGGTCTTGCTACATACACCTCTACTTCTACTTTATTAAGAGTTCTTTTAATACCAATATTGTCTAATCCTGCATCTTTCATCTTCTCGGATACTACCTTCTTTATCTTCATATCTTCTGCAAAAACAGCAGCATATTTAGATTTTCTTGCATACCATACAGAATCCCATGTTTTGTTTAAGCCCATTCTTATTGCATTGGCATTAACTTTTCTTCCCATTACTTTACTGTTAACTCTAAATTAATATGTGATCTTTTTTTACTTATTCTAGATACCCTTCCTTTGGAAGCGAATCTTACTCTTTTAAGAGATGATGCTCCATCTACGGAAAGATGTGATACAAAAAGTACATTCTTATCTACTCCGAAGAGTTCTCTAGCACTTGCTACTCCATTTAGTATTGCTTTCTTTAATGTCTCTGTCCCTTTTCTATTAGTCAATTGCAATATGTCTAATGCTTCTTGTACATCCTTACCTCTTACTAAGTCAGCAACTAATCTCAACTTTTGTGGAGATTGTGCTACATTCTTTACTTTTACTTTAGTACTCTTAACTTCCATTAAATATATTTATTATTTTATTCTTCAAATCTACCGCTACTTCCGTATACTTTTGCAAGTTTACCCTTCTTAGCATGTCCTTTAAACTTTCTTGTTTGTACAAATTCTCCTAATCTATGACCAATCATTGACTCTTCTATTAATACATCTTCGTGCTTTTTACCATTGTGTACAGCAAATGTTAATCCTACCATGTTTGGTGTTATTGTAGATGCTCTTGCCCATGTTTTAATCGGCTTTCTGTTTCCACTCTTTAAAGCTTCATCTACCTTCTTCTGTACATTTTTGTCTATAAATGGTCCCTTCTTAAGTGATCTTGACATACCTGTTAATCAATAATTTATTTCTTAGCGAATGGTCTTGTTTTAGACCTTCTCCTTTTAATTATATACTGCTCTGTTCTCTTGTTTTTCCTTGTTCTAGTTCCAATTCTATTACCCCAGATATCTTTTGCCTTACCAATTGAACCCTTACCTTCTCCACCACCATGTGGATGCTCTACTGCATGCATTGCCATACCTCTTACTACTGGTCTCCATCCTAAGTTTCTTTTTCTTCCCGCTTTCCCTAACTTAACATTTAACTTATCTTCATTCCCTGCTTGACCTATTGTAGCCATTGCATCTGCTGGTACTAATCTAATTTCACCAGAGGACATCTTTATCTGTACATATTTTCCTGTTGGATCTATACCTTGTACTATTATTTCTTGTCCTGCAGATCTACCAAATGTTGCTCCCATTCCTACTCTGTTTTCTACACAGTGTACAACAGTTCCTGATGGTATATTCTTTACCTTCATTGCATTACCTGGTAATACATCTGTCTTTTCTCCAGAGATTAGCTTATCTCCTACCTTTACATCTTTAGGTGCAATTATATATCTTCTCTCACCATCGACATACTGTAAAAGTGCTAAATGTGCTGTTCTATTAGGATCAAAATACAAACCTACTACCTTTGCCTCTATATCAAATTTGTCTCTCTTAAAATCAATCTTTCTAATTCTTCTCTTAAAGCCACCACCTCTGTGTCTTACTGTAATCTTTCCTTGGTTGTTTCTTCCGGATCTTTGCTTCTTAGGCAGAGTTAAACTTCTTGGTCCAGAGTCATTTTCTAAATGAGACCTGTCCTCTAGTCTAGTCCCTCTACGTGTTGAAGTTGTTGCTTTAAATGTTCTGACTGCCATTATTAAATATTTAAGAATTCATCAATTTTATCTCCCTTTTTAAGAGTAACTATTGCTTTTCTAATATCACTCTTTCTATTTTTCTTATTTGTTTTCCAATCTCTTTTTAACTTTCCAGGTCTAATTACAATATTTACGCCTTCTACTTTTACCTTGTATTTATCCTCTACTACTTTTTTAATCTCTATCTTATTTACATCCAATCCTACTTCAAAAGTATATTTATTACTTGCATTAGCTAATGTATAGCTTTTCTCAGAAACTATTGGTTTTACTGTAATATTCTTACTTTCCATTTGTTAATCTGTCTTCCAAAATCTTAACTGATTGATTATCTATTAATACTTTCTTAGCATTTACAATGTTTTTTACATTTACTTTCATTGGTTGTACAACTGTTATCTTAGGAATGTTTCTTAATGCTAAAGATACATTCCCATCTGCTGATATTATTAAAGTTTTAGAATCTATTATCTTTGATACTGTAGCTCTTAAATCTTTAAGCTCTTTATCTGTATCAATATCTACAAATTCCAAATCTTTATCCACTAGTCTCTTAGAAAGAATCATACTTGTTGCTTTCTTTACCATCTTTTTGTTTATTGATCTCTTCCAATTTCTATTTATTGGTCCAAATGCTACACCTCCACCTACCCAAAGTGGTGATCTTATGGATCCTGATCTTGCCCTTCCTGTTCCCTTCTGTTTCCATGGTTTTCTACCACCTCCACTTACATCACCTTTTCCTTTTACTGCAGATGTTCCTTTCCTTTCATTGTTAAAGAATACATAGAGTACTTGTGCTATTAAATCTGCTCTATATGGTACTTCCCATACTTGAGGATTTAATTTTACTTCTTTTACTGTTTTTGTATCTTTCTCTGCCATTTCAATTATTCACTAAATATTGCTACTAAATCTCCATTAGAGCCTGGTACTGGTCCACTTATTAATATGTAATTCTCCTTTATATCTACTACTCTTTTGTTCTTAATTGTAATTTTGTCTGTTCCCATTCTTCCACCCATTCTTGTACCTTTAAATACTCTTCCTGGGTCTGCACCTGCTCCAATTGAACCTGGTGCTCTTAATCTATCTGACTGACCGCGTGTTCTTGGTCCTCCTTTAAATCCATGTCTTTTTACTACCCCAGCAAATCCTTTTCCTTTAGATATTCCATTTAGAGTTATACTCTCTCCTTTCTCGAATATATCTGCATTAATATCACTTCCTACCTTAATATCTTCCCCAAGACTTCCTTCAAATATTTTTGTATATCTGGGTACAAAACCTAATTCCTTATATTGTCCTTGTACTGCTTTCTTTCCTTTCTTCTCTCCCAAGGCTAACTCTACCTTACCTTCATTAATCTTGGCTACCTTGCAACCTGATACGTCAAGAACTGTAACGGGTACTGCTTTTTCTCCGTCAAATATTCTTGTCATTCCTTTTTTTATTCCTAGTATAGCCTTCATTTTTTCTAAATATATATTATTGTATTTCTATCTCTACTCCTGCAGGCATTTGTAAATGCTGTAGTGCATCTATTGTCTTTGGGGTAGGATCTATTATATCTATTACTCTTTTATGGGTACCTATCTCAAAATGTTCCATTGAACTCTTATAGATGAAAGGTGATCTGTTTACTGCTATCTTCCTCTTTTTTGTTGGTAGAGGTATTGGACCAGCGACTTTTGCACCGGTACTGATAGCGGATTCTATTATACTTTTAGCAGATTTATCTAATACTACTGCATCATATCCTCTTAACTTTACTCGTATTTTTGCTGTTGCATCACTCATTCTATCTTAAAGAGCTAAATTAAACTTAAGATACAAGGAGGTGGTTTTTCCACCTCCCTGTTTAATGGTTACTTAATAATTTCGGTAACGATTCCCTTACCTACTGTTTGGCCACCCTCACGAATAGCGAAACCTTGTCCCTTCTCAAGTACTACTGGTGCTACCAATGTTACTTGGAACTGAGTATTGTCTCCTGGTGCTACCATTTCTACTCCTTCAGCAAGTACAACTTCTCCAGTTACATCTGCTGTTCTTACGTAGAACTGTGGCTTATATCCACTTACAAATGGAGTGTGTCTTCCACCTTCCTCTTTGCTTAAGATATATACCTCTGCTTTGAACTCTGTGTGAGTCTCAGCTGAACCTGGCTTGGAAAGAGTTTGACCCCTCTCTACATCAGTTCTCTTAAAGCCTCTTAGTAAGATTCCTACATTATCACCTGCTTGACACTCTTTCATTGATTTGTTGAACATTTCAATACCTGTTACTGCAGTCTTCTGTGGTTTTCTTCCCATTCCTAGTACATCTACTTCGTCACCAAGGTTGATTACACCTCTTTCTACTCTACCTGTTACTACTGTTCCTCTTCCTTCAATTGAGAATACATCTTCGATAGGTAGAAGGAATGGTTTCTCTACATCTCTTTCTGGTAACTCAATATATTCATCTACTGCTTTTAGTAATTCCTTTGCTGATTCTAGTCCTTCCTCTTCTCCATTCTGAGCTTTAAGAGCATTTCCTACGATGATAGGAGCATTTGCATCATATCCGTATTTCTCTAAAAGTTCTTGAATGTCTACTTTGATGAGTTCTAAAATCTCTTCATCTGCATCTCCAAACTTATTGATGAATACTACTACCTTAGGAACACCAACTTGCTTTGCAAGAAGTAAGTGCTCTTTTGTCTGAGGCATAGCACCATCATCAGAAGATACAACTAATATTGCACCATCCATTTGTGCTGCACCAGTAATCATGTTCTTGATGTAGTCCTTGTGACCTGGGCAATCTACTAATGCATAGTGTCTGTTTTCAGTTTCAAATTCTACGTGTGCTACTGAAATAGTGATGGATTTAGCACGAGAATCTGGATCCTTGTCTAACTTATCAATCATTTTTGCATCTCCTGCGGAGAATGCGTTTAGAATACCACGAACCAATGTTGTCTTACCATGGTCAATATGACCTAAGGTTCCGATATTCATATGAGGCTTTGTTCTATTGAATTCTGCCATGAATATAAAATAAATAATTTATATAAATATATTGTTATTACCACAATTACGGTTTACTTCCTTTAGGTAAGCAAACCTGCGTTGAATATTATCAAAAACATGTAAGATATGCAAGTATTTAATTAATATTTTTAATACTTCTTACAAATTTTCTTACGCCTTTGCTCCTCCAATTTCCTCTGCAATATTCTTTGGAACCTCTGCATAGTGAGATGGCTCTATGCTAGCACTTCCTCTTCCACTTGTTAGAGATCTCAATTCACTTGTATATCCGAATAGCTCAGAAAGTGGTACTAGTGCGTTAATTACGGTGATTCCATTACCAATATCTTCTTGTCCTTGGATTTGACCTCTCTTACTACTTAG
>DHVL01000045.1 GCA_002412645.1 Candidatus Dojkabacteria bacterium UBA5209 | reverse complement strand
GGATTTAAAGAAAGCCATACCTAAGAGTGGCAATGTATATCTAGCAATGGACCCTGATAGGGAGGGAGAAGCTATTGCTTGGCATATTAAAAATTCTTTAGGTATTAGTGAAGCAAAAAGAGTTACTTTCCATGAGATAACTAAAGATGCCGTATTAGATTCAATAAAGTCTCCTACTGTAGTAAATGAGAATCTTGTAGAAGCACAAAAAGCTAGAAGAGTATTGGATAGGTTGTTTGGATACAAACTCTCTGAATTACTTTGGAAAAAGATTTGGTACGGTCTTTCAGCTGGAAGAGTACAATCTGTAGCTTTAAGATTAATAGTAGAGAGAGAGGAAGAAAGAGAAGCATTTAAACCTGATGAATATTGGGAATTTTTTGTAGATGTAAAAAATGAAAAAGAGAAATTAAGAATTAAGCTCTTGAGGAAAGATTCTAAGAAATATATTCCTAAGACAGAAAAAGAGATCTCTGATTTAAAGGATTCACTTGGAGAGAGTAAGTACAGGGTAGTTGATATTGTAAAAAAACAACAGAAGAAAACCCCATATCCTCCATATACAACATCTACACTTCAACAATCTGCAAACAATGTTTTAGGATATTCTGCAAAAAGAACAATGGGACTTGCACAGGCTTTATATCAAGCAGGATATATTACATACATGAGAACAGATTCTGTTTCTTTGTCTGCTAAAGCAGTTAATCAAATACGAGATGTAATAGGTAATAGATACGGTAAGGAGTATTTACCAGAGTCTGCTAGGTATTACAAAAACAAGAGTAAGAATGCTCAAGAAGCACACGAAGCAATTAGACCTACAGATTTTACAGTTTCTAAGCAATCTATTAAAGAAAAATTTGGAGATGCAGAGGCTAAATTGTATGACTTAATATGGAAGAGAGCAGTTTCTTCTCAAATGAAGGAGAAACTTGTTGAGAATTTAACTGTATATTTTGAACCAGAAAAGAAATTAAAAAATATATATACATTCTCTGTAGGAGCACAGAAAGTACTTTTTGATGGGTACAGAATTGTATATGGAGGTAATGGGGAAGATGAAGAGCTTTTGCAAGAGATCAATAGCGTGAAGAAGGGGGATATATTTGAGAAGGTTGATTTTGTTGCAGATCAGAAATTCACACAACCTAAAGCTAGATATACTGAAGCTTCCCTTGTTAAGAAATTAGAAGAGCTGGGTATTGGAAGACCATCTACATATGCAACAATCATTAGTACAATACAGGCAAGAGACTATGTTGCTAAAGATGGTAAATATCTCTTTCCAAATGATATAGGTAGAGTAGTAACTCATTTTCTTAAAGCTAATTTCCAGAATTTAGTTGATTACACATATACTGCAGGGGTAGAAGAAAGATTAGATGGTATAGCGCAGGGTGATATTGAGTATGTGCCTTTCATGGACAAAGAGTTTAAACCGCTGATTAAAGATATAGAGAAAGCAGACAATGAGGTACAGAAAGATGATGTAGTAATTCTTGGAGATTCAGATGAAAAATGTCCTAACTGTGGTTCTAAAATGATAATAAGATTAGGTAGATACGGTAAGTTCCTTAGCTGTAGTAAATTCCCTGAGTGTAAAGGAATGAAAGATTTAAGTGGTGGGGGAGAGAGTTTAGATTTTAAAAAATATGCTAAACCAGAGAAGTGTCCTAAGTGTGGTTCAAAGCTGCTTCTTAAAAATAGTAGATATGGTAAGTTCTGGGCATGTGAGAAATATCCAGAATGTAAGGGTACGGTTCCTCTTCTTTTAAATGAAATATGTCCAGAGTGTGGTAAAAACTTAGTAGAGAGAAGAAGTAAATGGGGTAAAACATTTGTAGGGTGTAGTGGATATCCTGATTGTAAGTATATTAAGAAGGCTTCCAAGAAGAAAAAGAGTAAAAAGTAAGGATTTTTTCATTTTACCCTCGTACAATGTATATATGCTTCCTAGAGAAAAATTTTCAATTAAGGGTTTAGATGCTCTTTCCGATGTAGAGCTAATAGAGGTATTAGTTGGTAGTGGTATTAAGGGCTCTGACTTTCACAAAATATCTAGAAATATTCTAAAAGCTTTAAAGCGTGATTTAGAAAATGAGAGTAATATCTCTTTACAAACGCTCTCTAACATCAGAGGAGTAGGTACTGTTTTAGCTATGAGAATACTTAGTGGTATTGAGTTGGGAAGAAGGGTGTACGGTGTTTTTAATAGTGAGGCTATTAGAATTACAAACGCTTCTCAAGCATACGAGTTTCTTAAAGATATGGGTAATTTAAAAAGAGAAAGGGTTGATATTGTATGTTTAAATTCTAGATTCGAATATATATTAAGGGAAACAGTAGCTGTGGGTAGTGTGAATAGGGCGAATATACTACCAAGAGATATACTTCAACCTGCAATTAGTTCTAACTCTTCTTTCGTACTTCTTGCACACAATCATCCCTCAGGGGATAGTACGCCTAGCCAAGAGGATGTGATTTTAACTGAAAGGATTAAGGAATCTCTAGATTTAGTGGGCCTACAACTTCTAGATCATATTGTAATAGGTAAGAAAGATTTTAGGTCTGTACCGCTATAGGTTACGGAATGTTCGCTTGTGTAGTATAATAGGGGATAATTTAGTATTAGATAGTATGGAAAAAGAAAAGAATAATTTGCCCGAAGTAGTAGGATACAACTTTACAGGAGATATTTTAGATTTCCCCTTTTCTTTGGTATATCGAGTAGAGGAAAATGAAAGAAATATTACAGCTTTAGAATTTTTAAGAAATGATTTAACAGAGAGTGCAAGAGATGCGCTTCTTAAGTCTTGGGAAAAGATTCCTGATGTTTGTGTGGGGGCAATATATACAAAAGATAAGACAGAAATATATCTTGTGCATACTCAACCCTTCGAAGAAATAGTTGCAATATATCCATTTGCAAATTAAATAAAGAATATATATAATCAAAGCCGTATTTAATATATCTCGCATATCTCTGAATATTTCCTGGATCGAGAGCAATCTCTCCACAGAGGTAGGTGACAAAAGGAAACATTATGGAAAAAACAAAAGAAGTCTCAAAGAAGGTTACAACACCTAAGACAGAGACAGTAAAGAAAAGTCTTAAAGTTGAAATTCCAGAATTAATTACATTCCTTCAAGCAGGATCCCACTTTGGACATAAAGGGAGTGCTTGGAATCCAAAGATGAAAAAATTCATCTACGAAACAAGGAATGGAGTTCACATCATCGACTTAGTTAAAACAAGAAAACTTCTCTCTAAAGCATTAGAGGAGTTAAACTCTGTTGTAGACAAGGGGAATGTACTCATCATTGGAACTAAAGGTCAGGCAGCAGGATTAATAGAGGAGAGTGCAAAACAAGCAGGAGCCTTCTATGTCACAAAGAGATGGCCAGGTGGTCTTTTTACAAACTTTGATCATATTAAAAAGAGTATTCAATCATTAGTAAAAATGGAAGAGAGTCTTGCAGCTGGTGGAGGTGATTTAGTAAAGAAAGAGATATTACAAATGGAAAGAGATGTAGAGAGAATGAACAAGGTATATGAAGGTATAAAGTTCATGGATGAACTTCCTAAGATGCTGATAGTGATTGATAGTAAAGTAGAAAAGATTGCAATTAAAGAAGCAAGAATAGCTGGTATTCCAATACTTGCATTAATTGATACTAACTGTGATCCAGATTTAATAGACTATCCAATCCCTGCAAATGATGATTCCATAAAGAGTATTAATCTTTTTGTAAACCTGTTTGGAGAGGTAATAAAGGCTGGTAAGAAATCTGAATCTCTTCGTGCATTAAGAACAAATCATGATGCAAATTTAAAAAATCTTAAAGCTAAATATCTTGAAGAAAGAGAAAGACAGGAAAAGATGGAAGAGGAAGATAGATTGAGAATGAAAGCTATGAGAGAGGGTAAGACAGATGTACAAACATCAGGGGTAGTTAGAGTAGTAAAGAGAGAAAAAAATATTGAAGAGGAGTATGCGGCAGCAGAGGCAGTAAAAGCAGAATCTAACTCAAGAAAGATATCAGACTTAGGAGTTTCTGCTAGAGTAGAAAAAGCTCTAGGTGAAGCAGGTATTACTACAGTAGAAAACTTATCTGGTAAGAGTAAGGATGAGCTAATAAGTATTAAGGGTATTGGTGAGAAAGCAGCAGAGGAGATCTTAAAATCTATTAAATAAGTTAAGAATTGATAAATATGGGAGCATCAATAGAAGATATTAAGTTACTAAGAGCAAAGACCTCAGCAGGTATGGCTCTTTGTAAGGAAGCTTTAGCAAAGAGTAAGGGAGACATGGAAAAAGCTGTTGAATATATTAACAGTAGAAGTGATGTTATCAATAGGCTACACAACCTTACAGGTGCAAAGATAGGGCTTTGTAAATTAGCATTAGAAGAAACAGAGAAAGATTTTGAAAAAGCAGTTGCATTGATCAAGGAAAGGGGTTGGGATGAACCAATTGAACCTGATTGTGCAAGTGAAGTAGGGGAAGGAATAATAGAATCATATGTACATGGTAAAGAACAGAAGTTGGTATCATTGGTAGAAGTATCATGTAAGACTGACTTTGTAGCAAGAAATGATGATTTTAGAGCCTTTGTACATGAGTTAGCTCTACAAGTAGCAGCTATGAAGCCTAAGTATGTATCCAAAGAGAGTATCCCATCTAAGAAGTTAGATGAGATGAAAGAGATATTTACAAAAGAAGCTCTTGCAGAAGGGAAACCTGAAGATATTGCAGAGAAGATAGTAGAGGGTAAGTTAAAGAAATATCTTGAGGAGAACTGTTTACTAAATCAGAAATGGTTTAAAGATGATAGTAAAACAATTCAGAATTTACTAGATGAAGCAACATCCAAATTAGGAGAACCTCTCGAAGTTAGAAGGATATTAATCTGGGAATTTGGTAAGTAATTAACTGTTTTTTAGGGTAAGTAATATGTTTTCACCCTTACTATTCTTGTAGGGTAGTACTGTATGTGTTCCCCATTTTATGTTTCTAACATTACTTTTTAACTTACTAACTCTTTCTTGTGTATATCTACTATATACGGTATTTGTTGAATTTAGTAATGGCTCAAATGTAATGACCTCTTTACTCTCTTCATTCTCTAATCCCACCCTTACCTTAGGTAGTTGCTTTAACCTATTCATATCCGAAGGTAATTTAAGAGTACTCTGTTTTTCATCAAATTCTTTTTTTACATTCTCTAAAAGCTTTGTAGGATATTTAAGTAATCTTAATTTGGAAATATTATTCTCCTTATCAAAAGAAGGATATATTAATATCTTACTATCACTATCTACTGGATCTGGCAGAGGATTTCTTAGAGCATGAACAAAAAGCTCTGTTCTAAAACGACCTCCGACACGCCCAATTGGACTTACAAAAGACTCCGTATCATCGTCTCCCTCACTTATTAATATCTGTGGATTCTCATCCTTAATCATATCGTAAACAGTAGTATAGTCGGTGTATGATACTTCCGCATTTTTATACTCTGCACCAAGTATTCCTTTTAATTCCTGTATCTCTATTGGTTCCACACTCTCCTGTTTATCAATCTCTTGCATAGTATATTAACATCCAAATTATTAACCCCATTATTCTTCCTCCCTCTCCTTAAGTCAATAACTAGGGGGTGAAGTTGAGATTCTTAAGAATTTAGAATATCATATGGAATAAGTTTTTTAGAAGAATTCTTTATATGGATACAGAAAATTTTAAAGTAGATATTCAAAAGTGTATAGATAATCTTGTAGAAGACCTCTCTCAAATTAGAACAGGAAGAGCAACTCCTGAGTTAATACAAGATATTAATGTAAAAGCATATGGTACTGAAGCACCATTGAAAAACTACGCAACAATTAATGCTTCAGATACAAGATCTCTTCTTGTAATACCTTGGGACAAAACCATTATGGATAGTATTGTAAGTGGTATATCTTCAGCAAACCTAGGTTTTAGTGCAATCTCAGAAGGAGATCATATAAGAGTGACAATACCTGAATTAACAGAAGAAAGAAGAAAAGATTACGTTAAGGTTATGAAAGAGAGGGTAGAAGATGCTAGAATAGCTGTTAGACAAGTTAGACAAAAATATATGAAAGAAATAGATGATTCCCTAGGTTCTGGCTTCTCAGAAGATGATGCAGAAAGATTGAGAGAAGAGGGAGAGAAAGTAGTTAAGGATGCGAATACTAAAATAGAAGAACTAAGAGAGAATAAAGAAGAAGAATTGATGTCATTTTAATCTAATAATCTTTTACATATGTCCATACTAATAAATATAGTTTTACTTTTACTTGTAATTAGTTTACTTACATTCATACACGAATTAGGTCACTTCTTAGCAGCTAAGGCTGTGAAGGCAAAAGTATTTGATTTCTCTGTTGGTTTTGGTCTCAAGATATTCTCTAAGAAAGTAGGAGATACTACTTACAATCTAAGAGTTCTTCCATTTGGGGGATTTGTAAAAATATTGGGAGATGGAGATCCAACTTCAAAGAAAGAGGATATTAAAGATGAAGGTAATCTTAAAAACAAGAGTAAGTTAGCACAAATATTTGTAATGCTAGCAGGTGTAACGATGAATATACTTCTTGCTGTAGTATTTTACACAATATTTCTTTCATCTTCTGGTTGGAGATTAGACATTGGAAGCGATTATAAAGATTTTAATGCAGTAGGGGCACAAGTAAAAACAGAGAGAGTATCAGATTTACCATATGAGACTGTAGAAGAGGGAAATGCAATACAATCGGGTATATACGAGAAGGGGTATATAAAAAGTGTAGAGGGAGAGGAGATAGATAGCTTTGTACAGTTTAAGGAAGTACTCTCCAATTTCAAAAAACAGGCAGTTTTAATAGAAGCTTGTGATATGGAATTTGAGTGTGACGTATTTTCTGTATTAGTAGATAGTGAAGGGAAAATAGGGGTATATGTGGGGGACAACTATACAGTATATATAGATTACTCTAACAATAAGGTATTTGGTGGTTTTGCACACGGTATTAATGTATTAAAACTTACTGGCCAAGTATTAGGGAATCTTTTCTCTGAAGCTAAAGAAACAGGAGACTATTCAGAACTTTCTAACACTGTTAGTGGTCCTGTTGGTATATATTTTGTAATAGATTATTTCAAAACTTTAGGTATCTATATATTTCTTGGTATTATTGCGGATCTTTCTCTTTCTCTTGCAGTTATTAATCTTCTTCCAATACCTGCGCTAGATGGTGGTAGGGCATTTATTCTTTTAATAGAAAGTATTGTTAGAAAGGATTTAAATGAGAAGGTAGAGAATACTATTATCAATATTAGTTTTATATTTTTAATACTTCTTATAATCGGTATTATGTTTAAAGATATTCTTAATATTGAACAGTTGCAGAGTTGGTTTAGATAGTATATCTTTAAGTAGAAAAAATTATTAACTGCTCTAATGGCTATTAGATTGAATAAGACGAGTAAGATTGTATTTGCAATATTAATATTTGTATTATCTATTTCATTAGGTTTTTTAGTTTGGAGAATTAATCAAGAAGATAGATTAGATCCTACTGATAGTGATGCTGGGGGGGGTAATGCTCAGCAGTGTCAGTATGATAGTTGCAGTTGTAATGTTTGTCAGTTACCAAACGGAACATATAGTGCCTTAATGACTTCAACGGAGTGTAGTAATAGGGGAGGAACAATAGTATCAAATTGTACTGTATACAATGAGTATAGAGATCCAGATTGTTTTAGGGTTCAATGTCCTGATGGAGCATGGATTTTGACCAAGAACACAGATCATAGTGCTGCTTGTACAGCATGTAATCATAATAAGCCACCTTCAAATGAGGGGGGAGAGTGTAACTTAGGTTCTGAGTGTGCTCCTTGTCCTTGGCCTAAAGTAGCATATTGTGGTGACAAAAAATGTAGTTGTATATTGCCAAATGAGATACCATCAAATCAAATACAGTGTGGTAGTATAACCGCTTGTAATCCACCATCATGTCCTACTGGAATGGTAGATTGTGGTACATCTGCGGATAGTAAAGATAAGACTGGTTGTAGTGCTCAGGGAACTTGTGTCTCTTCATGTACAATATGTGCTAACAAATCTACAGTGACAAGATATTGTAAAACTGCACCAGTAAATACCTGCGATGGCGGTAGTTGGGTAGTTAAACCCTCTGGAAACATCAATTTTGAAAACGACATTACCTTTACTGCTAAGGCTAAAGATGCAGATGGAATTAAAAAAGACAGTATTGTAGTTAAAAAAGGAACACAAACCTTACCAGTATGTAGTACAGGTGAAACAGTAAACTGTATTAAATTAACAGAAGCTGCTACAGAAACAACAATAACGGGTACCTTGAGTACAGAGTCTAGTAAATTAGACCCAGGCGATTACACTATTAGTATGAATTGGAAAGACAAGAAAGATGCAAGTAGTGCAGCATGTGCACTCACTACTAGTTTTACAGTATTACCTGCACAAACAAATCCAGATTGGGAAATTACAAAGGGTGTAGTTGAACAGTGTATTGATGATAGTACAGAAGATCCTAAAGCAGAATTAACATATACAATCACTGTAAAAAATACCGGAGATGGAGCAGGTACAATATCTAAGATAGAGGATGAATTGGATAGTAAAGTAGTTGATACATTTGTACAAACATCTTCAATAACCGAACCGGGAGAATATTCAGATGGAATGATTGTCTGGAACTATACCTCTTCACCTCTCTCTTTAGCTGCTGGAGCTTCTAAAACATATACATACAAACTACTCTTAGACAAAGATTCATTTGAGACATACAACAATACTGTGACATTAACACCTGTTGGTTCAGATCCTTTGGTAGCCTCTGCTAACATTACCGCAGATTGTATCATCACCGAAACACCAGAAGAACCAGAAGAAGAAACACCTACTGGAGAGGTACCACAAACAGGTTTGTTTGATAGTACTGCATCTAGAATAGGGGGAGGTCTTGTATTAGTAATCTTTGGTATCTTCATATACAGTATGCCAAATACAATATTTGCTACTAAAGAGAGGAAGATATCTTACAAATATAGGGAGAAATTTGAAAAGAAAGTAGCAAACAGGTAAAATTGTGTGATATAATCCAATCGCTTTAATTTAAAGGAGGTAAATCCTAATGGCTGTAATAGTTCATGCCAACGAAAATATAGATAGCGCTCTTAAAAGACTTCACAGAGAAGTAATGAGAGAGAAGATACTTGAAACATACAGAGAGAAAGTATACAGAGTTAAGCAATCTGATCTTGATATACAAAAGAGAAGAGAGTGGGCTAAGATGAAGAGAAGAAGAAGATCTGCTGCAAGAAGAGCTAAGTAAATTTTTACTCTTAAGGTATGTCTCTTTTAGAAGATATTCGTAAAGATATGTTTAGTGCAAGTAAGCAGAGTAATACTGTGGAATCTGACATTTTGAAAATGGTAATTGCTGTAATTAAGAATGAAGAAATATCTAAAGGAGAGAAATTAACAGAGGAAGAGATTCTTAAGGTATTAAGAAAAGAGAGTAAGAAGGTACAAGACTCCATTAACGAATTTACCAAAATGGGTAGAGATGATTTAATTGCTAAAGAGAAAGTACAGTTAGAGGTATTAGAAAGATATCTGCCTGCAATGTTAGATGAATCTAAGGTAAGAGAGGTAGTGAAGGAAGTAATATCTAAGAGTGGTGCACAAGATATGAAAGACATGGGTAGGGTAATGGGTATGGCAATGAAAGAATTAAATGGTCAAGCTGATGGTAATACTGTAAGAGATATTGTTTCAGAATTACTTTCTTAATGGGAAATCTCCAAGTAGAAATATTCAATACAGATTTAATATTAGATGTTGAACCAACCTTTGGTATATCTTTTGACGATATTAAGGATGGATATATTAAAATATTTTCTGAATATGACATAGAGGGGATTAATATTGTATTTGTTAAATCAGAATATATACAGGAGTTAAACAATGAGTACAGAGATATCGATGCGCCTACAGATGTACTTTCTTTTAATGTCGACGAGAAAAAAGAAGGGGAGATATACATATGTCCAGAGTATGTATATGAGAATTTTCAAGGAGATGCTTTTGAAGAAGAGATATTAAGATTGATAATTCATGGTACATTACATATATTAGGATATGATCATACAGAGAGTATGAATGACTCGCCTGATGAAAAGATGTTTAAAATACAAGAGGAATTACTTTTGAAATACAAAAAGATATGTTCTTAATAACAGGGTTGGGAAATATTGGTAAAGAGTATGAGAGTACTCCACATAATGTGGGTTTCCTTTTTTTAGATATACTCAAAGAGAGATTAAGTCATATATCCTCTTTACAGGTATCAGAGTGGATTAATGAGGAGAAACTTTTTAGTTCAGATATATGTAAAGTAAAAAAAAATGGAGAGTTAATACTTCTCTTGCAAAAACCTCTTACCTTTATGAATAGGTCTGGTATTGCAGTAAGATCTGTTCTTAATAAATTTGATGTAGATGGGTTTGTATTAGTACACGATGATTTAGACATACCTCTAGGTAAATACAAAATACAAAGTGAGAAATCACCAAAAGGACATAAGGGGGTAATTAGTGTGGAGGGTAATTTAGGAACAAGTAATTTCTTAAGAGTAAGAGTAGGGATAGACAACAGGGGAGAGAGGAAAATACCTGGTGAGGAGTATGTACTACAGAAATACTCCAATGAGGAGTTAGAGACCCTTAGAGAGAGTTTAGAAGGGGGTATAGATGACCTTCTCTCTATCTTTGAGTTCTAAGTGTATATTCAGGATAGTAATCTACTAATTCTTCCATAGTATGAACTTTTGTTCTGTTATCAGTCGGTAGTACAATTCCAACTTCGTTTCCATTTAGAAAAACACCAATATTAATTAGTTTGTTTTCTACTTCATCTACAACAAAGAGTAGTTTACCGGGGATATTCCTTCTTGTTAAATCTCTAAAGAGTTTCCTTTGTTCAAAGTAAGAAAAGAGTACATCCTCATATTTCTCATCAATTACATATCCCTCAATCTCATACTCCTGTTGAGCATATATCTTAAGAACAGGCTCTATTGGTTTGTTTTGATCTAAAAATGCCTGTGATATTAATCTGTAAGAATTTAATGCTCCATATCTGTATTTTATATTCTCCCAAAGAGATTCCCCTTTGTTTGTAGTTAGTTTTTCACTCTCTAATATCTCATATACACTTTTTACTAGATTACTTCTATTCACATCTATCAAGTTATTTCTCCCATCGTTATCAATATCTGGATCATTGTAATCCAGTAATGAATCGTAATCTTGGTCATATACAATCTTTCCTTCCTGTCTGTAGTGGGTATTGTTGTATGTGTTTAAATTCATATATGTATTTATACAAAACAGTAAAGAGAAACCCCCTATTAATGTAAAGAGTATATATTTAAGAATGTTGTTTTCTTTGAGAAATGATTTGTAAAGGAAAAGAAGGAATACTCCTAGTATTACACCCTCTAATGCCATAGAGGGGGAGTAAAGATATCCACTAAAGTAGTTTTTGGTTAAAATACCTCCGAATATTGTAATTTCTGTTTTCAGAGGGAAAAGTATTTGTGAATATGAGAGAAGAACATCGGCAAAAAGATGTGAGAGTACTCCAATTAAAAATGAAAATTGTATTACAGATATTACTTTACTGTTTAATATTCTTTTTACTTCTGAATTAGATATTCTTTTTAGAATATATATACAAAGGTAAAGCATGAGCCACATTAATACCCAGAAGAGTACAGAGTGGGTGAATACTTGATGATGCAGAAATGGTGGTATATTGGTCATACTTAATGCAAGTATGTCAAAGTCTGGTAATATTCCAAAAAAGAAAGAGAGCATTACTACAGTAATATGTTCTCCTTTTGTTAAATTAGAGATTTCTTTCTTCTGTACTACTTCATTTAATACAACACTCAGTGGTCCGTGAGCTATGAACATGGTGATTAATGGTTAAGTTATCTTTTTAATTCTATCTTTCCTTGGTAGAATACCCTGTTATGATTAAATCATTTTTAGATGAATTTGGAAAGAAATTTGTACTACCTAAATTAGAGAAGGGAGATACCCTTGTCATACCTAAAGGTAATGAGGAGTTGATTGCAGAAGTAGTTGGTAAAAGGGTAAATCGAGCTGTGTGTATACTACCTCTTGGTGAAGAAGACTTACCCAAATATCTGGAGATTGCAGTAGGCCAGAGATGGGAGAAGTCCTCTTTGGTAGATTTGGGATATACCTTGGTAGAGAGGGTATGGAATAGTGGGGAATTTTCTGTTTTAGGAGAGAGTATCGTAATATGGCCATTTAGTTCTAAGAGTTTGTATAGGGTGATGCTGTTTGGTGAGCAGATAGAGAGTATTGAGATTTTAGAGCCTGAGAGTAGAAAAAGTTTAGAGGAGGTTAAGAGTGTTCGTATTTTTAGTAATGTATTTAATAGTGTAGTAGCTAATGAGAATGCTAAGGATATTTTAGTATTAAAGAGTGTAGACACTGTTTTCTTTGAAAGAGGGAGTATAGATTTAGGGATTAATAGGTTGCCTGATTTAAGTATATATTCTAATTCTAAAGCAACTAGAAATATATTAAATGATTTTAAGAAGCGTGGATATGAGATATGGTATTTAACTAAGGATATTCTTAAATATGATTCTAATGGTGATATACAAAGTAGTATAGACAGGGTGTTTGAAGTAAGTAATGAGGTAGAGAAGTCCATTAGTAAGGGTTTCTTGTATGAACCTAATAAAGTTTTACTCCTTACCGATATGGAGGTTTTAGGTGAGATTGATTTAAGAGGGTATGAAAAGGGTAAGAAAATTGATCCTTCATCGATAGAGCTTCTTAAGAGAATCACATTGGGGGATTTTGTTGTACATGAGGATCATGGTGTAGGGAAATTTGTTGGTAGTACTGTTCGTGATGGAGAAACATATATTGAGATATCATATGCTGGTAATGACAGATTGTTTGTACCTTTAAGTGCTTCCTCCAAGGTTATGAAATATGTCTCTAGTGGTAAATACTCTCCTCGTTTAACTGGGTTAAATAGTGGGGTATGGAAAAGAATCTCTAAGAAAGCAAAAGAAGATGTCGAGAATATTGCAAAAGAGCTTTTACAAATATATGCACTTAGAGAGATTAGTAAGGGTAAGTCAGTACTGAATACAGAGTCTCAAAAAGATATGTATTGGAAATTTGCTAATGAATTTGAATTTACAGATACAGAAGACCAATATATTGCTACTAAACATATTGCGAGTGATTTAGCTAAAGGTAAACCAATGGATAGGCTTTTAGTTGGTGATGTTGGTTTTGGTAAGACAGAAATTGCCATGAGAGCAGCTTTCGGTGTAGTTAATGGTGGTATGCAGATAGCACTACTTTGTCCTACTACTGTACTTACTAATCAACATCTAAAGGTATTTAGAGAGAGATTTAAAAAATATCCATTTAGAGTAGAAGCACTCTCTAGACTTCAAGATGAGAAAGAGAAGGAGAGAATATTAAAAGGTTTAGGAAAGGGGAAGATAGATATACTTATTGGGACACACGCTTTACTTTCAGATGCTGTTAAATTTAAGAATTTAGGATTACTAATCGTAGATGAAGAGCAAAAGTTTGGAGTTAAACAGAAAGAGAAATTAAAGAGCAAGAGAGTAGATACCCATGTCCTCTCTATGACAGCTACACCAATACCGAGAACATTAAATATGTCTTTACTTGGTGTAAGGGATATCTCAGTACTAGCCATTGCTCCGTCTGGTAGGGTTGAGATTAAGAACGAATTTAAACCTTTTTCGTATGATGATATACAGGAGTGTATAGAGAGGGAATTAAAAAGAGGTGGGCAGGTCTACTACTTACATAACAGTATCTCTAGTATACGGTTTGTTGAACAAGAGATTAAAAAGAGAATACCTAATGTAAGAATAGAGGTTGCTCATGGTAGGCTCTCAGGTGATAGATTAATCAAGGTCATGGATATGTTTCAAAGTGGTGAGGTAGATGTTCTTTTGTGTACAACTATCATCGAAAATGGTCTAGATATTTCCAATGCTAACACCTTGATAGTAGATGATGTAAACAGGTTGGGACTCTCTCAAATGTATCAAATTAGAGGTAGGGTGGGTAGGTCAGAGAGGCAAGCCTATGCGTGTTTCTTCTATGAATCTTTGAAGGGAGATAGTGCATTGCGTTTGGAAGCAATTAGAGAATCTCAGGCTCTGGGTTCTGGTTTTCTGCTCTCTAACAGGGACTTAGAAATTAGAGGGGCTGGAGATATATTGGGTAAAAAACAGAGTGGCACTATCAACTCCATTGGTTACGGTTTGTATACACAACTTCTTTCAGATGCTGTTGAGAAATTAAAAGTAAGTAAGTAAGAGGAGAAATTGGTGTATAAATAATTTTCACTTGTTAGGATTTAAATCCTAGTCTAATATGTACTCACTATGTCCACAGTCTTGTATAGAAAATATCGAGCCCAGAATTTTGACGAACTTGTTGGTCAGAATCATATCACTAAAATTCTAAAAAACGCTATCAAAAGCAATCAGCTTTCTCATGCATATCTTTTTGTAGGTTCTAGGGGTACGGGTAAAACTAGTACTGCTAGAATACTTGCTAAGGCAGTTAATTGTATGTCTCCTCTTAAAGATGGTAATCCTTGTAATAAATGTGATATTTGTAAATCAATATCTGATGGGAACTTCTTGGATTTAATTGAGATAGATGCTGCATCTAATAGAGGGATTGATCAGATTAGAGATTTAAAGGAAAGGATAGAGTTTTCTCCATCTCAAGGTAGATTTAAGGTGTATATAATAGACGAGGTACATATGTTAACCAACGAGGCATTTAATGCGCTTCTAAAGACGCTAGAAGAGCCTCCTGAGCATATAATATTCATACTCGCTACAACTGATAGTCATAAATTACCACCTACGATTCTTTCTAGGTGTCAAAGATATGATTTTAGATTGGGTAATGATGAAGAGATACGACAGACTCTAGAGTCTGTAGCTAAGAGTGAGGGTCTTAAAGTAGAGAAGGGAGCTTTAAATATCTTAGTTAAGAATGCTAGGGGTAGTTTTAGGGATGCTCTTTCTCTGTTAGATGTAGTTTTTAATGGTCAGCCTAAAGAGGGTAGTAAGAAAGAGATTACAGAGGAAGAGGTTAGACAGATATTGGGTATTCCTGAAATATATATTGTAGAGAATTTAATTACTGCTTTAATTAAAAGAGATGGTAAAGGTGCATTAGATACGATTAAGGAATTAGAGAGTACGGGTATTAATCTTTCTCAGTTTGTATCTTACACATTAGAGATTTTAAGAGAGATTCTTGTTGCTAAGCTTTCTGGTACAAAGGTAGAGTATGAATTTACTAAAGATATTGATCAGAAAGTACTAATTAGTTTAATTACTGCTTTCATTAATGTAGAGAGAGATTTAAAGAGTACATCTAATCAGATATTAATATTACAGATGTTAATACCTCTTTTCTGTAAAGAGGAGAGTAAACAGGTAGAGGAAGAGAAAAAAGTAGAGAAGAAGAAAGAGGGTACCATTGTTGAAAAGAAGAGTGAGAGTGTAGATGTAGTGTGTTCTGATGCTGGTTTGTTAAATGTTTCTGATATTCAGAATAGCTGGAAGGAGATTGTTCAAAAGATTAAAATGCAGAATACTGCCCTTTCTGCATTTTTAGATGCTTCTCGTGCTACTGAAGTTAAGGGAGATGTACTAAGTATTGAAGTACCTTTTAAATTTTACAAGGATCAGATAGAGGATTACTCTAGTAGGCAGATTGTTTGTAACTGTATCAATGAGGTTGTAGGGGTTAATTGTAGGATTATATGTATAGTAAATGATGCTGTTAAACCTAAGCTTAAATCATCTGCAGATGTAGTACTACAGAATATGCCCGTTATCGAAAAGAAAAGGGAAAAGAAAAAAGAGTCTGCTAAGGTAGAGTTTAAGAAAACGAAGTTAAGTTCCGAGGTAGAAGCTATCTTTGCTGGTATGTAATGTCCTCTTTTTTAAGGTATAATCCTTGTGTGGTTAGCATTTAAATTTTTTACCATATGATATGTTAAATCCTGTTGAAATAATAAAGATGCAACAAGAGGCTAAGAAGATGCAAAATAAGATGAGAGAGAAAAAGATCTCTGGTGAATCTAAAGATGGAATGCTTAAGCTTTTCATGAACGGAGCTCAAGAGTTTGAAGATATTTGGGTAGATGATGACCTAATGGATAGTGATATGATTGATAGATTCAAGAAGGATATGAAAGAGGCATTTAAAGATTATCAAAAGAATCTTCAAAAAGAGATGGCAAAGGATATGGACTTAGATCAACTTAAGAGTATGTTAGGTTAATATGTCTGTATTACCTCACAGTGTAGAAAACGTTATCAATGAACTAAGTAAACTTCCAGGTATTGGTCCTAAGTCTGCTGCTAGAATGACTTACCACTATTTACGTTCTCCAAATAAAGAGGCTACTAAGCTTGGTAAAGCTTTACTTGATATGGATGAGAGTACGGTATTTTGTAAAGAGTGTTTTAATGTATCAGATAGTGAGGTGTGTGATATATGTAGTAGTGAGAAAAGAGATAAGGCAAAGCTTTGTATTGTTGAAGAGCCTTTAGATGTTGTAGCTTTTGAGAATTCTGCAATATATGATGGCTTGTATTTTGTATTAGGAGGTGTAATTTCTCCTGCAGAGGGTATTGGTGCAGAGGAGTTAAGGTTTAAAGAATTAGAAAATAAAGTTAAGAGTTTACTCTCTAATGGTAATATAGAGGTAATAGTTGCTACTAATCCGAGCTTAGAAGGAGAGGCTACTGCCAGCTACATCTTAGATCTGTTTAATACTGAGTTAAAAGAGGGTAAAATTAAGATAACTAGATTAGCAATGGGATTACCAACAGGCGCTGATTTAGAATATGCAGATAGATTAACTCTTAAAAGAGCATTAGAAGGAAGAAGAGATATTTAAGATATATATACCTAATACATGAGACTGTATTCTACATTAGATAGGAAAGTTGTTGATATCGTGCCTATTAAACCAGGTGAAATATCTATGTATAACTGTGGTCCTACTGTTTACAGTAGAATGCATGTTGGTAATATTAGGGCATATGTGAACTGGGATATTCTTCATAGAGCTTTAATGTACTTAGGTTTTAAAGTAACTAGGGTTATGAACTTTACTGATGTTGGTCATATGAGTGCAGATGAGGATTTTGGTGAGGACAAGATAGATGTTGTAGCACGTTCCAGTGGTAAAGATCCATTAGAGATTTCCAATATGTATATTAATAGTGTATTAGAAGATTTCCATAAATTAAATATTCTTTCACCAAGTGGAGAAACTGTTAATCCTAATTGGGATGTAGGGGATGTTGGTCAGTATGGATGGTTAAGAGCTACCTCATATATTGAACAGATGATAGAGAAGATTAAGAAAATGGAAGAGAATGGGTATACATATGAGACAGATTTAGCAGTATATTTTGATATTACAAAGATAGATGACTATACAATTTTCACTGGACAGAAATTAGATGAGAAAAGTATTGCATCTAGAGATGATGTAGAGGTTGATCCTAACAAAAAGAATCCTGCAGACTTTGTACTTTGGATGAAGAGAGTAGGTAAATATGAAAATCACTTAATGCATTGGGATTCTCCTTGGGGAGATGGTTTTCCTGGTTGGCACATTGAGTGTTCTGCTATGGGTATAGAGAAATTGGGTGAATATTTTGATATTCATACTGGTGGTGTAGACCATATTTCTGTACATCATCCTAATGAGAGAGCTCAAAATATTGGTTCTTGTGGTCATCCTGTTGTTAAATATTGGATACACAATGAATTCATAGTGGATGGTGATGATGGTAAGCTTTCTAAGAGTAAGGGTGGTGCCCTTACTTTGCCAGAATTAATAGAGTTAGGGTATGATCCTTTAGATTTAAGATATCTGTTTGCTTCAGTTAATTACAGAGTACAGCTTAGATTTTCGAAAGAGGCTTTAGATGGTGCAAAGAATGCTAGGTTGAAGATATTTAATAGGGTATTGAGTTTAAAGAAACAGAGTAATGGTAAAGGAGATATATTACCCGAATACAAGGAGAGATTTGTAAAGGCATTGAATGATAACTTGAATATGTCTGAGGTGTTTGCAATATTAAATGATATTTTAAAATCAAGTAACAGTGCAGAGGAGATACTTACTACTGTATATGATTTTGATAGGGTGTTAGGTTTTAGTTTAGAGGATATACAGAAAGAAGAAGATACTGTCCCTACTGAAGTAAGTGAACTGATTGAGAAAAGAAGGGAGGCAAGAGAGAGGAAAGATTTCTTGGAGTCTGATAGATTGAGAGATTTAATTTTAAGTAAGGGGTATAGGGTGTTGGATACTCCTGATGGTCAAACGGTAAAGAAGGTTTAATATGGGTAATCAGAATACTTTTACAATATCTTTAGATAAACAAGAACAGAGTAGGGTAAGAGATGTTCTTTTAGCAAATAACTGGGGAGAGGAAGTAGATGGTAATCAGTATGTTAGCTATCGTTTAAGAAGCCCTGAGGGCTCCATAGCTATACTGTATTCTAGTGGTAAGCTTGTATTTCAGGGTAAAGAGGATTTAACATCTGTAATTGCAAATATTAAAGAAGAAGTAGAGGAGAGTACTGTAGAGTTTGTCCCTCATATTGGTGTAGATGAGGTTGGTAAGGGTGATTACTTTGGTCCTTTAGTAGTGGCATCTTGTTTTGTTAATGAGGAATTTTTAAAGAAGGTTAAGCTTTTAGGTTTTGGTGATTCTAAGAGATTTACAGATTTTAAGATATTAGAGTTTTTTAAAAAGGTTAAAGATTACCCTTATTACTACAGTAGTGTCGTTACTCCGCAGGAGTACAACAGACAGGCTTTGGAGTATGGTAATGTGTCTATACTTTTAGCAAAACAGCATAGTTTGGTAATAGAGAAGGCTCTTTCTGATTTACAATCTAAGGGTATTGAGTGTAAACATGTTGTAATAGATCAATTCTCTTCTTCTAAAAATAGGGTAATAGATGAGTTAGGAGAGTTGGGAAGTAAGATAGAGCTAGAGCAGTATCATAAAGGAGAGTCAGATATCGCTGTTGCTAGTGCCTCTATTATTGCAAGGGGTATATTTTTAGAGGAGTGGGGGAAGATGAATAGTAAGTATGGTTTACAGTTTCCTAAGGGTGCTTCCAATGTTATACAGTTTGGTAGAGATTTTATTTCAGAGTATGGACAAGAGGAGCTAAAGAGTGTAGCTAAGGTCGGTTTTAAAACAACAAAGGATATATTAAAACTGTTTTAGTTTTTCTTCTTAAGGTCTTCTTTAAGGGATTTAATTAGTAATATTGCTACTACTAGTATTGTTAATATCCCTAAGATTTCATATACATAGCTATTGATTTTCTTTTCTACTGTTACTGGTTTACTATCTAATCCGTTTGTAAAG
>DHVL01000040.1 GCA_002412645.1 Candidatus Dojkabacteria bacterium UBA5209 | reverse complement strand
CTAGGAAGAATAGGTCTTCTGTTTTCGATATCTTTTTCCTTTCTGGTTTACTAAGTACTATTGTTGGTAGGATTATGTATATCATTGTGGAGTGGGACAGATTTTCTTCCTTTATTTGGTATTGGTTACCGTACGAAAAATATGCAGACAAGATATATCTTTTTAGATTGCTTCCATGGAGATTTTTAAGTGTATGGGATGGGGGTTTAGTAATCTTAAGTATGTTTGTCTCTGTTATCCTCTTTATGACACTCTTTAGTTTGGTTGTTAAAAAATGGAAATGGAAACATATGTTCTTTCCAATATATTTTTCATCTACTGCAATGCTTGGTCTTTCTTTCGTAGCTACAGGTATAATGGGGGATTTCTCGGAATGGATATACAAAGGAGCGATACTTCTTCTTTTCTTAGTAGTTTTCTTTGTACTTTTTAAGATGATTAAGAGAGTAGTAAATAAACCTTTAAGAGAGAAATATCTCATTAGCTATCTTGGTCTTTTAACTGTTTGGATTTCTTCTATATATATTGGGTATATATATATTGCAGATGAGCTTTCAATATATGAGGATATTACAGTGATTCTTTTTCTCCTTTGGTCTTTTGTAATGGGTATATTTTTCTTAGTTGATATAAGAAGACCTAATGTGAGGATAGAGACAAGATCTTCGATTAGATCGATTAATGTATCTTAGTATGAGAGTAGGTAAATATCTAGTTCTGTTTTCTATTGTAATATCTCTTCTTAATCTCGTACTTTTTTCTTTTTTTAAAATCTCTTGTGTAGAGAATTACGGCATAGCTTTTGGGTGGGAGGTTGATAATGTAGAGATTCTTTCTTTTGCTTTACTAGGTTTACTTTTCATTTTGGGTTTTACTTCTAAAGGGAGTTTAAGATATATATTTTTAAGTTTAGGTATTGCGGGTAGTAGTAATCTAATAGAGAGGGTAATTAATGGTTTTGTTTGTGATTTCATTACTATCTTTAATATCTCTTTGAATTTAGTTGATATATGGATTACTGTATTGGTAGCATATGCTGTTTTAAGTTTTTTTAAAGAAAGAGAATGGAAGTAAAGATAGAGGGGAATAGTGTTAGAGAGAGATTAGACAAATATTTGAATGAATATTTAAGTAAAGAGTTGGGTATATTTCTTACGAGGAGTATTGTACAAAGTTCTTTAGAAAGTGGATGTTTAATTAATGGTAATGTGTGTAAGAAGTCTTACAGATTAAAAGAGGGTGATATATTGGAGATTGATACTGAATATTGGAACAGATTAAGAGAGGAGTTGGATTTAAGTGAAGAGATACTTCCACAAGAAGGGAAGCTAGATATTAGGTATGAGAATGATGATATGTTAGTTTTGTACAAAGAGAAGGGGGTAGTTGTTCATCCTGGTGTTGGTAATAGTGGTAATACTTTGGCTAACTTTGTTAGATATTACCTAGAGTCCAAGGGTGAATATGATTCTTTGATGGATAGGTGCGGGATTGTTCATAGGTTAGACAAGGGGGTAAGTGGTTTAATAGTGGTTGCTAAGAGTAAAGAGAGTCAGGAATATTTAAGAGGTTTGTTTAAAAATCACGAGGTTATTAAAATTTACAGAGCGAAGGTTGAGAAAGTAGGTGAGAGTAAGATATCAGAGTTTAAAAATTTTGAACAGGATATTGATTTAAAAAAGTATTTAGAAAAATTGGAGATATCTTTTGAACCTTGGAAAAAGTGGTTTAACATGAGAGGATATATTGGTAGATCAAGCAAGAATAGGTATAAGATGGAATTTAGAGAGTATGAGTTTGGGGGTTCTAAGTATGCTCAAAGCTATATACTAAAATCTGGTAATAGTGTTTTAGTAAAGATTGAAACAGGTAGGATGCATCAGATTAGAGTATCTTTAGAGTACTTAGGATTACATATACTTGGTGATACTTTGTACGGAGTAAATAGGGGAGATAGTACATCAGAGAGTATTGAATTAGAGTCTGTACTGTTGAGTTTTAAGAGTAAGGGTGGGGAGACATTAACTTTTAGAGTTTAGTTATGGTAAAGAGAAATAGTAAATACAAAAGTTCTAAGAAGAAAAATCTTTTTAATTTCAAGATTAGTTTTAGTAAGATTTTTTTAATCTTACTCTTCGTTGGATTAGTAGGATATCTTGTTTATGCATATACCGAATTTATGAATATCCAGATAGAGAATCCTCTTAAGAGTGGTAATTCTGCTCAATATCTTCTGAAACGATACCCTGATTCTTTTAAGAAGACTTTGGTAGTCTTTGAGAATGTATATGAAGGAGAGAAAAGGGTAGAGCATGTCTATCTATATGCTCACAATGTAGAGAAAGATATGTCTGTGCTAATATATGTTCCTAGTTGGTTGCTGTTTACAGGCATGGAAAGTGATTTTGGTAATGCTGTTGCTGTTTCTGGTTTTAGGTATGCAGGAGATTTTAAACAGCAGGGTAGGGGTATTGAGTATGCCATCTGGCAACTTGAAGAGCTTTTAGGTATGAAGGTAGACAACTATATATGGTTTGATTCTAGTTCATTTCTCTCTTTTCAGGAAAACTTAGGAGAGGTAATTAATAATGCTTCATATGCTCAGTATTACAAAAATGGTGGAGATTTGTCCGAGGGAGTGTTTTTTCTTAATGGTTTTGTATCTAGGTTGAGTTGGTTTAATCTGTTTTTCTCTGCAAGTAAATTTAGAGATAGTGAATCAGTAGTATATTCTTCTTACTTCTCTCTTCCTCAGATAGTGGGAGAGTTAAAAAGAATTAATAACAGTATATTGAATTTAAAACCGTTTGTTGTTGATCTTTCGCATTCTCAATATACACTTCAAAAAGAGCAAGAAGGAGTTATTGGTATTCAAAGATATCTTGTTCTTTCTGAGTTAGATTCTGTATGGAGAAGTAATACAGAAAGAATGCATGACAAAGAATTAGAGAAAGAGAGGGTTCGTGTAGAGGTTTACAATGGTAGTGGTATTACGGGAAAGGCTTACTCTTTTGGCAGAAAGATATCTAATTCTGGTTGCGAAGTGGTTAGATTTGATAATGCACCTAGCAGAGAGGGTAGTACTAAGTTCTATGTTCCTAACAAGGAAGAATTTGAACATTCCTTTAATGTTATCTCTGAACTTTTTCCTGGATCTTTTGAATTAATAGAGGGTAGGCCATCTTTTATGACTACTGGAGATATTGTTATTATTCTTGGCGAGGATATTTCGAGTATGTTTTCTTTCTAGGGTTATTTAAAATATCTTGTTTCTAATGTAGAATATTGATTGCTATGATAATGACTATTGTAATTGGATTACTACTTTTGGTTTCTCTCCTTTTTGTTGTTTTCATACTTGTGTTTGTAAGTAACAAAAAGGGAGAGGAATTAGAGATATTAGAGGAGGTAAGAAATCCTCTGGTTATGCAAATTCTTGTTCCTAGAGAAAATGATAGGACACCTTTGGCTGCTGAACAAATGTTTGCTTCCATACATGGTATTTTGGGTGATGCAGTGAAGTCATTTGATTTAATTAGTTTTGAGATTTCTTCTACTGGTGATGATGGTATTAAATTCTATGTTGTAATACCTCAGCATCTTGCTAAGTTTGTAGAGGGTCAGATATATGCCCAATATCCTAATGCTGATATTAGGTATG
>DHVL01000030.1:6731-19449 GCA_002412645.1 Candidatus Dojkabacteria bacterium UBA5209 | reverse complement strand
TAGGAATGGTGAATTTATATATTGGAATGAAGATGAAAGACCTGATTTAAGTAATATATATGACGAGGTATATACAGCCTTTCTTTCAGGTATGAGTACTAATGTAGAAATTGATATTAAAGAATTGCCAGGTACAGATGGAAGGTATGCAAGTAAATATATAGAAATTGATAACTCAAGACAGAAACTCTTTGTATGGGAGAATGGTGAAGTAATAAAAGAGATACTACTTTCTGGTCCAAAAGATGGATATGCAGTATATGGTGTATTTCCAATTGTAGATAAAGGAGTCAATCCTCAGGCACCAACAGGCTCATATATGCCATACTGGATGGCATTTTACTACTCTGCTCACCAGGAATCTTGGTACGGCTTACATGGTTTAATATGGTGGTATGACTCTAATGGTAGAGCAGTATATGAACCTACATCAAATATTGGTGTAAGAAGAAGTGGAGGATGTATTAGGATGATTGAGGAAGATGCAAAATATTTGTATGAGAATTTTGAAAAAGGAGACCTAATTCTCATACATGAGTAAGTTAATTGTCTGAATTCTACTGTTGTCTTTGCACAAAAGCCTTTCTCTTTTCCCACCGTTATTGATATAATCGCAATATATTAATTAAGAAATAGTATTTCTAATGGAAGAGTCCCAGAGAAGTGATTTAGTAGGCCAGAGAGAATTAAGATTAGAGAAGATAAAGAAGTTAAAAGAACTTGGTATTAACCCATATCCTGCGAAGTCAAATAAAGAGGAAGAAATAGGGAACATACTAAATGAATTTGAAAGCTTTGAAGGTAAAGAAATCTGTTTAGCAGGAAGAGTAATGGCATGGAGAACACATGGGAAATTACTCTTTTGGGATATAAAGGATCAAACAGGAAATATCCAAGTAATGATTAAACAGGATTCTGTAGAGGAAGACTTAAAGAATTCATATTTAGGATGGGAAAACTTAGAACTTTTAGACTTAGCTGACTTTGTAGAAATAGTAGGAGAGATTGGTAAGAGTAAAACAGGTCAAATTACCATCTTTGCTAAAAAGATTAGACTCTTAACAAAAGCCCTACGTCCAATACCAAGAAAATTAAACAGTAAGGAACAGATATTTAGAAGAAGATATTTAGATTTGATAATAAATGAGGATAGATTGAGAATGTTTGAAAGGAAAGCTAAGTTCTGGCAAGTACAGAGAGATTTTCTTAANNCTAGATCAAGATTTTTACCTTCGTATATCAACAGAGCTTTACCAAAAGAGATTAATAGGAGGGGGATATGAAAAGGTATATACATTAGGTCCAAACTTTAGAAATGAGGGAATGGATGATGAGCATCTACAAGAGTATTACCAACTAGAATGGTATTGGGGATATGCAGACTTTAGGGACAATATGGATTTAGTTAAAAGACTCTTCTTAGAGATAGCTCAAAAGGTATATGGTAAGACACAGTTTACTACCAGAGGACATACCTTTGATTTAGCAGATCAGTGGGAAGAAATTGATTACACTAAAGTCATTAAAGACACCTTTGATGTAGACATATTCAATGATAGTGATGAAAAAATATTAGAAGTCGTAAAGAAAAATAATATTGAATTAGATGGTGATATTAACAGAAATAGGTTAATAGATAACCTGTGGAAAGTAATAAGAGCTAAAGTATCTGGACCAGCATTCTTAATTAACCAACCAAAATTCATATCACCCCTAGCAAAATCACATGAAGACAATCCAGAATTAACTGAAAGATTCCAAGTAATAATAGCAGGAAGTGAATTAGGGAATGGTTACTCTGAGATTAATGACCCAGTAGATCAATTAGATAGATTCTTAGAACAGCAAGAATTAAGAGACTCAGGAGATGATGAAGCACAGATGCTAGATATCGATTTTGTAGAGATGCTAGAGTACGGTATGCCACCTACAAGTGGTTATGGCCAAAGCGAAAGAATATTCTGGTTCCTTGAAGATGTCTCAGGAAGAGAGGGAACATTCTTCCCACAAATGAGGGTAGAAATAGACAAAACAACAAAGAAAGTATATGGAGAAAAACTTTCAAAATATATTCAACCCAAAAAGAAAGAAAAGTAGCCCAGGCCTATTAGTTTCTCCCATATCTAAGTTCTTTTAGTAGACTAGGGTGTACTCAGTTAAAGAGATTTTAAAAAATTTAAGAGTAGAGAAGGGGAAAGAGGAGCAAAAACAGGAAGAGCTTTTTGATACATCGTCATTGTCGAAAAAAGAGGTTATTTTAAATGATAATCACAAGTATATTTCAAAGGAGTATCAATATTACGGTTTAAGACTAGCAGGTAAGCTAGAGGACCCAAAAAGAGTAACTATGTATATTAAATGGGCTAAAGAGAAACCTAGAGCAATATTAGAACAAGCATTTAGTTTTGCAATAGATTACCCCAGTGCAAAAGATAAGAGCAGACTCTTTATGTGGAAGGTTAAAGAATTAGAAAAGGAGTATAAAGCTAAGAAGAAATAGTACTTTTAATTGCATCCAGCACTACTTCTAATGCCTCTTTACTGTCATTTGCTTCTACCCTTGCAGCAGCAGAGTATTCATGTCCACCACCACCAAGTTTTTCAGCAATACCATCTACCTTTTGATATCCTTTTGAACTTCTAAATGATACTTGCCATATATTGTCCTTGTAATAGGAAGGTTTAATAACAAAACCCCAATGTATTCCCTGTATATGTCTAATAATCTTGTCTCTTACAAATTGATGAGCATTGTTAACAGATGTTTTACTAAACTCCCCTGTATCAATCTCCTCTTTAGAAATATATGTATAGGATAAATCTCCATCTGTTTGTAAGTTCTTAATATATATTGTTAGTGGAGAGAGTGTCTCGAGTGGGAATTTACTGTTCTTGTAAGAAAAATCCTCAATATCAAAATCCTTAACTCTTCTTAATTTAGCCATAATCTCATAGGTATTAGGTGTGGCATTCTCATAAAGGAATCTACCTGTATCTGAGATAATACCAATTTGTCCAAGTATAGAAATATCCTCTGTAATATTAAACTTACTGCCCCTCATATCCATACAAAGTTCTAGTACTTGCTCTGTAGCAGAACTCATATTGTTGTTAATAGTTAAATCAGTACTATCACTTTGTGTATCATGGTGATCTAGGATTACTAATTTTGCATCACTTTCAGATATTGTATCCTTACTTGTTAAACACATATTCCAATTACCAGCATCTGTTAATATTACTAAATCCTCTCCTTCAGAATGTATTTCTTCCACAACTTTAACCTCATGCATATGTGGGATATTTTGAGTAGGCATCTGCCTTGCTTTAAAGGAAACATTCTTTTTAGGATAGTAGGTATTAATATACTCCTTAAGTATTAACCCACTACAAAAAGCATCAAAGTCTGGTCCTTTATGAGTGAGTATTAATATTTCTTTTGCTCTCTCTAATATCTTTTTAAATTGTTTACTCTCTTTTTTCATTAGGCTAAGTATATCAGAAAAGAAGCCTTTAGAATATTTTACTAGCTTGATAATGGGGTATAGGGGTAATATAATAATTGTATTGATAAAGGGTTTTACATATTTAATTTAGAAATACCCACAAATGTTAGATATTAAGAAGATAGTAGAGGATAAGCAGAGTGTATACAAAGCATTACTTAAAAGAATGAATCCAGAGGAATTAGACTTAGACAGTATTGTACAGCTGTATGAAGACAAGAAGGAATTAATACAAAAGTTTGAAGAAAAAAGAGCAAATCAAAATAGCTTCAATGACCGTATGTCTCAAATGGAGAAAGGTTCGGAGGAGTTTCTTAAGCTAGTAGGTGAACTTAAAACCTTAGCTTCTGAAGTAAAAGAATTAGAAGAAGAGTTAAGAGATGTAGATAGTAAGCTAAGGGAAAAACTAGAAGTACTACCAAATATCCCAGATGAAGATGTAGTTGCAGGAGGAAAAGAAAACAATACTGAAGTAAGGAGTGAAGGAAGTAAACCTATCTTCGATTTCAAAATTAAAGATCATGTACAGCTGGGTGAAGATTTAAAACTTTTTGATTTTGAAAGAGCTACTAAAATGTCAGGCTCTAATTTCTCATTGTATAAAGGTATGGGAGCAAGATTAGAATGGGCATTGATAAACTACTTCGTGGATGAACATATTAAAGACGGATATGAGATGATATTACCTCCACACATTGTAGGGGAACAATCTGGATATACTGCAGGTCAACTTCCTAAGTTTAAAGAAGATGTATATTGGTTAGAGGATGAGGAGCAGTTCTTAATACCTACATCAGAGACAGTATTAACGAATATGTTTAGAGATGAAATACTTAAGGAAGAGGAATTACCTAAGAAATACTTCTCATATACCCCTTGCTACAGAAAAGAGGCAGGTAGCTATAGAGCAAATGAAAGAGGTTTAATACGTGTTCATCAGTTTAACAAAGTAGAGATGTATCAATTTACTAAACCAGAGAATTCAGACAAAGCATTTGAAGAGTTAGTATCTAAAGCAGAGAGCTTAGTAAAAGGTTTAGGATTACATTACAGAATTACTAAACTTGCAGCAGGAGATTGCTCTGCAGGTGCAGCAAGAACATATGATATAGAGGTGTGGTTACCAGCAGTAGCTCAATACTACGAAGTAAGCTCAATTTCTAATGTAAGAGATTACCAATCAAGAAGAGGTAATATGAGATACAAAACAGATGATGGTACCAAATTTGTACATACACTTAACGCATCTGGATTAGCTACTAGTAGATTAATGGTAGCCATATTAGAAACATATCAACAGAGTGATGGTAGTATTGTAATACCAGAGGTATTAAGAAAGTATATTGGGGTAGATAAAATAGAAGGGTAAAAAATATGAGTTACTTTCTAGGTTTCTTTCCTGATGAGAAAGCTAATTACAAAATACGAAAGGTAGTAGGAGAAGTAGGTAGAGTCTTTAAAGATTTTGATATTCCTGTGAGATGGGTAAAACCAGAGGGTTTTCATATTAGTTTGTATATGTTAGGTAGTAGAGTATCTTTCTTAAAGAGGTTTTTCCTAAAAAGAAAGATTAGTAAGATTCAATTTAAACCTTTTGATGTATCTTTTAACAAGGTAAAGTTAGGAATATCTAGGAAGTATAGAGAATTGATATTCTTAGATATTGATAAAGGAGGAGAAGAAATTAGAAATCTATTCTGGGAGATAAGTAAGAGTATAGAGAGTGATGATAGTTCCTCCTTTATACCTCATCTTACAATAGGTAGAGTAAGTAAAGAGTTATCAGAGGAAGAGTATAGGAACCTAGTAAAGGATATTCAAAATATTTCGAAATCATTACAGATAACGGAGATTACATTTACAGTACAAGAGATATACTTAATAAAGAGTAAGGAAGGTATTTACTCTCCTGTAATAAAGTTTAAAGCTAATTGAGATATCTGCTCATAGTTATTACTCCATATACTCTCTTTATTTCTCTTAAACCAGGTTCTTTGTCTTTTTGCATACTTAACAGTATTAGTATATATATTCTCCTTTACCTCATCTAAGGAAATACTGTTTTTAAAATACTCCTCAAATTCTTTATATCCTATACTATTTAATCCAGGATCATTGTATGTGTATCCCATTTCTAGAAGTTTTATATTCTCTTCAAGTAAACCATCTTTAAACACCCTATCTATTCTCTCCCTTATTCTGTCTTTTAAAGTATCTTTATCTACATCTATTACAAAATATATATTATCTAACATCTTCCCCTTACTTCTTCCCAAACTTTCTCTTTGTATAGCTCTAATTAACCTATGTCTATTACCTCTATCACTCTCTGTCATATCAGGTAGATACTTAGAGGCTCTTTCTTGTAGTTGCTCTATACTTAATTTCGAAAAATCTAAGTTATTACTACTCTCCTTCAGATCGTAATTAAATACAACACTATCAATATACAATCCTGTACCTCCTACTAATATGGGTATACCTTCTTGAGTATTTAATATCTCAGATACAAGCTTTTGATATTTAAAAAGAGAGAACTGTTCTTTAGGATCTACAAAATCAAAAAGAAAATGTTTAATACCATCTATTACCCATACATCGTCACTTAGTATTTCATCTGGGGTAGGTTTTGCACTACCTATATCAATATGTTTATATATCTGTCTTGAATCTGCATTAATGATATATCCATTTAACTCTTTAGCGAGATTAATAGCTATGGAGCTTTTACCTGAGGCAGTAGGACCAGCTATTATAACTATCTTACCCTCATACGCTATCATTTAAGTAAGTATTTTGATATCCAGTAAATACACCATATACTACCAACACATGAGAGTATACAAACTACTAGTATTGCTTGTGTTTGAGGTGTAAGAAAAAGGAATATTGAACTACCTAAAAGAAGTAGGAATATGGTTTGTTTTACAGTATCTGCAAAATATTCAACCCTTATTTTTTCTATCTCAAAGCCTTTCTTATGTTTCTTATGTATGTAAAATCCAACAAGTATACCTAGGTTGCTAACTAGAAGTATGGAGGTTAGCAGGGGAACTATTCTAAATACTTCAGTTATTGTTATCGTAAACATACTCCCTATTATCATTAATCCTAAAAGATTCAGAAGTGCTGCTAATACAAATCCTATAATTGATAAGAGAGTAATACTCCTATTCTTAGCCATGTAATGTATAGCGAGTATACTAATTAGAAATATACCTAAAAGTAAGGAAAGCTCCTGTATCTTCTCTAAGCTACTCCAATTTGTCCACATATTTATTATGGTATTCATATCTTTAACATCTTTCTAACTTTATCTGTATATATCTGTGCTACCTCTTGTGATATCACTCCCAATATTAAGAGTATGAAAAGGTCAGAAGCAAATATCTTAGCAAAGCCCGAACCTAGTATTGCTACCAATGAAGCTATTAGTGCTAGTAATACATTAACAATTATTCTAGATTCTCTATTCTCTGTTGTAATACGAAGTATTGCTACCATTGTTAATGCTTCTATTGCTAACAAGAAGATATCTACTGGAGTAGATGTAATCTTTAAATATGCAATCCACAAAGATATTGCTATTACAGTAGCAAGACCAGAAATTACAAGAAGCCTCTTAGGAGTTCTATCTATTAGCAGTAGGTATGCATATATGACCACAATAGCAATTATCAGCCCCTCTATTAATTTGATGTAATCAACTTCTAAACTCTCAACTTCTATGTCTTGAATATCTGAGAGAGTATATCCTGCTGGCATTACACCAGAGTTGTACATAATGCTAACTAGGTTTGCCTCTTCTTTCTCTGCAGAGGATATTGGGACTGCAAATACCAATGGTTCTACAGAAGGAATCTGAACAGGTGTGACAAAGTCATCAATAGCGACACCTATCTCCATACCCATATTCTCCTTCAGAAAGTTATTCCACTTACTATCCCATGGCCATGTTTTAAACAGCGCAAAGTAGGAGTACTCATTGGCAGAGTTTTTTAATTGAGTAATATATATATTCCTAAAATCACTTCTACTAAATTCTGTCTCTATGTAATTCTCTGCAAGATATATGGCGTAGGGGTTCTCTTCATCTTCAAAATCTACTTCGTTATTCCTAATACTTACTCTTACATCAAAAGGATTTTGTACTAACTCTTGTACATACTCTTGTCTTAAGGAAGATTGAATCTGTACTTGTAGATATGTATTCTCATCTTCTGTATATGAATACATATTTACTTTCTCAACACCTAGCTTATTAAGTCTATTAAAAAGTACAGACTTAATACCATCAATATCTTTATCATCGGAAGTCTCTAACTCTAAGGTATACTCTTTTGCCCAGTAAAGATTACTCTTACTGTTTAAATCATATGTAGTCTGAGTTGATATTCTCTCTGTTAAGGGAAGTGCTATTAATATACTTGCAAGTATTAGTGAGGAAAGTAGTACTAAAAATATATATGAAAAGAAATTCTTCCAATCAATCTTGCCAATCTTTATCTTCGCAAATTTTATCTTCTTCATATCAAGTCTGAATCTTTACCTAGTATTATTATCTTGTCATTTTGCAATGCATTCATTAATATTGGATCTTTCTTTCTTCTACCGAATTCATAGTCTTCAGGTTTCATTGCTGCATATTTAATGACTCTGCCTAGATCTTTCTCTAATGCATTCATTACAGTAGTTAACTCCTTAACTTTCATATCACCAATAAAGATCATATCTATATCAGTAGCATTCTCATGTTTATTCTGAAGAAACGCATCAGTCACTATACCAACAGTAATACCGTTTACAGTTGAAAGCCTAGAGTAGAGTAATTGACCAATCTCTGACTCTTTAAAGAACATACTCCTTAGCTCCCATATTATTGGACACCTTTTATCTATTGTATATACAATCTTGTTACCATCTTTAACGGATTTTAAAATACCAGCACTCTTAAGATTGAGAAGCTCTCTTCTTACAGCATTGATTTCTTCGCCTAGTTCACGAACTAGACCTCTAACATGGTAAGAAGCTTTGGTATCACTCATATACCTCTCCAATATCCTTATTCTTACTTTTGAAATGAATAGATTTTTTAACATAGCCCTTGTAATATAAATATATATTAAATTGGTCTAATGACCTTGGGGCATTTTATTGTTCAATTATAGCAAATTTTCCTTCAGAGCGAGCAAGCATACTAATCCAGATTCTGCCTCTATTGAATTGTACCTCATTTCCATCATTATCGTAATAGGTAGTACGATCTAATCTACTACTCTTCTTCCATCTACCCTCTACAATTTTTCCATCCATTAGAAATACAGCATTACCCTCTCCGACAGTATCCTGAATTATCCTCCCTTTATCATCATATGAAGGATACATATTTATCTCTTGTATTATTAAAGTTTTTGCATATACCTGTGTATTACTCTCTTGATCAATATCTGGTTGTTTACCAACCTGTCTTAAGTAGCTATTAGTCTTACCATCATATGTCCATACAGTATCATACATCCCCCCGTTATTTATCCTCTGATGAAATATTAAACTTACTTTTGTCTTTTCTCCTCTCTCATCTACAGGTGCATCATTTTTAAATTTCCAAGACTCAATCGTAGGGAATGAATCCCAATTCATCTTCTCAGCATACTCCCAGGCACTAGTTAACGATGAATATTCGTTGTGTGGAGCATATCTTCTACCATCGTTCCATCTCCATGCTCCAATTGTAGCAATCCTTTTAATATTGTATGTATATATATTCCCACAAGCATCTGTTTTTGGATTATCAGTTTCTGCACATCCATCATATATGTAAAGAGGATCATATGGACTTAACCATTCTAAGTAGTACTGTCTTGCACTTCTAATTGGTCCTACCTTGTTTGGTACTTCACTCCAAAATATTGCTAAATGTCTTGTAATACCAGATTCAGCAAGAGCCTCATATACAACATCTGCACTATTAAGTCCTGACTGTGGTCTTGCATCAGCATGATTGTTAATCATTACAGCAACAGGTCTTCTCTCCTTTAATTTATCCATTTCTGTTTTAGTAAACAGTTTCCCATTAATTGGACTGACCTCTGTTCTGGGTTCCTCGGGCTTAACGGTAGGGATATTAAAAAGCCAGCTACTCTTAGCTTTAGATATTAAATATTCACTGTTTAGATTAATAACCTCGGAGGGTACTTTAAAAGGCTTAGCTTTGTATATACCAAAGTAGTAAAAAGCAGCAATACCAAGCAGTAAGAAAACTCCTAAAGAAACTAAAAGAATTGTAAGAGTCTTCTTAGAAAGCTTAGGAAATTTAAATCCTTTCTTTTTAACTTCCTCGGGTTTCTTTAGCTCTCCAGTAGGAACTTCTACTTTCTCTTTCATCTCTTCCTTCTTACTATTACCATTCTCTGATATATTTATTTCTTTTACCATTTTCTAATATGAATATATTTAGTTAATATAATTTACCATTAGATTTGTACAATGTTAATTCTTCTGTGCTAATATTTAAATATATTAAGATTACAAGCTTTAAATATGAAAAAATATATATCATATACATTACTTTTAATACTTAGTGCATTTCTTTTAACAGGATGTACTAAAAAGGATGTAGAGTATGACAGTTCTAAGATAGATTTGGTAGGTACAGATGAGCAAACAGATGATCAACCAGAAAAAGAAGAAAGTAAAGAATCTGGAGAGGAAGATTTAGGATATCTTTCTAATCCTGATGAATATACTAAAACAAAACAGAGTATTGGAGAGAAGTCAGAATTTGAATATACAGTAGAAGGATTAGAAGATACCCCTCAAAGTGGATATCATGCTTTTACGTTTAATATATCTTCTACAGAGACAACTGTTCCATATGTAGTTGTAGAACCTGTACTAGATAAGGGGGTATACAGAATAACATTGAGTAATGTAATTAAGGATAGTAGTGGTATTGCATACCAACAGAGTAAAGAGGTNNATATATGAGATTGGTTTTTTAGGTAACAATCTTTTTAAACTTGAGTTTGAAGAAATAGGGGAGAATATGTGGAGTGTTGTAGTTAAAGTCTCATATGATCTTAAATACTCTCCACCTAATGTAGATTTCGGTAGTACAGAGTTTAGTAATGGATTACAAGAAATATCAGGAATGGAATCTTCTGATGGTGCAAGAATAGCATCTTACTCTTACTCTGTATCAGGAGGAGTACTAAAATTCGTATTCTCTGTAGCTAGTGGTACTTCGAATCCAATACCTACTGTACAGGCAGAATATGATGAAGAGAATATATTGGTTGTTAAATTCCCATCGTTAGCATCAGACAAAGTAGCTGGTTGGGGTAGTACAATTACTTTACCTGCAGGTATACAAGTGGCAGTCTCTAGAGCAGGAGAATCATCGGTGTATAGATTTGGAGGTATTGGTGGTAGTAAAGATTTTAGATTGAGTGCTACACAGAGTCCTAATCAGGTAATAGTTGAGATAAAGATTTAAAGATGATAACTAGAGAAAAAGCTCAGGAGTTGTTGGATAAATATATAACTACTCCATGGTTAAAACTACATATGAGGGAAACCGAGGTTATACTTCGTGGTTTAGCAAGAGAGCTTGGTGAGAATGAAGATGAGTGGGGTATAGCAGGATTACTTCATGATTTGGATTTTGACTTTGTAAATAAAGATCCTAAAAGACATGTAATAGAATTGGATAATATATTAGAGAAGGAAGGTATAAAGGTTGGTGAGGATATTACAGAAGATATGTATCATGCGATTAAATCTCATTACGAAGAGCACCCAGAGATTACTCAAAAGAGGGAGTCTTCCTTTGACTATGCACTTTCTTCAGCAGAGAACCTTAGTGGTTTTTTAGTAGCTTGTGCATTAGTTCAACCAGATAAAAAGATTTCTTCTGTACAAATAGATTCTGTACTAAAGAAATTTAAAAAGAAAGATTTTGCTAAAGCAGTAAATAGGCAATATATATATGATATAGAAAAAGCAGGTATATCTCTAAGCAGACTTCTTGAAATATCTCTTAAAGAGATGAATAGTATTGCTGATGAAATAGGGCTTTAGTATAATACTTTCATCGGGGTGTAGTTCAGATGGCTAGAACGCTTGCATGGGGTGCAAGAGGTCGCACGTTCAAGTCGTGTCACCCCGATTCCCTCATAGTGTTTTCTTTAGAATTATCCCTTTATACTCTTATAACCTCTTGGTATAATTATAATATGAAAGGTCATAAGAAAAGCGACAGCTTAACGAAGAAAAGTTTCTCTAAAAAAGTTATAAAGGAAAATAAAGAAGCTATTAAAGCTTATGAAATTTATAAAGAGACTGAGGAACAGATAAATGCCTTTAAAGAGGCTTCTGGGAAAAGGATAAAGTATAAGACTTCTTATACAACTACTTTAGATAGCAAATTGAATCTAGATGAAATTGAATCAACGAAAAATATTCAAATCAACACAAGATTGGCATGAATTTATTGGGGCTAGTAAAGGGAGTGCATTAACTGGTCGTGATTTGAATGAGTTAAGAAAGAATGTTTATTCCGAAATTGAATCTTTAAGAGGTAGGCCATTATTGGTTTATGCTTCAAAGTTTATAAGCCCAGTTCCTAGGGAAGCTTCACATCTTATAACAATTAGTCTAGAAGATGTAGATGGATTTACCGATTTAGTTAACTCTGTTGATGATAAACATAAAACAGTAGATGTTTTGATTCATAGCCCTGGTGGAAGTCCAGATGCGACAGAGAGAATAGTTCAGATATTGAGAGGGCGTTTTGAAGAAGTTCATTTCTTAGTTCCCCATTCTGCCTACTCAGCAGCTACAATGCTTGCATTGTCAGGAGATACAATTACCTTACATAAAAGTGCAACATTAGGGCCAATTGATCCTCAATTGGATGGTGTACCTGTAAGATCTATTACTAGAGGTTTTGAAAAGGCAAAAAGACAAATCCAAAAGGAAGGGCCAGAATCTTTACCAGCCTATGTACCTTTAATTGAGAAATATTCAATACATCTTCTTGAGATGTGTGAAGATTCAGAAAAGCTATCAAGGGAGCTTGTTTCAAATTGGTTAACAAAGTATATGTTTAAGAATGATAATCGGAGAAAAACTACAATAAAGAAGGCAGTTAAATATTTCTCTAGCTATGATAAACATAGGCTACATTCTCGCCCTTTATTTATGGAAAAAAT
>DHVL01000030.1:0-6646 GCA_002412645.1 Candidatus Dojkabacteria bacterium UBA5209 | reverse complement strand
CAGCAAGTTATGGTTAATCCTTAACAAGTTTAGTCAATTTCCCCTTTACAACCTCAACCTTAAATATTTAGTTCCTTTTTCCTTAAATCTTTGATATTGTAGAACTTGTCTTTCTTCCTAAATTTAGTACTACTAGAACATGCACAAAGACTTTAATGACAAGATTTTTGAAATACTTTTAATAATTTCAGTATGTATAGGAATTGCTACAATTGTAAATATTGGTTTGGATTTAGGTTTAGATATTGATGATGTAAAAGGAGTAGTAAGTAATAGTAAGAAGGGAAATGAAGTAGAAGGTATATAGCTAGTAATGGGATAAATAGTATATACTGGAGTATGAGAGATAGTATTGATCCAATAAATTCGACCTTGTTAGATAAGGTTATGGAGATAAAAAGAGATGTGTATGAAGGGAATATAGATACTCCTGAACAGAAAGCTATTGCATGGAGAGTAGCAGATGGAGAGGAAGATACTTCCGTTATCGAGAAGATAAAAGAAACAACAGATACTCCTACTAAAAGATTTGAACTTTCAGAAAAGTTTTTTACTGAAGCAAAAGAAACAGAAGATGAATTAGCAATGGAAGGTACACAACTAAAACCAGTATCCCAAGAGAGTATTAAATATATGCTAGATGGATTTTTAATGGGTATTGCAGAATTAAGAGAAAAGAATGATTCAGAGTTAGTAGATAACAGGTTGTGGAGTGTACTAAATATTGTCACTAGAGCAGTGTACGGTGTTGGTACTGGTGTAGTAGAAAATGACAAACCCCTTGGTAGTACGTATTTAAATAAAGAGCAGATTAAATATCTTTGTGAGCAGGTTAATATTGTTGCTCTCTTTGGTTTTGGGAAAGTTCATGGAATGAGTACTAATCAAAGAGATATGTTAGAGATTATTAACGGTGTAGCACAGAGAATAGTTTTGTAAGTGTATTACTCCCATCTCTTGTTTTTTGTTTTACCAATTTCTATGGTATTCAAGAGATGGGAGTGTTTTTAAACAACAACACATTATGGAGCTAGTAGCTGAAACGGTGGGGTGAAGTTATCACAAGAGCTTTGCTCTATGGTATATCCTTGACCCTGTAAGTCTGTTGGTACATTCTGCATAGTTCTGAGAGATTTCCCAGAATAACCATATGCTTCTGGACCATTTGGACCGTATTGCCACCATAACAGATTGCCACGAGGTACTCCTGTTGCAGAGTATTCAACTCCTGCCCAGACTAGGTATCTAACGACCTTACTTCCACTTTTAAGAACATAGCAGAGTACTTTTCGAATCTCTTCGTTCTCATTTGGATCAGGTGGCCACCTGTTATTTAGATCTGCAAATACTTGGGTAGCTACATTGCTACTTCCAACAACTACAGTATGAGCTTGCTTATGCTCCTGTGTCACTGGAATATATCCGGCAAGTGTGCCAAACATACCAAGAGTTGCAACCAAGTCATCAGGAGTTTCGTAGTAGATTGTACCTACTGGTACTGTTGTGGTGTAGGCTACATATGCTACTACTGCTGTACCAAACACTATCAGTGCGATTGCATCTGCAGGCCCTGGTAGTGGACTATCTAGTACAGCTATTGAACCACCTACTGGTACTACTGCTAACCCAGCTTGCGCAAAGTCAACAGGGTCATACAGGTAGTACACAGAGAGGCCTTCATACTCTCCTTGTAGTACAGGTGGTGTTGGTACTCTCATTGGTACTGGAGTAGTTATTACCTTGCCTTCTGCAGTACTTATGGTTTCTACAGACTGCTCAGTGCTACATCCAGTTGTAAATATTGCTACTACTAGTAGTATACTTACAATTTTTCTTAACATTTCTCCTCCTTTATTGGGTGATTGGGTGAATGTGTTTTGTTGTAAAAGAACAGAGATATTATACTATGGGGCTGTAGAATGCTCAATAATTAGGTTGTTAAAATATATCTATACTGTATATCTCCTCTTCAATCTTATAGTCAGGTATCCTTAATTAACATTTCTCTATCCCAAGGCTTTGTAGTATGTTTCAGTGAATCTATATAGCTTAGCTATAAAATAAAAAAAGTAGCTTTCTGTATATATTTAATCTAGCATATAGTTGTAAATAAATTGTCATGTATATTTAATATGACAAACAAAGAAAGAGTCCTTGTACTCTCAATCTTCATTTCAGTGTTTGGTTTTTCACTTTTTAATGTAGTTAATCCTCTAGAGCAACGAATTGGTAAATCCTCTATGGTTGTTACATCTGAATATATTTCTAAACTTCCAATATCGGAAGAATATTCTCCGCTAGATTACAATTTTGAAATAGATAGGCAGTATAGTAGGTTTGATGGTAATAGCTCTAAGATGGTTAATATGTTAAGTATTACACTTGGTATCCCTACAGAAGATATACAGGAAGCATTAGATGGTGGTAGTAAACCTTCAGAGCTTCTAGCATCTAGTGGTATATTACTTTCTGATTTAGCAGAGGATTTTAATTTTGATATTATTGGAGAGAGAGGGCTAGTAAAATTTATTAGTTAAAGTGTTGATATCTAAAGGAAATTTTGGTATAAATAGGTATAGCAATAACGCCTTGCGTCATATAGACGATTTATAACCGGCCAGCACAGGTCGGTTTTTTCTTGCACCGACAGTAAATAACCTTTGTACTAGTGGATCGCTAGTACAAAGTACTAAAGAAGAGACGTTTTCTTTAGTCAAAACAACTGTTAGGCAGTGTGAAAGGCATTTCCACTGACATGGAGAACGTAGCAAGAACGGTCTCCATTTCCTAACGGTTGATATATTCTTCAATTTCTGAAAAAATGGGATATATATAAATTGAAGATCTTGAATATGAAAGTTTCCATAGATCAAAGTAAGTGTATAGCATGTGGATCATGTGTTGCTGTTTGTCCTGAGGTATTTGAACTTAAGCAAGATGGTACAGTAGATGTAAAAGACGAATGGAAGGGAAAAGAGGTACCAGCAGAACTACAAGATAAGGTACAGGAAGCTCATGATATTTGTCCTGCAACCGCTATTGTAATAGAGGAGTAAGTAATATGTCTTCACATAGAGAGAAGATACTGTGTATCTCTAGTGAGAAGCTGTTTCATTTGGGTAAATGGAACGGTCTTCAAACAGAGAATTTAGATAAATATCTTAAGCTCTTAAATGAACAGAGTGAGTTTAGGGTTAGAGATGAGTTAGAAGATGACGATTCATACAAGCAGGTAATAGCTCAGGTTATCCTTAGATACAAGGATAAATACTTTTTACATAGGCAAGTGAACAGATCAGAAGATAGATTAAACTCTCTTTGTCCTTTGGCACTAGGTGGTCATACAGAAGAGTTTGATATGAAAGAAGGGGAAGATATTCTTGATGTAGCATTGGAGAGGGAATTACATGAAGAGGTAGAGTTAAAATCTAAGATATTGAAGAAGAAATTACTAGGTTTAATGTATATTGAAGATGAAAATCCTGTTAATCGTGTTCATGTAGGTCTCTTCTATGTATATGATTTAGATGGTATTGATGTACATATTAGAGAAGAGGGCTTAGAAGATATCGGATTTGTTAGTTTAGATTATCTTAAAACCAACAAAGAGACTCTTACCTTTTGGAGTAGAGTAATAATATATCACCTTTAGAAATATGAATGATTGTATATTTTGTAAAATAGTGAGAGGGGAAATACCTTGTCACAAGATATATGAAGATGAAAAGGCTATTGCTTTCTTAGATATTAGTCCTCTTAGTAAAGGACATACATTGGTAATTCCAAAAGAACATTCTGAAAATATTTTTGATATTACAGAAGAAGATCTTTGTCATATTATGAAGGTTATAAAAAAGATATCGTCAAAGATTATGAATACCTATACTCCAGAAGGTATTGTCATTAGACAGAACAATGGAGAGAAAGCAGGACAATCTGTATTTCATACCCATTTCCATATTAAGCCAGTATTTAATGGAACTACAGTTGTATCAGAAATAGAGCATAGAAAAGAAATATCTAAAGAAGATATGAAGGTGATTTGTGAGGAATTAAGTATGCTTGATTAGCTATTCGTTAAAAAATAGTAGAATATCTTCCATGTACTCTGTATCTACATCCCAGTGAGTTTTACCTTCTAGTGTAATTAAGGTAACTTCTTTTCCTAAGTTTTTGAGTGTACTTACGAATTTAGTAGAAAGGGAGTATGGTACATTAACATCTGCATTACCATGCCATATCTTTATATCTATATTCTTAATCTTTTCTACTCTTGTTGCATTCCATTCTGAAGATCTTGTTGTAGGAGCAAGTAGTGCTATCTTATCTATTTCTTCTGAATACTGGGATGCAAAATTCATAGTAGGGAGTCCTCCCATACTAAAACCTATTAAATATACATTCGGCTCAATATCATAGTTTTGCATAACCCATTCCTTAACATTGTAGGTATCTCTTATTGATGCTTGATTACCCCAGTTAACACCGTGTTGGTTAGATGCTGCAAAGATGTAATTCTCTTTAGTAAAGAACTCACCATATTTAAACAGATCTTGCATAAAGGGGTCTTCCATATTCTGTGTCACTGTAGTATTTGACCCATGGCTATATATTATTAATACTGGAGGTCTATCATTATCTATCTTCCCTGGTACCATTACATATGCCTGTTGGTCTTCTAATATTGGGAAGAATTCTTCGTATGGGTCTGTTTGCTCTAGCACTAGCTCTTCTTCATCTTCTACCTGTTGCTCTGTAGGTGTTACTTCTTCTTGGGATTGTTCCTCTACATCTTTAGTATCTACTATAAATATTTTGTAACAGAAGTATGCAGGTACAAGCAGTAGTAATACTAATACTATGAATAGTAAGAAATTGATAACGATATCTTTTATACCCTTATTAGTATATTGCCCCACCTAATTTAGTATACCATACCAGAGTGGTTTGACATATTTAGATAATTGAAATATTATTTTACTTACATTGCCCTTCTTACTTAATATTTTATATTTTCCCTAATGCCTAAAGAGAAAACAAAAAAGGCTCAAAAGAGTGATGAGATAGTGGTGAACTTAGACGCATTTGTAGTTCCTCTATCAATAATTTTAGCAGGTGTAATTATTGCTGGTGCAATACTTTTGTCTAACAAAGGTACAGGTACTCCTACAGTGGGAGGTACTGACAATGCAGGTGATAACGTAGCTGAAGAAGAGTTCCAAGATGCTCAAACTACTATTGCTGATGCTCCATACTTAGGAGATATTAAGAAAGCAAAGGTCGCTATCGTAGAGTATACCGACTATCAGTGTCCTTACTGTAAGCAGCATGATCAAAATACTAAGGCTGACTTAATTAAGAACTATGTAGATACAGGTGACGCTATATATGTATTTAGAGAATTTCCATTGGATTTCCATGGTCAGATTGCAATAGATAGTGCTAATGCAGCCTTGTGTGTAAATGAGATTGCAGGAGTAGAGAAATTTGCACAGTATGCATCTAATATTTATGAAGTTGCATCTAATGAAGAGTTAGTTACTGCAGCACAAGATTTAGGTGTAGATATGGAAAAGTTTAATACATGTGTAGATGAGATGAGATACCAAGCTAGCATAGATCAAGGTTTAGCTGATGGTGCAGCAGCAGGTGTACAGGGTACTCCAGGCTTTATTGTTGGAGTATTAGACGGTGATGGTAATGTAACAGGTAAATTAATACCAGGTGCATATCCATATGATACATTTGCACAGATGTTGGATGAGTTGCTTTAAGGGATTTGTATTGTTAAATGAAAAAGGGAGCATATGCTCCCTTTTTTAATATCTAAACCTTCTTACTTCTTCTTCTTTCTAGAAGCTGCAAATGCATCATATTTCATTCTTACTACTGCTCCTACTGTAATCATACTAAGTGAGAAAGAGTAGAGTGTATTTATGAATGGTATTAATTTTACAATCACTGTTATCAATCTACCTACTAGTAATGAGAGGAATCTGTAATCATCTTTCTGTTTCATCAAATCTAATACCTTGTTACCTACTGCTATCTCTGTCCAAAGAGTTCCAAATGTAACTAAGAATATTAATGCTCCAGTTATTAAGAATGCCAATGGTGCTCCTACAATGGTAAGAGTAAGTATGAAAAGTGGTAGAGGTATTGTAAAGAGTATTAGTAATCCAATTGCAAAACTCTTTAGTAAATCATCCCATGAGCTTACTATCTTCTTACCAATGGTTACTGTTTTAACAGGAGCTACATATATTAGTAATACACCCACTATATACATTCCTACAAAACTAACTACAGCTAATCCAAGATTAAATCCAAGTAGGTCTCCTTTCTTGAATTCAAACTTCTGTCTTTCAAGTATCTTTCCCTCTGAAGTAGAGAGTATGAACTGCCCTGCAATCTTCTCTTTATCAATATTCTGGCTTTCACTTGATACTAGGAAATCTCCAGTTACTGATGCATCTGAAGATATCTGTCCAGATGCTACTCTGACATCATCTCCTACACTTCCTAATATCTTTGTAGTACCTGATGCAATGTTTAAGTCTTTACCAATGTCTGCATCCATATCTGCCATCATACTTAGTGTATATACACTCTGTCCTACTGTTCCTTTAATACTTACATTAGATCC
>DHVL01000044.1 GCA_002412645.1 Candidatus Dojkabacteria bacterium UBA5209 | reverse complement strand
TTTAATATTCCCAAAACAGTGTGTTAGATGCTCACGTGTGGGGTATCACCTCTGTCCTGATTGTATAAAGATGTTTCCAAAATCTTTACCCTCATGCTGTATCTGTAAAAAACTTTCTAAAAATGGAGTAATACATACAAAATGCAATTTTACAGATATTAAAATTAGACATATAAAAGGGTGGTATGAAGATAGAGAATTTAATAGATATTTAAAACAAAAAACTTCTGGACCTATTTACGATTACTATCTTTTTCTAATTTCAAAGGTTATACAAAGATACCAACTTTTAGAGTTTCTTAATTCATACAAAATATCCCCTCTGTTTGGTAAAAGGTTTAAGGATATTAATAAGAGGATTGCAGATAAATACAAAAGATATGGAAATGTTAAAAGCAAGAAACTATGTTTAATTGGTGTACAAATAGAAGATATAGAGAAGTTAAAGATAGAAGTGTCTAAATTAGAGGATACTTTAGAAATACTGATAATTACTATTCTATAGAAATATCCATAGGTGCAAACTCTTCTAACATTTCTTCCTCAATCTCTTGTTCTTGATTACTTTCCTCTTGCTGATTATCACCTCCTAATTCAGCCAATGCTTCTATTACAGTCTTATACATTTCATCTCCTTCTAATTTGTTTATTTCCATAATCCTTCTTGCTTCTTGTAAGTATATTATTGCATTTTGAGTATCTCCCATTTCATTCATAATACGAGCAGAGAGAACAATGGAGGGTACATGTTGTCCGTTTATACTAATACTTTTTTCAAAAGCAGCTAAAGCCTTTTCAAAATCACTTTTAATCATATATATCTGACCTGCTCTAAAGTATGATTCATAATCAAGAGGGTTTAAGTTTATACAGCTTTGTAAAGAAGCAAGTGCATCTTCACTGTAATCAGAAAGACCTATTCCAAGGAAACCTACATATACAGTTGCTCTTGTATTCCAGTTTATATATGTATATGAGGAGGTATTAATAGCTTCTCTAGAGAGATCTATTGCAACATTTTTCCAACGAGTAATTTCTGAAAGAACAGAAGGTTTCTCTTCTTCTGATGAATTTCTATATACTTCTCCCAAGATATTCATAATTTCTACCGCTGTCCTACTTGCTCTTCTATTTGCAATCGGGTTTGTTGGGTCATATTTCAATGCTTTATAGTAATATGAAATTGTTCTATTAAAGAATTCTTCTTTTTCATCTAAAGATATCTCTCCTTTACTCTCATATTTCTCTGTTTCTTCTATACTGTATGCTTCTGCTCTTAATATATATGCAGATGCAACTACTTTACCTCCTAAAGAGAAAAGTCCTACAAAAACAAGTACTAATATTAAGCATGTAAGGAACCAGTTTATACTTAATATTGTATTATTTACATTCTTAGGCGTATTACCTGTATTTACAGCCCAAAACTTAAGGAGAAATTCCTCACTCTGCCTGTAAACAATTCCTCTTGCAACTATGATTAGTAATATCGTGGTGAAGAGCAAGAAGTAAGAGAGGAAAGAGAAAGACATAAAGAGGGAAGCAAGGAATATTACAAATGCATTTATCTCAAGTAAAATTACTGGAAGTGTTTCTTTGTTGGCTGATGATGCAACATCAACAATTAACGTCTTAATTATCGTCACTCCTAAGTATACCCATACAACAATTCCTAATATTCCCCTACTTGCTAATGATGTAAACAGTTCATTTGCACCGAAAGCAAAGCTCGTATTACCTAGAGATACCAAGCTATCTACTGCTGGCCTAAAGAGTGAATATGCAATTCCAAAAGATTCATTTCCCATACCTACTAAACCTCTAAAGAAATCTTCAACTACGACTCTGCTTGATATTGTCCATGAAACATCTGCTGCTAAAGTTACTGGTATTACAGCATTAAAATCTGCTCCGACAACAGACTCTTTAAAAGAATCATTCTGTAAACCAAGAGTAAATATCATACTTACCAATACAAGAATGGATATTGATATAGGTATGAACTTAAGATTCTTTTCTAATTTTAAGAAAAGTAATAGAGAGGTAAACAGTAATCCTACGAACACAAGTATCGGTATTAATATTCCTCCACTCATTGAGAACAGAGGTATTGAAACAAAACCTAAAATTAATGAGAGAAATGGTAATGGTATCTTCTGATATTTCTTTTCTTTAATGTAAGCTATTAATGATGATATAGAAAGGAATATGAGTACTGATGATACGAGGAGTATAGAATCTGAATAGAAGGTTAGAGGTAATCCTTTAACGAAGAAGTATTTAAGATATGGAATCCAATTTAATATCTCAATATTAAAAAATGATAGTAAACTAAGTATTACTAATACGGATATTCCATATATTAAAACTTCAATAGATTTGTATATATGCTCTTTCTTTTTAAGAAAACTTCTTGATAGAAAAAAGAAAAGAATAAGAGTGGATATAGAGATAAGGCCAATACCCATTCTCCCATCAAAACCCCATACTGCAACCCATTTATCTAATGCAAATACAGTAGAGAGTACAAATGAAAGATATATCAACAAGAATGCTTTATCAAAAACAGATTTAAGAATTGTAACCTTACCTCCCCATATCCATTTAACAATTTCTATTAAAACTAATGTTGACGCAAAGACTACAAAGAATATTACCTTTATCTGTTCTGTTGGATCCCAAGGAAGTGGTACTACAAACCAGGGTATAAAGAAGAGTAATATGTAAAATAGTTGTCTTTGAAAAAGAGATAAATCAATGCCACTACTAGAAGTTGATGTTTTTGTATTATTAGTTAACATATATGTTAGAGGCAGAATAAATAATTATTTACTACTAATCATCTTAGCAAATAAAAAAGGGGGGTCCAAGCCCCCCTTCCTTTAAGTAGAGATTACTCTTCTACAACTTCTCCCTCTTTTACCTCTTCTTCTTTCCTCTCTCCTTCCTTCTCATGTTCTTTTTTGTTTTCAGAAGCTACTTTCTCATACATCTTCTTGCTTACATCTTGCATCTTCTTTGTAAGAGAATCTACTTTCTTTTCTAGTTCTTCTTCATTGAAGTCCTCTTTCTCTATTATCTTCTTTACTTCATCTACTCCTTCCTTAAGCTCTTTCTTTTCATCTTCCTCTATTTTATCTCCATTCTCTTCCAAGAGTTTTTCAATGTTAAAGCATAGAGAGTCTGCATTGTTTCTTTTCTCTGCTCTTTCTCTCTTCTTTTTGTCTTCCTCTGCATGTT
>DHVL01000024.1:5443-7956 GCA_002412645.1 Candidatus Dojkabacteria bacterium UBA5209 | reverse complement strand
AATACCACCTCTCCAATGTTGCTTTGCTATTGCAGGAGATATACGGCTTCTTTTTAGCTCTCCCTAGTACATAGTTACGATTGGTTGTACGTGTAAGTATACTTTACGTATTTTGTTGATATCTTTTGCGAAAATTTTATAGCTTCTTAATTCCCTTTACAACAGAGACTTTTAGTTTACTACTACCTTTGAAAGAAGCGTCTCCTATATATAGCTCCTTATATCCTACCCTTGAAGCTTCTGAAAGAACTGATTGTAATCCCCATGTACCCCTAACCTCTCCTGTTAAACCTACTTCTCCAAAATATACAGCATCTTTATTAAGCACTGTATCCTTAACTGCTGATTTAATTGCTGCACATACTGCTAAATCCACTGCTGGATCTGAGATGCTAAGACCACCTACTATATTCACAAACACATCCTTATCTCCTAAAAATACTCCTCCTCTTCTAGAAAGTACTGCACAAAGCATATCTAATCTAGGTTTTTTAATACCGTTAGCTACCCTTCTAAGAGGCCCTGCCTCTGAAGTTCTTTCTACTACCAATGCTTGTACTTCTACAAATACCACTCTAGACCCTTGTATTACCGACCCTATTGCACTTCCCGACACAGCAGATTTACTATCTAAAAATATTAAAGAAGGGTTGCCTACCTGTGTTAATCCTGACGAACTCATTTCAAATACTCCTATTTCATTTGTAGAACCAAATCTATTCTTCATGCCTCGAAGTATTCTGTACTGATTAAATTCTCCTCCTTCTATATACAGTACACAATCTACAATGTGCTCAAGAATCTTTGGTCCTGCTATATCCCCTCCTTTATTTATCTGTCCTACTAGTATTGTTGGTATCCCTGTTATCTTTGCTAATCTTGTTAATATTGAGCCTGATGCTCTTACTTGACTAATACTTCCTGGATATCCTTTTGACGTTTCAGATGTCATACTTTGTACAGAATCCACTATTAGTAGATCAAATTTCTCATCTTTAAGAAGGTTGTAGATATTCTCTACTACTACATCGTTTGTAACAAAGATATTCTCTACATTATTTTCTTTAGTAGAAAGTCTTTCTAATCTAGAGAGTAATTGAGTCGGAGATTCTTCGCCACATACATACAGTATTTTATTTGCAGATGAAAGATTCAGTGCTATTTGTAGCAGTATTGTAGATTTACCAACTCCCGGTTCACCACTAAGTAGTACAACTTCCCCTTGTACAAAGCCTCCTCCTAGTACTCTATCAAACTCTTCATATCCTGAACTGATACGACTAGATTTCTCTTTCTTACTAGAGGGTTTGCTCTTATATTTGGTAATAGCCTTATAGTTGGCCTTCTTGTTTGAAAACTTCGAAGGGGAGATTTCTATACTCTCTTCTACCTCCTCTAATGTTCCCCACTCTCCACAGGAGTTACATTTTCCTGACCAACGAAGTGATTCTGCACCACATGATGAACAAAGATATCTCATTTAACAGTATACTAAGTTATTTATTTACTACTACCTTATCTCCCTTAATATCTAACTCTACACTACCTACTTTACCATTTCTAAGGATGTAATCTGCAATCTTACTCTCAACAGTGTCTTGAAGTACTCTTCTTAGAGGTCTAGCACCATATTCTTCACTAAATCCTTCCTTAACGATATGAGTTAGTAATTTTTTAGAAAGATTAATATCTATACCATGATCAGAAAGCCTTTCATTTAACTCTCTAAGTAGTATTTCTACAATCTTTCTCGCATCTCTACTATTTAATGCCCTAAAGATTACTGTATCATCTAACCTATTAAGTAATTCTGGCCTTAACGCTTTTCTTAACTCCTTTATCAATTCTGATTTCATTGTTAGATATGCCTGTTGTTCTCTATTTACTTTCTCCCTACTCTTAGAGCCTTTAGAAAAACCTAGTACTCTATCTCTACTTATCTCCTCTGCACCAATATTGGAGGTAAGTATTACTATGGTATTTTTAAAGTTAACCTTTCTACCCCTGCCATCTGTTAGGTGACCATATTCTAAAATTTGTAAAAGAATATTTAATACATCTGGATGTGCTTTCTCTATTTCATCAAAAAGTATTACACTGTGAGGATTTCTTCTTACCTGTTCTGTTAACCACCCACCCTGCTGATACCCTATATATCCTGGAGGAGACCCTATTAGCTTTGATACACTGTGCATTTCCATCAATTCACTCATGTCTATCTGCACTAGTTTATCTTCATCTCCAAAAAGCTCTCTTGCTAATACCTTGGCTAATTCACTTTTACCTACTCCTGTTGGGCCAAGGAAAAGGTATGATGCCCATGGCCTATCTTCATCAGATATTCCTGTACGTGCCCTTTTAATTGCAGTCACAACACTCTTTACTGCTTCCCTCTGTCCTACAACAGACTCATTAATCTTGTCTTCTAGCTTAAGTAAAGCACTCTTTTCTTTTACTCCCAATGTATTAAGAGGTATTCCTGTCCAGTCTGACACTACTCTTCTTACATCATC
>DHVL01000024.1:0-5406 GCA_002412645.1 Candidatus Dojkabacteria bacterium UBA5209 | reverse complement strand
CCTTTTATTATGTATTCCTCTTTCGCATTCTGAATGCTCCTTAGCTTAGAGATTAAGGATGATATCTCTTCATATTCACCTTCTATACTTAGTTTTTTAGTCGCACTTGCTTCATCTAGTAAATCTATTGCCTTATCTGGTAAATATCTATCACTAATATATCTATCTGAAAGAGTTGCACTAAGTAGTAGTGCCTCTTCACTTATTTTTATACTGTGATGTGCTTCTAATATTGGTCTGAGATTTTTTAATATCTGAACTGTTTCCTCTATGGATGGTTCTGTAAGAAATATTGGTTGGAATCTTCTTGCTAGTGCATTATCACTTTCAAAATATCCAGAGTATTCATCTGTAGTAGTCGCTCCTATACATCTGAAATCATCTCTAAGAAGTGCTGGTTTAAGTATTGATGCTATCTCTGAATTACCTCCTGGTATTCCTGATGTTAATATTGTATGTATCTCATCTATGAAGAGTATTGTGTTTGTTGATTCTACTACCTCACTTACTATTTCTAATACCTTTTCTTCTACATCTCCCCTCATTTTGCTTCCTGCCATTATACTTGCTACATCTAGAGACACTATCTTCATGTCTCGCAAAGAGGGTGGTACTTTTCCATCAGCTATCATCTGTGCTAATCCCTCTACTAATACTGTTTTACCTACTCCCGCATCTCCTACTACGATTGGGTTATTTTTCTTTCTTCTACTTAGTATTTTTACCATATTATTTAATTCTTCCTCCCTGCCTACTAGTGGATCTAGCTTACCTTCTCTTGCTAGCTCTACTAAATCTTTCCCTATTATCTCTAGCAAGCTTCCTCTTTGAGCATTCTTCCCCACTATTTCTGGCTTAGCAAGTACTCCTAATGGATATGTTGCATATTCTCCTAGATGTTTTTGAAATTTCTTTAGTTCTAATCCATATTTAGAAAGATCTTTAAGAAATGGATCAGGAGACTCTAATATTGCCATCATTATATGCTCTGTCCCTACATATACATGAGAGTATCTCTGTGACCAATCAAATGCTTTTCGTAGTACTGTTTGGGATTCTTTAGAGAATTTTATCTCTTTCGGTGTAGTACTATCTGTTACAATATCCAAAGCTGTACTCTTAAGTACAGTACTTAAAATCTCTTTTATATTAAACCCCATTGTTAAAACTGTTTTAGTAGCGAGGGAATTCTCGTTTAGAAGTATTCCTACTAGTATGTGTTCTGGCTCTACTGATGTGCTTTTAAGATGCTTGGATATTGTAGATGCATTCCTAATGGATATCTTTGCGTTTCTACTTAATCTTGTAAATATGTGATTGGTTGCTACTTTTTTCATACTCTATTATATCAAAAAAAAAGGGGCATTCATGCCCCTTCTCTAAAATCTTTCTACTTACTTTATCTCAGCATCGATTGCGGCATCAATTGCTTCAGAGAGTTGCTCCTCATTCATCTTTGGAGAAGATGGTGATTGAGCTGCCTTAAGACTTAATCCTAAGTGTCTTTCTGTAGATGATATTGAAAGTATTTTTACCTTTACTGGCTGTCCTGTTTTGACAATATCTTCTGGGTTCTTTACTAACTTATCAGAAAGCTCTGAGATATGGATTAGACCATTAAGACCCTCACCAATTCTTACAAATGCTCCGTAAGGTACTACCTTTTGAACTTCACCATCTACAACATCTCCTACCTTGAATTGAGAAATTGCCATTGACCATGGATCTTGCTGTAGTCTCTTTACACTGTAAGCTACTCTTTTACCTCCATCTGTTAATCCTATTACCATTACCTGTACTTTATCTCCAACAGTATATATTGCTCCAATATCTTCCACCTTATCCCATGAGAGTTCAGAAAGATGTACTAATCCTTCTAATCCTTGTGCATTTACAAATATACCAAATGGTGTAATACCACTTACTGTACCTTCTAATACATCACCTTCTTTTACTTTCTTAAGAGTTTGAGCTCTCTTTTCTAAGTCTCTTGCTTGGGTTACCATCTTTTCAGACAGTATTATTCTATTCTTCTCCCTATCCAGCTCAATGATCCTTGTTTTAATGCCCTCTCCAATGAGCGAGTTAAGTCTCTTTTGAACTCTTGATGAGATATCTTTTCCTACCTGTCTTACACCATTAGCATATACCCTTGTTGCATCTAATTGAGATGTTGGAATGAATCCCCTGATTCCCTTTCCTATCTCTACAATTAGTCCACCGTTATTAGATTCTACTACTGTAGCATCTACAACATCGTTGCTCTTTTTAGCATTCTCTAATGCTAACCATGCACTTGCTTGCTGTGTTCTTCTAATTGAGAGTACCAATTGACCTTTGTCGTCTTCTGGTTTTACAACATATACCAGTATTGCATCACCCTTTTTAAGAGTAGTCCAATCTAGAGTGTCGCTTTTAAGCTCTTTACCAGCAACAACTCCTTCTGATTTATATCCTACATCAACAATTATCACCCCATTGTTGATATCTACAATTTCCCCTTCAACAATATCTCCTTTTGAGAGCTGTTTTATCTTGTGAGAACTGTCTGAAAGAAATTGGTCTAATTCGGAGTACATTGATGCATCTTTTGCATTCGTATCCTTGATTTTTGTATTAGCCATTTTATTACCTTATGGCGATGTATGACTTAGCAGTATTACATACATACACTAAATTTAATGCACTGCGACGCAATTATATATCAAAACCAAGAAAAAGTCACCCACCTCAGGTCTGTCCCAGGTCTGATCCTCGAAAACCAAAACCCACACGACAACCTCCTTCGTCCGAGCCGAGGACAGACCTAGGTCTGTCCCTAATCGACCAAATATTCCTTCAGTACAACCCTCTCCATCTCTGGCTTCTTCGCTTTAAGTATGTACCTTCCATACAAAACAAAAGTACTGTTTACCTTATACCAATCCTCTTTAGCGTACAGCTTCTCTAAATCATGGGATATTTTAGTTGGATCTGTATGTTTAGTTAGGCCGTATGCTCTTGCGACTCTTAATACATGAGTATCTACTGCAATACCTTTATTTGCTTTATACATGTCATTAAGAAAAACATTTGCAGTCTTGTATCCTACACCAGGTAATTTAAGAAGCTTAGAGAGGCTTACAGGGGGCTCCCCTTTATACTGGCCATGAACAATGGTTGCCATCTGTATTAGATGTTTCGATTTTGTTTTGTAGTAGTTTATACCCCCTAGGGTATTTTGTAGTTCCTCTAGGTTTGCCTCTTTAAAATCTCTTGGAGAAGTATATTTGAGAAAGAGTTTCTCTGTCACTTTATTTACTTGTTTATCCGTAGTTTGTGCAGACAGCATTATACATACCAAAAATTGAAATGGTGTATCCCAATTAGTTAGTTCTGATGAAGCATTTGGGAATATTTTTTGGACTTCAAGAAGTAGTCTAGAAGCTAATTCTTTTTTCCTCATATATATACAGATTTAAGAAACTTAAGTACAAATTCCTCTCCATATATCCTTTCCAGAAGCAAAAGTATACTATCGTATGTATCTAAAAGCTTTTTTACCTCATTTCTTATCCCTTCATTATACCACCCTATCTCTTTAACAGAATTTACAACATTTTGAGATATTAAAGATGAGGATTCATACATCCCCTGCTTATCATTGACTGCGAGGGAAACTTCTAACATATTTAAGGCTCTCTGATCGATTGTAATACCTTTGTACAAACTCTCTAGACTCTTTCCTACTTGGAGATATTTTGGTGAATTAGAGAGCCTACTAGGCTCTAATTTGTTTCTTTCTTTAACAAATTGTAAACAATCTACCATTATATCCTCTCTTGTTCTCCAACCATCACTACTTTTACTAAGTATATCCTTCCAATTCTCCTGTATCTTACTTCTAAAAATGCCATATATTGAATCACTAATATCTTGTACATCTTTAGATTCATGTAAATCCCCATCTTCTCTAACTTTTGACCAGCTATTAGATTCTGTAAATATCCTTATTACACAATCATCTACTCTCATTTCTTTTCTAAAGAGAGAATCAAGGTAAAAGGCTGTATCTACAAGCTCTTCTTGATATCCAGCTTCTAATCCTTTGCTAAGTGCATATGCAATTGTTAAGGCATTACTAAAGGGCCCTCTATCAAAAACAAAAAGTTTTTCATCTTTTTCACTCACAAGATGATTAAGTATTTCTAACCTATTCAAAGCAAAGAGGGCCATTTTAGATGATACAGATTCTTTAGAATCTAAACCTAAATCATCAAAAATATCCTCTTTAAGAACAGCTCGTACAGCATTACCAATTGGAGAGAAGTAACAAGGAAAAGAAATTACAGAAACATCAAACCCTTCATTTGCTAATTCTTGGGAGAGATTTTTAACTGCATCTCCCTTCCCTACTTGATCACCCCCTTCTACATCAACTGAAAAGAAATTTTCCATACATTTTTAGTAAAAATTAGAGGACCTATAGCTGAATAGGTATATTTAATATATCACATATGGTTTTAGTTCGAAAATGGTAAACAAATGATTAGAACCTTCCCAATGTAGTACAAATATATTGAACTGGCATATTCCTTTGTTTAACAGCACATCTTCTGATGCAGCTAGCTTATACTTTTAAATTAAAACCTGAGCTCTCAGATATTTATACAGTTTAAGGGAAACGAAATTGCCTCTATGTTACGTATACGGAGGTGTGGAGATTTCTCCTTTTATATAAAGACAGAATTGTAAAGTATGGAAATTGTCAAAATGAATACAAAAGGCCGATAGAAGTAAAAACCCCACTCTTTCAAGTGGGGTTGTCAAATTCAAAATCCTGGCAATGACCTATTTTCCCGGGACCAAAGGTCCGAGTATTTTCGGCGCTGGAACGTTTTACTTCTGAGTTCGGGATGGAGATCAGGTAGTTCCGCTCCGCTACAATCGCCAGGCGACAAAAATCTAACATTTAAATATCTGTCGCCTGACGAGTATCACTATTACTAGTGATATTCTTCAGGACTTTAAATTCTAAAGAGCGATAGAGTGTTTGTACACTCAAAACTGAATAGATATAGTAAAAATATATGAAGCTTTTGGTCTATTAGTACTCCTCGGCTCAACATATTACTATGCTTACACCTAGAGCCTATCAACGTGGTAGTCTCCCACGGACCTTCCGCATAGCCAAGCTATGCAAGTAAATCTAATCTTGGGAAAGGTTTCGTACTTATATGCTTTCAGTACTTATCCTAAAGCAACTTAGCTACCCAGCGATGCACTTGGTAGTACAACTGGTACACTAGAGGTTACCGCACCCTGATCCTTTCGTACTAAGGGTCAACTCCCTCAGATTTACAACGCCCATACCGGATAGAGACCGACCTGGCTCACGACGGTCTGAACCCAGCTCACGTGCCACTT
>DHVL01000047.1 GCA_002412645.1 Candidatus Dojkabacteria bacterium UBA5209 | reverse complement strand
CACCCCACCAACAATACCCCATAGTATTGCTTACACAAAAAAGTTTTGATATAATCCTCTCATACAGTGGACTTATGTCCATAAACCAAACCGTTCTTTAAAGGAGAATAAAATGAAAGTCAAGATTGGAAATCGAGTTTTTCAAGGTGAAGGCGTAGAACTTGCTCGAAAAGTTGTCAATCACAGAATACCCAAAAATGCAAAAACTTTTGCAATAATAGGTGAATATGATGATGGAGCAGAAATCTTTCAGGCCGCTGTAGATGCAGAGAAACTTCCTTTTGCCCTCAACGAAGTTTGGGATATACTGCACGATATGGAAGAATCGTACTATGGAATTATTGTTGTAGATCTACCAGAAGATCTCTCAGAAGAATTCCCAGAAATATTCGAAGAACTAGAAGAGAGAATCCTCTCTAAAAGTAAATTGAATTAGCGTTCTTTCATACAACAACTAGGATGGCGAACCATCACAATTCACTATCCTAGTTATTTTCTCTTTTTAAGGTCTCAATGTTCCCCCAAATACTTGCCATGCTAATAGTGTTTTAGCTACAAGACTAAGTACAATATACATCTTCTCTCCATATAGATAATCTTTCCATGGACCAATCTTTTTGTACTGTAAGAACATATTAATAGCAAAAGTATTAAAGAAGATAAATATACTTACATATATCCAATAAACAAAATCAGGAATATTACCACCACCAAATTCACTAGCAGCATAAACATATATACCAAACACTATCCAAGGAACAATACCCGCAATACAACCTAATACGAATGTTAACCAGTTAAGCTTACTCTTACCACTGTTATGTACCTCCATTGCAAGACCAAGAAGATTCATTAGAGCATCTAATACAAATATCATTACTAAACTTGCTAAATCATATATTCCTGTTAAGAAGCTAATGGCAATCATCATTACACTAGCACTCAATGCATACTCATACCATCTTACTTTATTAATACCCAACATTAAGTTCTTCTCATATCTTTGTCTGTAAACTGTAGAGATGAAGAGGTGAGCAAATGCACTCATAAAGAAGAATATTGCTACAAACCAAGCAATATTAACCTCAGTAATCTGTTCAATAGCAGGGAATAGCTTCTGTAGTGCTGTATCAAACTTTAAGAAGTTAACAGTAATTGGTACTATGCCTTTCTCAGGATCACTAATAAGTAGTACTACAATACCCTGGATTAGGTGAAAAAATCCCATTACTAAGTTAAATGCTCTTAGATTTTTGAATTTCTTCTCCATAAAGATATTAATAAATTTTATATATCTAAATATTATATTAAAAGAAACAAATTGAATATAACTCAGAATCTAAGATTTAGATAACATGTATCCTCTTTAACAAAGTTCTCCCATATCAAATATCTTTCTTCATTAGTTAAAGGAATCATATCCATGGGCCAATATAGCATCATATTTAATCTAGTGGATGTACAGTAAGTAAGAAGAAGAGGGTGACTCCAATCTCCCAAGCTCTTCACTTTAACAGGACAAACATACGCCTTGAAATCTTGACCACCAGGAGAATTCACCATCCCTAATGTCTCTTTAGAAGCATCACTAACCCTTTGATACAACTCTGGCATTTCTTCTTCAATCTTGGATGCTCTTTGATAGAGAAATTCCATAAATTCTTCATCTCTTTCTGGACTACTAGGTATAGGGAAGTAACTTTCCTCTTTCTCCTGATACATATATTTTAAGAATAATTAGAGAACTTAATACACACTCTCTTGCAATATATCCTTTAAGTTCCCAGTATGTACATCAAATACATATGTATTTACTAATACTCCGATATCATACTCCCCTTTCTCCTCTTTACTTCTTTCCTCTATTTTCCATATATATCCATATGTATTAGAATTAAAAAGATACATATTTACATAGTTCTTTTCGTCATCTAAACCCTTACTCTTAGCAGTAGCATAGACAACCTTAGAATCAACAACTGCATTAAGATCATCGATATAATCTATAGAGTCATATGTAACAGGTCCGTACTCTCCGATATCCATCGCTTCTGTTCCATCGTTTAATTCCCCATTATTTATAATAAAGATTCTAGTTTGAGCTAAACTCTTAGAATAGTATGTACAGTACCAGTTTGAATACTCTCCATCATCAACACCAAGATAGTGGTATGTAATATCTGGATACTCTATTGAAGAAATAGGTAACCCAGAACAATCATAAAGCTGTACATCAGAAGACCATGCCTTAGCTGCTTGTAAAGTACTATTTATGGCGTCTTTGCTAGTTTTAAGTGTATATTCAGGTTTAGGAGAAACATCATTATCAACACTTTCTTCATTATTGTCATTTACGGGATTTTCCTCTATCTTTTCATCTTGACTAAAGAAGACAAAATAAGTTGCTATTAGAATGATTAGTAGTAGAAGAACGAGAGATATCCTTAGTATCTTTCTCTTATTCATATTTATAAAGTCTTTCATTTAAACTTTAATAAAATTATTATTTTATATTCTCATACCTAAATTCTATAGTCAAACCTACTAGTCAAAACGTCCCATAGTATAGTATAATCTCTTTTATTAAGATGAAAATATCAAAATCATGACAGAGAAAGAATTTCCTCAGACTACTCCAAATGAATCAATAACAGGATGGACAGCAGAACTAATTGAAACATTAGCAGAAGTAGAACCAAAGGAATCTCTAGATATTAATGCAATAAAAGAATTTATTAGTATAATCTCACATCCAGATGTTGAAGAAGAATGGCAAGATACATACTCTACCTCCTATACCGTCAAAAAAATCCTAGAAGCATCAAATACTTATAATGATGACGAAGACTTAAAGGATATTGTAAGAAGAAAGAACAGTATAGAGGTATTAACAAATATATATAGCATAATATTAAAGCGAAAACCTGAGCTAGCAGAGACAGTTGTAGATACAATGATTGAAAAGTTAAAGAGTGAAAGACCAGAGAATATGATATTTCAGCATGGCATTGATATTGAAAACAGTAATACATGGATACAAGAATATGAGAATTATTCACTTTTAGATTTTTTTCTTGAGGTTAGTAAATACCCAACAGAAAACAGAAATATCACTAAGAAAGCCTTAGAAGCATTAATAGAGACATGGGATGTTGGAGATTTTTCAGCACCTAAAAAGAAAAGTGAAATTATTTTAAATATCTTTAAAAATACTCCATCACAGTATCAGAGAGGACACATAGGAAATGAAATACCACTCAACAGGGAGATACTACATATTTACCTTGAGAAGATTAAAAAGATAAAAAAAGATTCTCCAAATCTTCTTAACGAAATTTCTTCAATAAATTCTTCATTACTTTCTCTAAAAGGAGATGATATAGAAGATAATCTTAAGAGGGAACATCTCTTTCAAGCTACTGCGTATCTTTTAAAGAACAATTCTAATCCCCAAATAAGAAAAACACAGATAGAGACCTTAAAACACATAGTAGAGATTGAAGACAAAAAGAATACTGGTTGGGGAAAAGACCATTTAAATTTAACAGATGAAATCTTCTTTATCTTGGGAGATATTGTAGAAAAAGAAATCGTAAATAGAAAAGAAAAAGTTGATGATAAAACAGTACACCTCTATGAATCTCTTTATAACTCCTTAGGGTATATGTTTACAAGAATATACAAAGGTGATGATAAGTGGAAAGAATTCTTTACGAATTACAACTCAGAAATTCTTGAAACCTTCAACAATTATATTAAAGTTATAGAAACTCCTTCAAACCCTCTATCAAAAGATATAAATATTATACGTTCTATCTATAAGACATTAGATTCAATATTACCCCTTGAGGATCTAGCTATTAAAGACGACGAGATAAACAAAGACCCCTTCCTTAGTAAAATAGCGAATATAAAGGGTAGATTATACATAAGATAGAAATAATCCCTAATAGAAGAGATTTAGGTTGAAAAAAGTTAGAACTCTGATACCATATACCTATATATGAAACATATTCTCTTACTAATACTTTTTCTCTCTATACCTCTTTTCTTTCCACAACCACTTGTACAACAGAAAGCACATCTTATAATCCCACCTATTAAAACAGTAGAAGAAGAGATATTAGAGAGTATGAGTGTAGAAGAGAAGGTAGGACAACTTTTTGTATTTGGTTTTGATAATACGGTTTTAAATAAAGAGACAAAAGATTTTCTAACTAACTATAAAATAGGAGGAGTATTACTACTTAGTAAAAATATAGCAAATGAAACACAACTAAAATCCTTAATACAAGACTTACAAAGTACAAATAAAATCCCTCTCTTTATCACCATAGATCAAGAAGGAGGTATAGTTTCAAGAATAAGATGGAATGACACATTAACTGTCTCACAAGAGCAAATAGAATCACCAGAACATGCATATACTATAGCTAAAAGTAGGGGAGACTTACTAAGAAGCTACGGTATAAATATGAACTATGCACCAGTAGTAGAAGACATTACAAACCCTTCCTCATTCATGTTCAATAGAGTATATAGAGGTGACGTGATAGAAAAGAGTATTTCTTCTGTAAGAGGGTATAAAGATGCACAGATAATAAGCGTACCCAAACACTATCCTGGACACAGCAATGATTCTCCTGATTCACACTATTCACTACCTGTGGTCAATATAACCAGTGAGCAGTGGAGTGAATATACAAAATCTTTTAAACCAGTACTTGATATATCAGACGCAGTAATGATAGGACATATTCAGTTTCCCCATATTGATAGTAAGCCCTCAACTATTTCTACTGAAATAGTTAGTAAGAGATTGATAGAAGAAGAGAGCTTTAATGGATTAATAATATCAGATGATATGGAAATGGATGCACTAAAAGATATAGATACATACCAAAATATTGCTAAAGAAGCATTACTGTCTGGTATGGACATATTAATATACAGTAAGTATGCATCTAAAGCACCTACGATACAAAAGGATGTATATCAATATATCCTAGATGAAGTAAAAAATGGAAATATAAATATTGATAACAAAGTATTAAAGATCTTAAAGGCCAA
>DHVL01000049.1 GCA_002412645.1 Candidatus Dojkabacteria bacterium UBA5209 | reverse complement strand
TGTATTTGTTCTACCCAGTTATATTTGTCTGTTGGTTTTGCATATCTACTCTTACTTTCTTTATATGCAATGTGAGATGCGCTTCCGTAGGTATTCTTGTAGTACATGTCTTGTGTCATTATTTGTAGTTCTATGATATTCCCTGATATCTCTGGTAGTACTATTGGTCCTTGTAATGCCATATATCCATTTGGTTTAGGGTGTGATATGTAATCATCAAAGTCTTCTGTTATTATTTGTCCGTTATCCATTATTAACTCTAGCATTTTAAAACATTCATCTTCTGATTGAGTTATTACTCTGAATGCTAAGAGATCTGGTATGGTAGAGATATTTATTGCAGAGCCTTCTTTTAGATATTTCTTTTGTTTGTTGTATATGCTATAGATGCTTTTTACTCTTCCGTGTACTGATTGTTCTCCGGGTATTTGTTCAAGAAGTTTTTCTAGGTAAGCGATATATCTATCTCTCATTTCAGTAGTAAATCCCTTACTATCCATTATTTTTTTTATATCTTCATATTCTTGTGGTCTATATATCTTAAGAGCTAGCTCTTCTAGTTCTTTTTTCATTCTGTCTAGATTAAGATACTCCGCTAATGGTCCGTATATTTTAAATACTTTTTGGATTTTACTTCCTATTCGTTCAGAGGGCATATATTCTATGGTTCTTACATTGTCCAGTGTATCTGCAAGTTTTATTAGTACAGCTCTTAAGTCTTTTGAGCTATTTAATATGTATTTGTTTATTATCTCGTACTCAGTATCCATACTGCCTGTCGCTTTACTTATCGAGTCACAGCTATTTACAATATTTAACACATCTTCTCCAAATTCGTCGACTATTTTTTTAGATATCTCTTGTTTTTTATCAGGATTTTTAGAAAGGATATTATGAAAGAGTCCTCCTATTATTGTGTTTGTTTCTAATCCCATTCTTGCTACTGTTCTTGCACATCTAATCGAGTGATTAACAAATGGTTCTCCAGATAGTCTTGTCTGATTATAGTGACATTCTTTTGCAAAATTAAGAGCTTTGAGTATTTTACCTTCAAAGTTCTTTGGACTTAGTGCTATTAATTCTTGTTCTAGTTGTAATGTTTCATTCATACAGAAAAAGTCCCCTAGTTAGTGGGGACAGAAAATTTATTTATCCCCAGTTATTTATCTTTGTACTTAATTTGATATATGTGTTTGCCACACTTAAGTACATATTCACTGTTTGGATTAAGTGTAATATTTAAATTCCAATCTAGTATCTTCTCTTCATTTATTTTTACTGCTCCTTGTTCTATTAATCTTCTTGCTTGTGATTTACTTTCACATATCTCTAAAGTGTGTAGTAATTCGGTTATGTTTATATCAGATTTCTCTATTTCTTTTACGGGTATTTCTGTTTGTGTATCTTGTCTTTGGAATACACTTTCAAAGTATCTTTGAGCATTTAGAGCTTCTTGTTCTCCCTTTATTTCTTTTGTCACTTGAAGGGCTAGTTCTTTCTTAATATCTATTGGATTTTCACTAGAGTTTAATCTCTCCTCTATCTTTACTATCTCATCTAAGTCATATGTAGTTAATATTTCAAACCCTATTAATATCTGATCATCTGTAAAGGACATTACTTTCCCGTATATGTCATTTGCACTGTCACTTAGTTTAATCATATTGCCTTCTGATTTACCCATTTTACTTCCATCAGATGTTGAGAGAAGTTTTCCTGCTAGAACAATTTTCTCTTTACCTAATCTACTCTTTATTAGGTCTCTTCCTGCTAGCATATTAAAGAGTTGGTCATTTCCTCCAATCTCTACATCTATATCCATCATTACACAGTCATATCCTTGCATTAATGGGTAGAGGAACTCGTTTAGGTATATTGGCTTATCTTCTTCTAATCTTTTTTGGAACATATTTCTTTTAAGCATTTGTTGTACTGTAAATTCTGATGCTAAGTCTATTATGTCTGCAAAATTAAGGGGTTCTAGCCATTGACTGTTGTAAAGTACTTTAACAGGATTCTCTTTGTTAAAGATATCTATTATCTTAGATGCTTGTTCTACATATGTTCTCATGTTTTCTTCTACCTGCTCTTTGGTTAGCTTTACTCTTGCAGATGTTTTATCTGTAGGATCCCCTATTCTTGCTGTAAAATCTCCAATTAAAAAGTGTACCTGATGTCCTAGTTTTCTAAAGTCTTCAAGCTTTCTCATACCAACTGTATGCCCTATATGTAGGGTTGGTGCAGTTGGATCAAAGCCTTGGTATATGTTTATTCTTTTACCAGAGAGTAGTAATTCTCTGAGCGCGTCTTTAGAAGGAAGTATTTGTTCTACTCCTTTATTAAGTATTCTGTTTATTATTTTTTCATCCTTAAGGATATTCATTTCCTTTGTATTATATATTCAAAGAGAGAATTTTACAAAGAGAAAAGTGTTAACTATTTAACATATTTTTTCTCTTTAAGTTTGTCAGGTAAGCACTGTTGATTAGATTTTTTATTCTTTAAATCATGATCATATTGATATCCTTTACCATATCCTATATCTTTCATGAGTTTGGTAGGTGCATTTCTAATATGCATTGGTACTGGTAAATTACCATATTTTTCAATATCTTGCTTAATCTCTATCTCTGCCATATATGCACTGTTATCCTTTGGTGCATTAGAAAGGTATATTGCTAATTGAACTAGGAAGACACTGCACTCAGGCATACCTAATTTCTGACAAGATTCATATATTGAGTTTGCTAATATTACTGCTCGTGGGTCAGCATTGCCTACATCTTCACTTGCAAATCTAAGAAGTCTCCTAGCAATGTAGAGGGGATCTTCTCCTGCCTCAAGCATTCTTTCTACCCAGTATGCGGCTGCATCTGGGTTGCTTGATCTCATAGATTTGTGTATTGCAGATATTATATTGTAATGTTCTTCTCCGCTTTTGTCGTAATACAAGGGTTTTTGTATTACCTCGTGTAATATATCTTCTGTTAATTTAATCTTTCCTTTCACTTGGTTATTAGATTGTAAAAGAGTTGTAGACATTTCTAAGATGTTTAACGCACTTCTAATATCTCCATTTGCTAACTCGCCTATTATCTTTATACTTTTCTTTGGTATTGATATGTGTGGGTACTCTTCTTTAGATATTCTTGATATTAACTGTTCAATATCTTCTTCTGTTTGTTGTTTGAATACAAAAACTTTTGTTCTAGAAAGTAATGCACTGTTAATACTAAAGGAGGGGTTTTCTGTAGTAGCTCCAATTAATAATATTATTCCTTTCTCTACATATGGTAGTAGAGCATCTTGTTGTGCTTTGTTCCATCTGTGTATTTCATCTAAGAAGAGTATTGTTTTCTTGTTGTATTGTTGATTAGCCAATGCAATCTTTACGATCTTTCTTAATGCATCTTTACCACTGGTAACAGCTTGCATCTTATGAAAATCGTAGTAAAGACTTTGAGAAATTATATATGCTAGAGTTGTTTTACCTGTACCTGGAGGTCCCCAAAAAATCATAGAGGGGATATTACCTGTTTCCAAAAACCTTCTTATCGGACCATTTTCTCCTATGAGGTGTTGTTGTCCTATGAATCCTTCTAAGGTAGATGGCCTATATTTTGATGCTAATGGCTCGTATACTGGCATGTATACTGTATTGTACACTTTTTATTAAAATATGGAATATTTGTAATACTAGAAGGTATACTGGTATACCTTCTCTCCTTCAATTAATATTTCTTTGCCCTTCTTTGTAGGTAGTGAGTTTTTGTATGTAAATACATGAGTGCCTTTCTTAAGCTCTTTTTTAAATTTTGTTTCTAATATCTCTAGTAAATCTGTAGGTAAGCAACAGTATATTGTGTCATATTGTGAGAGATCTGCTTTAAAGAAACTCTCTTCTTTTAATTCAATTTTACTGTTAAAAGGATGTGTTAAGAACTTTTTTAGTTTGAAATATATTAAAAGTACAGGACTTATCTCATATCCACTACACTTACATTTGTACTCTTTGTATGTTTGAAAGAGTACTCTACCATCTCCACTTCCTAAGTCTGCAAAGGAATCTTCTTTTTTTAATTTGAATATTGGTATTAGTTTTTTTAATATCTTTTTTGGCGTTGTGTAAAAGGGAGTTAGGAAATTAAGGAACAGTGAAATACCATATGCAAAGAAAAGCATTACAATTAACAGTACTGTAGCAAGTGCTAATCCGTTTGGCATATGAGATAATATGGGGTTAAAAGTAATATATATGTATATGATAGACGGAATTTTAATAATAGACAAGGAGGTAGGTATTACCTCGTATGATGTCATTAGAAAATTAAAGAGAGTTTTAGGTAAAGAGCAAAAGATTGGTCATGGAGGGACCTTAGATCCATTTGCAAGTGGAGTGCTTCTTGTTCTTTTAGGTAAGGGTACAAAGTTAATGGAGAGAATTCATACTTTAAAAAAGGAGTATGTTGTGAAAGGAGAGTTTGGATTTAGTACTGATACTCAGGATATTACAGGTAATGTCTTGGAAAAGAGTAACAGTATTCCTAAGTATGAGGATATTGAGAGGGTAATAGCGGAGCATTTTGTTGGAGATATTTTACAAACTCCCCCAATATACTCTGCAAAGAAGGTGAATGGTAAGAGAGCATATGAATTAGCTAGGAAAGGAGAAGTACCAACGTTAAAAGCTAAAGGTATATCTGTTTTTGAATTTGAGATATCAAAGTATGAGTATCCAAATATTGAGTGTAGAATTATTTGTAGTAGTGGTACATATGTTAGAACTTTAATACATGATTTGGGTATTAAGTTGAATACCTTTGCTACTGCTAAGGAGTTAAAAAGAGTTGGTATTGGAGATTTTAATATTTCTAATTCAGTATCATCTAAAGATATTGATGAGAAAGTTGTTAAGAGTGTAATTGATATATCTAAAGTTAGTAAAATATTAGGAGATGAATAGAGGAAAGTTGTATGTAGTTGCTACTCCAATTGGTAATTTAGGTGATATGACTTTTAGAGCAGTAGAAGTTCTTAAGTCTGTTGCTTTTATACTTGCCGAAGATACTAGAGAGAGTATTAAGCTCCTTAAAAGATATGATATTCCTACTCAATTAATATCATACAGAGACCAAAATCATGCAAAAATGATGGTAAAGATATTAGAGAAATTAGATATGGGTTTAGATTTAGCTTTAGTATCTGATTGTGGTA
>DHVL01000039.1 GCA_002412645.1 Candidatus Dojkabacteria bacterium UBA5209 | reverse complement strand
TTATACACAACTACACTTGCGAATATTATTGTAGAGGGAATATCTCAAGCACTTCAAGAAACCAAAGCCAAGATTATCTTCATACCCAACTTGATGTCTAAGATAGGGCAAACAAGGGGTCTAACACACAAAAGTATGGTAGAACTTGTAGAGGGATATATTGGTAGAAAGTTTGATTATGTTCTTCTTAATGAGGGTAGGATTCCACAGGTTGCATACAAAAGATACATTGCTGATGGAGAGAGTATTTTTGAAGATGATTTAAAAGATGAAAATGAGAGAAATATTGTAAGAGAGGACTTAGTTGCTAATTCGGTAATAAAGAAGGAGAAAGGAGATGTACTTGTAAGGAGTTTAGTTAGGCATGATCCTGAGAAGTTGGGTAGGGCTTTGTACGGAATCTTTAGGGGTAGATGGAAATCCTTACTTTACTCTTTTCTTTCCCTTTATCGTTAAAAGAGCATTCTTGGGTATCTTTTTTAAAATCTTTCCCCCCGTGTATATCTCTATCTCAAAGTATCTGTTTAATATCTTTAGTAAATCCTCTAATCTATTTTCTTTCGTAGGATGATATTCAATAGTGATGTTTTCCACTAAAGGAAGTTTACTCTCTATCTCTCTTACTACTGTTAATTCTATTCCCTCTATATCTATTTTAAGCATCTCTACAGTACTTAAAATATATTTAGAAAGTCTTTCACACTGTATCTCTATTCCCTCTGTTTCTTCATTTCCTGTCCAACTGTTTGGTAAAAGACTTGAGTTTGAGTGCCACTCATTTGCCGTACTATCGATATACAAAATTCTCTTCCCATCTTCTTTCCATACCCCTATATTTTTCAATTCAATATCCTTTAGGTTATTACCTTCTACATTCTTTTTTAATATTTCAAAAGTGTAAGGATTAGGTTCAAAGGAGAGTATTGCTGAATTAGGGAATATGCTCTTGAAGTACAAAAGAGAGAGGCCAATATGAGAACCTACATCAATGATAAATGGGGAGGGATTTTTACTCTCAAAGTAGTATATATCCTCTCCCCATATTTCTTTTTTAAGTATGTGATACTCCTTGCTATTACTATATGCAACGGTATATTTACCCAGTTTGGTACTTCCCATCCTTTATTATATTACATCTCCAATTTCATTCATTACGAATGAAACTTTCCTTGCCCAATCAGGAGCACTAGGAGGACAGTAATATACAGATATTCTTTGTGGTGTTGTTAAGCCTCTAGAGTAGTAGTTTCCTAAACCCTTAGATACAGCCCATATACCCTCTTCCCAACTTGAGAAGTTCATTTTACCCCAACCCCATGCATTGTATGTTCTAAATGTATGTTTACCACCACTAGACTCAATGATAGAGATTGCAGCTACTAATCTGTAGTCAATACCGTACTCATCTGCTGCATCTACAATCTCCTCTGCATATTGTGCTAAAGGAGAACTTCTTTTAAGTAAGTATGTTTTTACATTCTCGATCTTCTGTAGTTTCTTAGGATCTTGTGCTCTTGTAGAGACTGCTTCCTCTAAGATTCTTTCTTGTATCTGATTAGAGTCGAAGTATTTAATACTTTCCTCTTCTACAGCTACAAGTGCAGCTTCATTCATACTTAATACCTTTGTAGGAGTAATTTGCTCCACTGTATTTAATATTAAACCTGTAAACAGTATTCCTGCTACTACAGCTAATATATTCTTTTGTAATTTTTGTTTTTTCATAGTTGTTTTTACTCTCTTTAAACCCATAGTTATGCCTTTTATCAAAAGGAAAAATTATGATACTATGTACTTGTGAATATGCAATACAAAGTAAAGGGGATAAAGAAAGATAGAAGTAAATTTATTAAATTCCTACCTCTAGCTACTATTATACCATTTCTAGGCTTTTTTTTCTATTTCCTACTCTTTAGCTCATCTCCGTTTGTTCTTCTTAGAAGTCTTTTTTTTGATTACAAACCTAAGGTTACATATGAGACTTTTAAGATATATGTAGATAGTAAAGTACCTACACAAGTAAAAGATCTGATAGTAGAGAGTGTTGGTGATATTGAATTTCAAAATACTAAAAGATTTGAGTTTGTAGAAGAGAAAAAGAGTGATTTTGTTTTAGGTATTACTGATGAAAAGGGAGCGCCTCTTTTCTCTAAGGAGCTTTTTGCTGTTGGCCATATATATTGGGTAAAAGATAGCTTTAAAGATGAAGATATAGTTATGGAAGAGGAGGAATATCTTTTTGCAGGGGAGTATTTTGAAAAAGAGTTGGGCTTTACTGTTAAGAAGGTATCTTCTGTTTTAGATGAAATTAAAAAGGATGAGAATACTGTAGGGTTTGTATTTCTTTCAAATCTAACTCATGAAATGAAAGTTTTAAATATGAATGATATATATCCTCTTGAAGGAGGTGGTATTACATTAGCATATTCTTTACAGGGAGATGAGAGGGTAGGTTTTGTTTCAAGTATATTAGAGAAAAATATTGAGAATCTACAATCTGAAGTATTGGATAGTGAGAGAGTAGTTAAGATTAATATGACAGGAGTTACCGCTATCTCTAGGGGATTGGCTTCTAAGATTAATAGTAGTGGTGATTTTGCATATCCTACTAGAGATATTGGTGAATTTTTAGCTGATGCTGATTTAACACATACTTCTAATGAGGTTTCCTTTATGGATGGTTGTAATGTTATAAGTGGTATGAGATTTTGTTCTAAACCAGAATATATTGAAGTGTTAAAGGAAAGTGGTATAGATATTGTAGAGTTAACAGGTAATCATAACAATGATTTTGGAGCTAGTAATAATGCAAAGAGTATAGAGATGTATAAGGAGTTGGGTTGGGATTACTTCGGGGGTGGTTTGGATAAAGAGGATGCACAGAAGATTCTTTATAAAGAGGTAAAGGGTAGTAAAATAGCGTTTGTAGGGTATAACTACTACGATACAATGCTTAATACTCTTGCTTTAGCTGGTGAAAGTAGGGCAGGTGCTAACTCTTACTCTGTTGAAAAGCTAGAGAATGATATTAAAGAGGCAAAAGAGAATGCTGATGTTGTAATAGTGACTTTTCAGTTTCAAGAATGCTACAGCTATCCTCCTTCAGATGTAATATATCCAATATGTTATAAACCTCTTTCATCTCCAGATCAAAAGGGTGTATTTAGACAGGCTGTAGACTTTGGTGCTGATGTAGTAATTGGTACACAGGCTCATCAGCCACAGACGTATGAATATTACAAGGGTTCGTTAATTTACTACGGTTTGGGTAACATATATTTTGATCAATCTAGGTGGATTGGAACAAGGCAGGGTATTGTTCTTTCTCTTTACATACTAGAGGACAAACTCATTCAAGTTAAGATGACCCCTACAATATATGGTACTGACTTGATTCCTAGGGTTGCTTCAGATGAGGAGGGTTTACTGCTTCTAAATTTGTTGAAGAGTGCAAGAACTTTCTGATATATTGAATAGTGTATAAATTTAAAGATAAGTAATTGTGGATAACAATATTAATAATAATGGTGTATTAAACACTGCCATGCCAAATGATAACAGCAGTAATGTAAATTCAACTCCAGATTTTAACTCAATCCAACCTCAGGCTACTCCTGTTCAGGATAATAGTAGTAATCCTCCTAATTCTGGTTTGAATGTAATGGGGGATAATCCAACAGATTCTTTCTATCAAGATCCTACAAGTTTTGAAAATCCCAAAGATAATTTGACACAGCAGGCACCTGCTCAAGAGAGTTTTACGCCAGTTACTGATATGAATATGCCACAAGCAAATACAGAGCCAGTAGTACAACAACCAACAGCAGTAGAAGAAACCCGTTCTCCAATATCTGATATTGGTATGGCTCAAGCACCTATTACAAACGATACTGCATCTCAAATGCCCAATATTGGTAATGTAGAACCAACTGCTCAACAGAATCCAGTACAACAAGAGAGTACATCTCCTGTTGTAGATATGAGTATGCCTCAACCAAATGTAGAACCTGTTGTAGAACAGACTCCTATACAAGAGCCAACAGTAGATCAATCTGTATTTAATAGTGCTATGCCTCAGGAGAGTATTCCTACTGCACAAGAGAACTCTAATATGGGTATGTCTGAAATGAGTCAAGCTCCTGTAGGGCAAGAAATACCTGTTGTTGGCCAAGAGCCAACTGTAGCTCAAGATACTCAACCTGCATTTCCTAACCTATCAGAGCCTCTTACAAGCCCATCTACAAGTACTGAGATGTCTGAGGAGATGAATACCCTTCAAGAGAGTAAACCTGAAGAAAAGGATAGCAATGTGGTCATTATAGTTTTGATATTGATAATAGTACTGCTTTTAGCAGGTATTGGATACTTTGGATATCAGATTTTCTTAGCTTAAGAGAATCTACTCAGAAATCCATAGACCGTGTATATTGCAATATGCTCTTGCCTTTATACTTTCATACTCAACAGGGATCTTAAAAGACACTATTGGATCTTGTTTAGGCTTTAAATACTGTGTATATACCTCTTCATCGATAATTAACTCTATGAATTCAATATAGTGAGCGTCTTCCATGGGATGTAGTACATCTCCTACACTTACCATTGCTACATCATCTCTTACTTCTATTACTGGTACATGTTTCTCTAATCCTTGATCTTCAATTTTCTCTTCTAAGAGATTCATTGGTTTATTACAGCAAACCAGTGTACCTGCCCCTTCATGTTGGACTTGTATTACATGTCCACATATTTCACATTTATATATATTGCCCCTTTTAGCCATATTTAGTATGTCTAAATTTATATATACCTTTATACTACTGTATCTTTTAAAATTTTAAAAGAGGTTGTAAAAAGTTAAAGAGTTGTTTAGAATGGATAATAATGTTTCAGAATTAGAGCTTGTTAGAAACAGAATCTAGAAACCTAAACTGTATAGAGATTGAAGTAGGGGAGAGAACTCTTCAGCAAAGGTGGGACAAAGTAAGTAGCTCAGTGTGTTCACTAATAGATTATAGATTTCAATATGGTTCTAAAGAGAAGTGGTATAGGGATAACTATACTGCAATTAAGCAGGAATTTTTAGAATTACCATCTTTAGAAAGAGCATCTGAGATAAATCAATTCCCAGGGGGTATTTTAGCAGAGGTATTCTTTATGCAAGCTTGTAATCAGGTTGGTATATATTGTGAGCCTACTAGTGGTGATGAGGATGTATTTGGTGTTGATTTTAAGATAGAGGATGATTGCGAAACTAGATTTTTAGATGTTTCTATAAATGTTTCATCTAAGGGTTTAAGTAAGAAGAATAGGGATGGTACATTTCCTACTCTCTTTGTACCTTGGAGTGTAAAGAGTAATACAAATGGATACTCCCCTTCATATGCAGAGTACTATCTTTCTACTGGGTTATTTAATGGTAAAGAGTTTTTTAATTCTATATTGGATTATAACTATGAGAATTTGCACAAACTAAGAAAATCAGTATGGAAGGATGCTAAGTGGGGGGAAGGATATATGTCTTTGAATGGAATACAGTATTTAAAAAACTTAGAAGGTATATTGGAGATGATAAAGAGGCATTAGATACTTTCAGATGCTAGTATTGTTATTGTAATATTTTTTTCTACAAAGTCAGATGTTAAACTGGGTACAGTAATTTTAGTATCTATATTTAATGTTTCATCAGGTAGTAGTGCAGAGGATGTAAGTGCATAGTATTGATCTGCAACTAGGAATTTATTCCATACAGACCCACTGTTATTTGAGTATTCATGGATAAAGATATCATTACCGTAATTGCTTCCTAATGTCCAATCTACACCTCCAATTGCATTACTACTTTTAATATCTAAATCGATATTTACATTACCTGTATTTCTAATTGTTTGAGTATCACTTAAATCTATTGTACTTTTACTCTCTGTTGCGGGTAGTATTCCGTAATCTACTGTTCCGTCTGTTTCAATTGAGATTGCTACTATTGCTTGGAATACAATTGTAGAAGTACCATTTATTGCAATTGTAGTTGCTGGCTCAACACTACTACCAGTTGTAATTACATCTGTAGAGGGATTTGTTATCTCTATCTCTACTGTTTCATCAGCACTGGCTCCTGAACCAATATCAAGTCTTACATAGAGGCATGTTTTAGATGTACTTATGGGCATTGAACCAGTGACTGTTGAGCTACCAGAAGAGAAAGTCCCTGGAGAGGTATTAAATAGGGTAGCATCTACAGGTATCGTAGAGGAGCAGGTACTTTCTTGTTTGTAATATAATCTTAAATCAGTAAGATTTGAGGATGCTACTGTACCTGTTTGTGTTAATTTAATACTTGTTATTGCACCTGTACTTTCGTTTCTTACAAAGGTAAAAGCTCCTCCAATATAGGTATCATTTGAATTAGCGTAGATATCACTTACTTGTGTACCCTCTGTTCCTATTGTTGTAATAGGGGAGGAGTAAGAGAAATTCTCTATCCTGCTGTTATGTGTTGCACTCCCCCAGTAAAATGTTCCAGTGGAAGATCTTGAAGACGCAGGGGTACCTGAGAAGCTAGTTCTTTCTGTAAAGTAATATACTGTCCATTGTGATGCTTGCAATGAAAGAGCTCCTAATTGCTCTGTTGAAAAATTAGATAGTGTACCACCTTGATTCCACCCTTGTGTACCTGTTTGAATATATACTCTAACTATTAAACTATCTGTATTTGTCAGATCTATTGTAGGAGGAGTCCAAATAGAGGACTGTATCCCACTACCATCTATACTTCTAGAAACCTGTGCAACAGGGCTTCCTGATGTTATTTCTGTCTCTACTCCAGAGGAACTTCTCTCCCATACCCTTATACCGAAATATACAACTAAATTCTGATTTCCATTTCCTGTTGAGCTTGTATGTGTTGTACTTGTTGAAGTACTTGTTTGTGAAGTTCCTAATTCAAATGCACTAAGACCGTTTACTGTAGAAGTACTATTACGTAAATATCTTGTTTCTGATACTGCTTCCACCTTATGATTTAAAGAATCTAATCTAAAGATTAAGAAAGAGAAAAATATTATTGAAAGAACAAAGGTTAAACTTTTTGCTATTTTAATGACTAGGTCTTTCGATATTGATAACATCTTAAAATTATAAATGAAAAGGAGATTGGTAGAAAGAAGCTATATAACCTATAGGGTTAGTAGGTAATACTTCCAAACCATGTAGGATCAACATTTAGTATATAGAAAGGAATACTAAGTAGTATTAATAGTAGTAATGATACAGCTATTATCCCTATCTTAAGATATCTATTCCCTATCTTTAACCAAAATATACTAAGTAATACATAGAAAGAAGATATTACAGGAAACATATATCTCCCTTGTAATGCTAATGTAGGGTAGCTTCTTTTAAGATACATATCGTAGTTTTGTACAATCATTAATACCAGTAAGTAAAAAAGAGTCAGTATAACCATATATTTTGTTTCTTTGTTGTACTTTTTCCAATTGAATGCACCAATGAAGATGGTAATTACTAATAAGGAGAAGAAGACTGATACTACTAGGTTAGAGTGATACAAACTTTGATCTCCCATAATGCTTACTACTCTTTTTGTCATTTCCCATGACCATACTCCAGCATATCTAATAGGGTCTAATCTCTCTCCACTTTTTATCATCTCAACTACATTTACTTCTACTGCAGGTATGGTTATGTTATCCCTATAAAATACTCCATTTGTTAAACATTGCTCATATGTTAATGTCTTTTCACAAGCTGGTGTTAGTTCTCCATGTTTAAGAATATTGTTTCCAAAGAGTATTAGATTTAATCCTCCAAACAACAGTATTGGTAGTATTAGGAGTAATGACTTATCTTTTATATTTATTTTCCAACCTTTTCTGTTTTTAAATATATCTACTACAAGTAGTATTACTAATATGAATGCTAGCGGTAGTATTGTGAATTTAGTTAATGCCCCTAAACAGAGCATTAGGATTGTAAGTAGGAGATATTTAATATCATATTTCTGTTTAATACTTTTAACAAAGAAAAGTATTGCAAAGGCAGCAAACATATTCCCCAAGTTATCATAGTTAATGGAACTGGAAAGGGAGAGAAACATTAAGGTATTAGTTAGTAGTGCAACAGGTAGTAGTTGTGCATATTTATTTTTAATAAACTGTTTTGAGAGTAGGTATGTAGCTATTACAGTGCCTAGAGAAAAGAGGATATTGAATACTCTTAAAAGTATAACTTGATTGAAATTAAAGGTTATTTCATTTAGATTCAGTATTCTTCCATTTATCCAAAAGTAAAGATATGGAATATTAGTAATATCTCTCCATTGATATGTGTTCTCATTGTTTTCAGGTATACCTAGAGTTTTAGAGTACTCTTGTGAGACTCTAAGGTGATACCAAGAGTCTGGAGATATTCCCATCTTTAGATTAAATGCCAAGTAGGTAGTAAATATGAGAAATATTAATATTAATATCCCAAATATGATGTTTTGTTTACTTGCTATTTTCTTTTGCAAATAAGATATCCTTTAATTTAAATTGTTTAACAAAGACGGTTATGGCTATTAATAGAACTATGAGTAGTATGAAGAGTATTCCTCTATCTAGGAAAGCCAACTGCATTATCTGCTGTTCATTTAATCCTATAGATTCTGATGTTATTAAAAATACAGCCTCTCTTAGTCCAAGGGATCCTGGTGTAATACTAATTAGAAGAGATACTCCAGAGAGACATGTGTAAAGGAGTACGTCTAATATATTTATCTTTATTCCTAACGATATGAATTCTACTGTGTGTATTAATGCATTGATGGATATGTTTCCGAAGGTAATTAGTAATAGGGAAAGAAACACTTTCTTTCTTTTTACTATCATATCCCAAGAAGTAATGAACTTGTTTAGTATGTTTACTACCTTTTCTACTATCTTTGGCACTTTAAAATTCCCTATATTAAAGGTTTTTCTAAAAAGTATTACAAAGAGTGTTCCTAGAAAGAGTAAAATAAAGAAAAGAGTTGGAATTGGATAGTACTGTTGAGTATCTAAGTACTTTATTAAAAATGCTAGGAGTGCTAAAAATGCATTTATTATGAAAAGAAGAATGTAATATGCATACAAAGTAGAAAGGAATTTAGAGTATTCAAACTGATAGTTCTTCTTTAAATATGTTGCTCTAAATATTGCACCAGCTCTAAGTGGTAGTAGGTAGTTTCCTATTCTTGAGATAGTAGAGAGGTAGTAGGCTTCTTTAAGGGTAATGTGTTTATCAAAGATATCTAAAGTGATTTTAATAAAGAGACCCTCTACTAAGAAAACAGAAAGAAAGAGCATCATTATCAAAATAACTAGTAGCAATGGTACAGCTAAAACGGTTTCTATTATCTGGGGATTGTTGTAAAGGTATATTCCAAAGAGAAGCAAAACGGCTACTGTTAATGTTGGTGATATTAGTTTTTTAAGTAAGGATTTCTTCATCTAGCTATACTATACGTTAACCCGTTATTATACTATTTATCTACTTCTTTATATACTATTTTTGAGATATCTTGAAGTACTTCTTGTAATGAGTTAAAGTCTCTTCCTTTTGTCATAACACAGAGTAGGTATGGCTTTTGTGGGTAATATATTATTCCACAATCATGTAATTGTTTTCTTTCATATGTTAAACCGTCTACATATTCTCTCTCTCCAAATTTGTCTGCGATTTTAATATCTACTGGTATACCTGTTGAAATACCTCTGTCATATGTAGTTTCTGAGAGAAGTTTTAATGCTTTTGTAGACATATCTTTGTTTAAGTAGGTGGCATTGTAAAGTATTCTAAAGAATGTTGCATACTCCTTTACTGTCATATTGTCTTCCATTCCATATTCATATGGGTTTTTTAATCCTAAATCAGAGTATACCTTTACTACCTCTTCGTAAGGAAGAAGCTTCTCTATCATCAGTAAGGCTTCATTATCAGAGTATACAATTAATCGACTTATTAACTCTTCCAATGTGTATGTCTCTCCTTCTATGAGTGGTTGCTCAGGTAGTGTTATTTGCTCTACATACGATTCTTCTTTTTGATATTTTATAGAGTTTTGTAAAAAGGTGGGATCACTTTCCGCCAGTTTAAATGAGGTAATCATTAGTGGTAATTTCAAAAGACTTGCAGGAGAGAATTCCTCCTCCTCATCAATACCTATCCATGCACCTGAGTTTAAGTCTTTAAAATATACAGAGATATGTGAAATATTAGTTTCCTCTGGATATTGTGTACTATCTTCTATGTACTCTTTTAAAGAATCTTCTAAACTAACTAGGGTCTGTATTCTAGTAGATTCAACACTTTCGAAATCAATTAAGGGATTAATATATTCATTTCCCCCAGATCTTGTTTGACTATATATATTTAAAACGTCAGTAGGGTAGAGTGTTTTAAAAAGTATCCCTATTCCAATACCTATGATTATTAAAATTGAATACAGTAAGATGTTTTGTATATTCCTAATTCTTTTTCGCTTTCTTTTTTCTTCTTTTGACAACATATGCTCAATTGTATATGGAAGCAAAGTATTGTCAATTGGCTAAAAAACAGGTAGCTGTATACCTTTACTAAAACCATTACTTTTTTCAAAATCTTTTAGTGGGAAAGAGGGTAGTGTGTATGGAGATCTACTACTATCCAAAGAATATTTTAAAATTTTTTTATTCTTTAGGTAAAAATCACTAATATTACTCAGATACATATTGATATCATTAAAACCAGCTTTACTATCCAATCCAATATTTTTAAAATCTATATCTATTTTCTCTTGTGTAAGAGGATTAACATATGAAAAAAGAATACTCTCTTTATATGTTTGGAAGAGTTCGTATGTATGATGTGAGTATATTGAAGATACAAACTTTTTATTACCTTTCTTTCCT
>DHVL01000037.1:10174-13945 GCA_002412645.1 Candidatus Dojkabacteria bacterium UBA5209 | reverse complement strand
CTTTGTATTTAGAGCTAAAGGGTAAGTCTTCTGTTGCTCAAGAAGAAATTATTAAAACTTTTGTTGAGAAATATACAAGAGAGAATAAGGATATTATTGATTCTTATGTAAATGAACTTAATGTACTATGGAACAAAATAGGAGAACAAATTACAAATACCTTGTGTGATTTAATGCAAACTAATTGGGAGAAGGATTGTATTGGATATGTAGGTATAATACCTATATATCCTAGGGAACTGGGTAAAAGAATCTTTGGTCTAGACCATCATGACGACTTGAATGATTCTATAGGGGTTGCAATTCATGAGCTTACACATTTTATCTACTTTGATAAATGGGCAAGTATGTTTCCTAATGATAAGGATTGGATGTTTGAGGCTCCTCATGGTGTTTGGCATCTTAGCGAGATTATGGCACCTGTATTGAATTCTGATAAAAAGATAGTAGATATTTTTCCAAATGTTTTTAAAGAGTCAGTATATATGGATATGAAATTTAAGAAGAGTAATCAGTCTGTACATAGTTATTTTGAAAATATGTATAGAGAGAGTAATTCTTTTGAAGATTTTTTAATTAAAGCTAGAGATATGGTTACTACTGATGATGAAATATTTTGAATTGAATATTCTCCTATAAAACTATGGAAATATCAGTAAAAACGAATAAAAACATTATATTGTTTGAAACAGTACTCTCATTTATGAAGGTATTAGAGAGTATTTAAGAATTCTTCCCAATCAACATCTATCGCATTTAAATACTGTTCTATTGTTTGTTCTGTTTGAATCTTTGGAACTAAAGGTTCTCCAAAGTCATACCCTTTTTCTTCAAAGTATTTAGTAGAGATAACTATATCAATACCAGTGTTTGGAAGTGTTACAGTAGTTGTTTCTCCAAACTTTGTAGGAGAACCAGCTGTTTTTGTTCCAATGGAAATAGAGTTTTTACAATCTAAGATATTTAAGGCATTAATAATTGCTGCTGAGTATGTGAGGTTTGAAAGAAATGCAACAGGTATATACTTTTCCTGATTCTCATAAAGAAACTTTGTAAGGGGATCTAGAATTAAAGAACTACCTCCAATATTATTTCTTAAATCTACAACTACATACTTAGTATCTTTCTCTTCAATCTCTTTTATTATCTCCCCTATCTCTTCTTCTGTGATATCTTCACACTCATTGTACTGAAGGTAGTAAGTAGAGAATTCTTGTAAATACTTAGTCCAATATATTCCTTTTGGATTTAATGTCTCACTCTTTTGGATGTTTTCTTCTCTTGGGTTATACAGTTCTTCTTCTGATAATTTCCTTGGTTCTAGTCTAATTACTGTCTCCTCTGTTTGAATATCAAGTACTAAACTGTTATCAACAATCCCTAGGTACTTTAAAAAGTCTGGTTCATACATCCACTGCTCAATAGAGTTAGAGAGTACTATTTCATTTTCATGAGTAATAGCTTTAGTCATTTTCGATATTACATCTTGAATGGGGAGATTGTTTAGAGAGAGAACTCTTAATCCAATATATTCTTTATTCTTACTATCTATTGCAGATATGTAATATTGATTGTCTAGATATTTAAATCTAATTGGATATTTTGTTTCTGAGAGTATTTCCCCGATGCCTTTTACTCTTGTATGAGAGTCTTTTATCTTTGAAAATATTTTCATTAGTTCAAAGTAAAAAGTAAGATCATCAATACTTTCTGACTTTGATGCTAAGTTATCCAAATCATTGTTAAGTTTTTCTTTTGAGATATTTCGGAATGGGTTATGGTGTATTTTTAATAGCTGTTCTTTTAGGTATTTAAAATCTTCTTCTATTTGTTTTAAGGTGTAATTTTTCATAGGTATTTACAAGGTAAGATTGTCGGGCTTAACAAATTAGTGTGAATTAATAATTCTTAATTAGCAATTCATTAATATTTCCTCTACCATTTGAATTAGAATTAATATATCTTTTTGCTGATACTTTCTGTATGTTAAATCCTTTATATAATTCATCAAAGAACTTATCTTTTGTATCAGAATTACTTAGCATTAAGTAATGCTTTGCTTTATCTAATTCTCTAAAATATTTTGCTAATTGTTTCTGATCGTTATCATTGAAATCTTCTTTCGAATATTTTGTAAATCCTGCATTAGTTAAAGGTCTATATGGAGGATCAAAATAAACAAAAGCTTTAGTATCTTTTGGAATTTTAATTGATTCATAACTTCCACAAAATATTTCTGTATTTTTAAGTAGGTTACTTACATTTAAAATATTATCCTTATCTAGTATTCTAGGGTTTATATATCTGCCAAAGGGTACATTAAACTCTCCTTTACTGTTTTGTCTAAATAGGCCATTAAAACATGTTTTATTTAAAGCAATAAGTAAGGCAACTTTCTCTATAGAGGTTTTAGTATTAGGAGTTGTGTAATCAACTTCTAACTTATTGTATGGGATTCTAAGATTGTTATAGAAATATTTTTTTCTTTGTTCATACTCAAGAGGTAAGAATTCTTTCTCTATCTTTTCTAATTTTTTAATTAAGTCTTTTGGAAAAAGTTTTATTACGTTATACGAGAGTATAAGGTCAGGATTGATGTCATTTATTACGCTTTTCTTAATAGAGTAATTAGAAAGGAGATAAAATAAAAGAGCTCCTCCTCCAACAAATGGTTCAATATAAAGGTCTATTTCCTTTGTTTTTAATATTTTAGGGGGGAGATTCTTATCAATTTCATTAAGTAACTGCCTTTTACCTCCGGCCCATTTTAAAAAAGGTTTTGCTGGATTCATAATATTGTGCATATTCTTGTATGTAAAGTATACAAAACAAATTCTACTTATTCTCCTCCTGGAGTTGGCAACCCTATTTTGTTTAAAGGTAGATAATTGAAATAGAAGTAGCAGTTAGGTATTGAGATTATATAATCTAAAACATCCTTGTACCTAGGATCTTTAAACCAATCGTTGAGTATGTAAATATAAGCTACCTCTACATTTAAACTTGCCAAAAGTTTACGATATTGCTTTAATTTAAAGTCGCAAGTCTGTAACTTCTCGTCTGTTGAACCTGCAACATTCTGGAATTTTATTTCGAGTATATGAAAAGTATTGTTTACAATCACGAATACTACATCATCGGGGAGTATTTTTTTACTTAGTATCTTTGTATAGTCTATACCTCTTTCATTTAGATATTTGTATAGGCCATTCTTTTTAAATGACATCCCAACCTCTTCACCTTTGAAGAAAATCTTACTTCCCTTTACAGTATAGTCTTTTTGTTTTGCTATAAAAGTTAAGAAATCGACTTCTCCTTCAAAAACTAATCCAGTTTTAGTATTTGCTCCACCTTTTCCTCCTAGGATCATAATGTTATTTTTATAAATTATTTATCTATATTATTAAATCTTTGTATCGATAAATCTAAATATTCTTTCTCTTTATCAATACCTATATATTTCCTACCGTATTCTACAGCAACTAAACCTGTAGTAGAACTGCCTGTAAATGGATCTAATATTAAATCTCCTTTATTTGTGCTAGCTAATATTATTCTTTTTAATAGCTCTTTAGGTTTCTGGGTAGGGTGCTTTCCGAATATTTTTTCTGATTGTGGTGTAGTCTTTATTTCCCAAACACTCCTCATCTGTTTATTAGGTTTCTTTATACTATCTCCATTCCATTCAGAAGTTTTTACGAGGTTATAATTAAATGTGTGGGGGCTTTTCTGTTCCTTTCTTGCCCATATTAGAGTCTCGTGACTTGCGGT
>DHVL01000037.1:0-10156 GCA_002412645.1 Candidatus Dojkabacteria bacterium UBA5209 | reverse complement strand
AGACCACATTGATATATTGAATGGTATGTTCCACTTACCCATATTGTTCCGTTTGGTTTTAATATCCTTTTACATTCTTTTAACCATGTATTATGAAATTGAAGAGTATCTTCTAATGAGTTAGATATGTCCCAATCTCCTTTCTTAACATCAACCATTTTTCCATTTTGGCATGAGAATGTTCCATTCGAAAGAAAGTAAGGAGGATCAGCAAATATCATATTAAATTTATTATCAGGTAATTTCTTGAGTAGTTTTAGAGAGTCATCAAGATAAAGGGTAAAGTTTTTAGAAGAAAAATATTTCATATGTTTATTATAGCAGTGAAAGATGAAGAAAGATTGAAATTGGTGGGACATACACGTCTGGGACTTGTGTAACCTATTGGAGTAAAATATCCTTTGTACTATAATGTTTATTATTTAATCTTCCTTAAAAATGTCTAAAAGAAAAATTTTCTTTTTTATCTCTGTTTTAATTCTCCTCTCTGTTTTAGCTTTCTTCCTGTTTAGGGGTAATAACAAAACAGAGCAGATTGTATATGAAGATACATTAACAATATCTAAGGAGTATCTAGCACTAAGATACAAAACAGATAATGTTTTAGTAAATGCAAGAGAATATGAAAGCTATGATGATTGGAATGAAGATATGGCCTTAATCATTCAAGAGTGGGAAACATTAGAGAGTAAAGCATTAAAACTAGAGGAGAATGCAGATGAAATGTCGGAGGAAACAAACGCACTTAATTTTGTAAAAAAGGCACATGCAAAGGACTACAGCTATGCTGAAGTCCAAGCAATAGTAGAGAAAGCTCCAGCAGGAAGACAGATAAGGACATTGTCTCAACATCTAGGAGTAGATGCTAAAATGGCTCAGTTAATACTAAATCAATCTCAAGAAATGGCTGCTAGGCAAGCATGGGGAGAAGCAGGAGATACTTTTGAGAAGTTAGAAAATCAAGCTATTGTTGTTAAAGATACTTGTAAGGTTACCGTTTATGTAGGAGGTATTGTAGCAACTGGTGGTGCTGCAGGATTTGCAGCAGCCGGAACTGTAGCTCAGGTTACTACAGTAGTTGTAGGTGTGGATTTAGCTTTGGAAGTAACAGAAGATAGTGCTAAGATAGCTCTTGGTGATAGAAATAAGGTGTCTTCCTTTGTTAAAGATGTTAGAACAGTTACAGAACCAATTGCTTCTGTTTTAACCATAACTAATATCCCTAGTAATCTAGGTTCAGCATATGGTAAGTTTGATTCAGTTATGGTCGGATTAGAACAGTTTAGGGATACAGTTCAGGAAGGAAAGGTAATTGGAATAGATCTTAAGAATTTTGAATATCATCCACCATTTCAAGTAATTAAGAATACTCAATATCCTGGAGATATAACTGTTGCCCAAATGGAAATGGCTGAGGTAGAGGAGTGGATAAAGAGTATTAACAAGGATTATAAACCNNATGACAAAGGAAGAAGTACAAGAATTCATAGCGAGTACAAATAAAGAGACTGAATCAACAGAAACAGTTGCTAAGAAAGAAGTCACTAAAAACGAAAAAGAAAATAATGTTGAACAAACTGACGAGGGAAAAGGAGAAATTGGCGAAAGCCCTAGCAATGAAATTAAACTGATGCCTGTTGAAGAATTTGAAGAACTTTTTGGTGACTTTAAAATTGAAAATATTTCAGAGGTAAAAGAAATTTTTGGTGAGCCAGATGTTGTAAACACTCTTGATGATGGATATGGTAACTATATTTATCACAGACGTCTTGTGTATCCAAATGGAAATATTGCCGGAATGATGATTAGATTTCAAAATCAAGATGTAGCTGGATATAGTATTATAATGGAAGAATATCAATAGAAGATTGTATCACCTGGCTAATTATTAATAAAACAAACTTTAGAGACGATTGATTATGGTACATGGTTAAGTGAATCTGTAAAGATAAATGCAAAATATGGTGAAGAACCAGTAATTGAATGGGATGGTAGTAGCTTAAGACAGGCAAAATAGAGACTAATTAAGGTCTTACCTTTGCTTCATTCTCTTTCTGGAACAAACCTATCTTAGAATATAAAAACTATTCTTTGTACTACCCTGTTTCTCTAGATAACCCTTTGAAACTAAACTATCTAAAAGATTAAAAGCCTGTTGTCTAGATATCTTAAGATCTTTAGAAACATCAGAAGAAGTAATCTCCCTGTACTTCTTTATTAATTCTAAAACATCCTTTTCCCTATTTGAAGGCCTCATATCAAAAGATATACTCTTTAATCCTTCCTCAATCCTTGCTAAAGAGGATTGTAAGGAATATTTAACACCATCTGTGAAGTATTCTAACCATTCTGTTTTATCCCCACTATCTGCAGAATGTAGTGAATCAGAATACATAATTCTATCTATATCATAGTAATCATCTAGTATGAAATACTTATTTATCCTATATCCCAAATTATTCAATAGTAAAGTAGTACTTAATCTACAAGCTCTACCATTACCATCTACAAAGGGATGTATATATACAAACTCATGATGATATATACCTGCTTTTAGTATAGGTAAATCTTCAGAGGTATTTGTCCATTCAAATAATTCTTTAAGTAGTTTCTCTATTTCTTTTCTTGTATGTTTAGGTGGTTCATGTTTGATAACAATGGTACCATCTTGTGTAGGATTTCCTACTACAACCTTTCTATTTCTAATCTCACCACCAATTTCATTTTCTACACCTTCTAAAAGCTGTTTATGGATTTTAAGTATAGTATCAATATCTAATGTGTCATACTCTTTCCCTATCTGTTTAAGGATATCAAAATAGTTTTTAACTTCTTTTTCATCCCTATTGGCTGGTACTCTACCTCCTAGTATTAAATTAGTAACTTCTTCTTGGGAGAGTGGATTACCCTCGATACTATTAGAAGAAAAAGATGACTTAACGAGATTATGTTTTTCAAGATTAAGAAGTAACTCTTTAGGAACTATTTGGGATTCTAATTGACCGTAGAGTCTTTCAATGGAGGAGATATTTTCTAAGATCTTTTTACTTAAATTGTACTTAGTATTTATCATAATCCATTATATGGATATGTAAAATAATTGTCAAGTTAATTGACAAGGTATTTGACAATATATTCTCATATTTATATATAAAATATAGTGAATGGATCTTTTTGGTACAACTCAATATTGGTGAACAGACGAGTCTGTAACCTGAATATGTAATCAACAGTTATTTCCTGCGATATTATCTTACTGGTTCTAATGTTGGAGCTGCTACATCTGGCATACAACATTGATTACCACTTATATAGTATTGTCCATTATTCGTTATTCCCTCTGCTGCCATCTTACAAGCCTGATATGCCGGTTACACAATTATTTCCACTACTTCCTGAAGAAACAGAAGGGGTTGTTGGATTGTAAGTAGGTGTTGTATTCCCACTTGTAGAACTATTTCCTTGGCAATATCCTTTAGTATTAAGATATGTTCCTGCTGGACAGCATTTCCCATTACCAGCATACGAAGTTCCTTTAGGACATACAGAGTATGTTGTTCCTTTTGATGCAGAGGCTGCAGCTTCTGCAGCAGCTTTTGCCCTTAATTCTTCCCCTTTCTCAACTAAACCATCGTACCATTTCTGATAATTTTGATATGCCTTCGCATATGCTGCTGTCTCTCTAATTACCATCTCTTGTCTAAGTTCTTTTTCAGTGACTATTCTCTCATCTACATATGCCTCTAAGTTATTTGCTACTGTTTTGTAATTACCAAATCCATATGTTGCCATAGTATAATTCATTTATGACTGAATTATCAACATACAAGTTGTATTTTCTTCAAGGAACAGGAGATTTTATCCTAAAAGAGCTCTTGGAGAAATTTCCAGATGTAGAAGTTGAGTCTAAAGGTAGAAAAAAGATACTTTTTAGAAGCAAGGATAAAGATATTAATACATTCAGAAATCTTTACTCCCCTGTACAAATTGAAAATGAGAATGGAACAGTTCTTAATCTCTCAAGAAGGGAGTGGAGGAAGGCATATGTACCTGCAGGTATTAACCCTTCGTTGGCATATATTCTTTGTATGGTAGCTGATTTAAGTGAAGAAGATATTGTATATGATCCTTTCTGTGGAGCTGGTGTAATACCAATTACAGCATTGAAATATTTTAATGTTAAGAGAGTAATATGTAGTGATATTAGTGGTAAGGCAATTGAAAAAAGTGAGATAAATTTTAATACTGCAGGTATTAATAAAGGTAAGTATAGATCGTTTAGGAGTGATATTAAGGATGTTGCTTTAAACAAAAAGAATGTAGAGAAGATTATTAGTAATTTGCCTTTTGGAATAAGGGTGGGAAAACATAGTAATAATATTGAGATTTATAAGTCTTTAGAGGTATCAGCGAATAGGTTACTTAGAACAAGGGGTAAGTTAGTACTTCTTACTCAAGAAAAGAAATTATTAAGAGAGGTGTTTAGTAAAGAGAATTGGAATGTAAAGAGTGTATTAAGGGTTGATGAGGGTGGGTTATTACCAGAGGTGTTTGTTATTAAGAGGCAGAATAAATAGAGGGAATAAAGAATTGCATATTGTAATTATTTATACATTGAATATTAAAATTACAAATCAGCTGTTAAGAATAGGTAACCATATTATTTTGTTTCAATAATAAGTAAGGGGTGTAGAAAAAATATTTTCTATGATATTTTTATAACATACGCAATACAGAAATAATTAATATTTTTCATAGAGGAGTTTGATTTCATTATCCATTATTAAGATGTATGATGCATAACCATCCATTATCTTTCCTGTATTTGCGAATTTTGTCTCTAAGTCTAGTTCTGGGTTATGAGTATCCCCTGTAATTAAGAAGAATTCTCTGTCGGTATAATAATTTTTTAGAACATTATTCCATTTCTCTCCTTTAGAAAATTTTTTATATAATTTGGGCATCCTAGTGTTAAGAGATCTACGCAAGAAGTTAAACGATTTTAGCAGAAATCGGATATTTAGAATTCTATTATTGGCCACTTTTAGGAGCAGATGTTGGTTCTTTTTAGTGATACTATCACCATGTTCAAATAAAAACTTTTTATCTTTTATATATTCTTCGTGATAATCACAAAACTTAATTGAGAAATGGTTAGCTATTTCATGAGTAATAGTTGTTTCGTGATTTCCTCTAATATAGATTGTTTTTTTAGCTAATAATAATGGGAAAAGGGACTTCCACTTAGATTTTAGAAACTCATTACCACTAATAAGCCAGTCATCAATAAAATCTCCATTGATAATAACTCTGTCACTATCTAGGATTATTTTTTTTAAGAACTGGTACTTTTTATCATCGAACTTTGATAAATGAGTATCAGAAAAAACAAGAATTTTCATAAAATAGAGTTAACTTATTTGAGTTAGGTTATTTATTCTAGTTTATAAATACATTCTATTTTTATTAAAACTAATTTGCTCCAAATCTTCTATTTCTTTTTTCAAATTCTGCAATTGCCTTATCTAACTCTTTTTCATTAAAATCTGGCCAGAAGCAACTCGGGAAATAAAGTTCACTGTATACCGATGTCCAAGTAAGAAACCCTGATAGTCTTTTCTCTCCAGATGTTCGCACAATTAAATCGGGTTCTGATTGTCCTTTAAACCAGATATATTTACTTATTAGATCCTCAGATATTTTTTCTGGCTCTATACCTTCCTCTATTATTTTTTTAATTGCTTCTACTATTTCAAGTCTTCCACCATAATTAAAACAGATGTTTAATACCATATTTTTGTTGTTTTTTGTTTCTTTCTCAACCTTTTCTATATTTTTCTTTATTTCTGAGCTTATTCTATCCTTGCTTCCAATAATGTTAACTTTTAAACCAAGTTCGTTAAGTTCATCAGTTTTTTCACTAAAGGCTTTATTCAATAAGGTCATCAGATATTTAACTTCTTTTTTGCTACGATTCCAATTCTCTGTAGAAAAAGCATAGACAGTTAATATTTCAATATCTCTTTTAAGGCACCATCTGCATACATCTTTAATTTTCTCATATCCTACTTTGTGTCCCTCAAAGGTTGGGAGTTCTCTTTCTTTTGCCCATCTTCTATTCCCATCTAATATTATTGCTAGGTGTTTTAGTTTAGACATATTTATTTATTTTTAATTGATTGAATTTTTATGATTATATCAAAATGGTATTCGCAATCCTATGGAAATTAGCAATCTTGCTGTATTAAATAAGCATTCTGCCTTCGAACCAAGGAGATTGGAGATGATCCTTTTTCAGACTTTTTCATTAACCAGACCTAACTTTTGAGACTTTCAGTTTTTAGGGTCAAAAGTACTCAATCCTCATAAGGGTTTTAGAACAAGGGTGGAAACTCTGAGGTATTACAACATTTAATTGAATATCTTAAAGAAATAGAAATAAAGGTAATTGTATTTACAGTGAAAGATACATTTTCCTCTGCAAATTATAAATGTAAGAAGGTTGTCTAAGATTAAGGGTAGTATATCCATATTGGATATACCTCATGGTAGTCCTACACATTATGGTGAGTATATGAAAGTGAGATTACCTAATACAGGATTAGAGGTTAAGATTTCTACAAAGTATTTTAAATATGATGGATAGACCTAGCAGATGTATTTAAACCAATGTATGAAGTAAAACAGAGCATAGGGGAGTATATGGAAGGGGAGGGATTAGGAGGGGAAACGCTTAGGGAATAACTGTTTATTGGAATCGGTTTTCTTTCGGAAAGAAGAAACTGAGCTAATTACTTTTCTTTTTTATATTTAGCAGAGCCATGTCCCTGATGTTTTGATAGCTTTCCATTTTCACATTTTATTACTTCCTTTGTTTCTTGATCCTTGATTAATTCGTAATATCTATCTTCTACTTTATCAATTATTCTTACGAGTGTATGCCATCTTCCTGTTTCCTTAAAATAACTATCTCCAATTTTTTGTATATTGGTAACTTTTGTTTTTCCATTAATCTTCTTCTTTGCCGTTGTTTTTAATAGATCATGAATTGACAGAGAATCAGTTAATTTCAGGGTAATATCTCTTTGTTTAGATCCACAAAAAGAGCAAGGTCTCTCTGTGGAAGAGAGTTGCTTCGCACAATCATGGCATTTATAACTTACTTCTGGTTCATTCATACATGTATTATATCTCTAATACAGATCATATTGTATGGTAAAAAATTTGAAGAAAGAGTAGAATATATGGCTATGGAGAACCATTCTCAGAACAGTAACCGAACCAAAGAACAAGAAAGAGGAGAGTTACATAAAACTATTTGGCAAATAGCCAATGATCTGCGCGGAAGTGTAGATGGATGGGACTTCAAACAATATGTATTAGGTATTCTCTTTTATCGATTTATAAGCGAAAATCTCACAAATTACATCAATACAGATGAACGACGTGGCGGAAATAAAGATTTCAGTTATGAAAATCTATCAGACAAAGAAGCAGAACTCGGGAGAATAGATACTGTTAAAGAAAAAGGGTTCTATATATTACCAAGTGAACTCTTTGTTAATGTTTTGAAAAGGTGTAGAGAAGATAAAAATCTAAATGAAACTCTATCTCAGATCTTCAAAAATATTGAAGGATCAGCCAAAGGTTTTGAAAGTGAAAAAGATTTAAAAGGTCTATTTGCAGATCTAGATGTTAACTCTGCTAAACTCGGTAACACAGTAGAGCAGAGGAATCAAAGATTAGGGAAACTTTTAGAATCCATAGGAGGACTTGGTTTAGGTAATTATTCAGATAATACTATTGATGCATTTGGTGATGCATATGAATTCCTTATGACTATGTATGCTTCTAATGCTGGTAAATCTGGAGGAGAATTCTATACCCCTCAGGAAGTAAGTGAGCTTTTGGCAAAGATAACTACAGTAGGAAAGAAAGAAGTTAACAAAGTGTATGATCCTGCTTGTGGATCAGGATCTTTGTTGCTAAAGTTTGCAAAAGTTCTTGGCAAAGAGAATGTAAGGCAAGGTTTCTTTGGTCAGGAGATTAATCTTACGACATATAATTTGTGTCGTATTAATATGTTTCTCCATGATATTAACTATAATAATTTCAATATAGCTCTTGGAGATACTCTTACAGATCCAAAACATTGGGATGAGGAACCATTTGATGCAATTGTATCAAATCCTCCGTATTCAATTAAATGGGATGGTGATGCAAATCCCCTTCTTATAAATGATCCTAGATTCTCTCCTGCAGGTGTATTAGCTCCTAAGAGTAAGGCAGACTTAGCATTTACTATGCATATGCTTTCATGGCTTTCTACTACTGGTACCGCAGCTATAGTTGAATTTCCAGGTGTTTTGTATAGGGGTGGTGCAGAACAAAAGATTAGAAAGTATCTGGTGGATAATAACTATGTAGATACCATTATTCAGTTACCTCCTGATTTATTCTTTGGTACTGGTATAGCTACTTGTATTGTAGTTCTTAAGAAGAGTAAGAATGATAACAAGATTCTTTTTATTGATGCTTCTAAGGAGTTTGTAAGGGAAGGGAATAAGAATAAGTTGAGTGAGAAGAATAGAGAAAAGATCTTAGATACTTTTGTTAATCGTAATGATGTTGAATATTTTGCTAAGTTGGTAGATCACAAGGATATTGCTGAGAATGGATATAATATCTCTGTTTCTAGTTATGTTGTTAAGGAGGATAAGAGAGAGGTTATAGATATTAAGGTATTAAATAGAGAGATAGAAGAGATTGTTAAAAGAGAGAATGAATTAAGGACTGAAATTGATGAGATAGTTAAAGAATTGGAAGGAGGAAGATAAATGTATATCTCAAGGTTAAAGCTTCACAATTTTAAAGGTTATAAAGGCGATCATGAAATTGAATTTGATAGCGGGATTAATTTTTTTGTTGGTGATAATAATTGTGGTAAGACATCTGTTTTTGAGGCAATAGATTTCATTAGATCTAAAAAAACAAGAGAGGAAGTAATTACAAAAAACTTAGCAGAAGATGAATTTGTTTCTGTTGAAATTGAGTTCATAGGGGAAGATCTTGATTTATTAGTTCAAACCGAAGCATTAAAAAAATATCAATCTTATTTATTAAATTTAGATGGACAGAAGTCTCTAAGGATAATGCGTTCAAGTGCAGAAGATGCAATTACACAAAGTGGCAAACAAAAAACTTTATCCATAAATAATGTTCGAGTTTTCAATTCGGGAACAAATCAATTTGAAAATCCGACAGGAATAGATAGCACAATTACAGCATTATTTGATGCACAATTTGTTTGGGCAGATTCAGATTCTAGTGAAGTTACTGATTTTTCTAAAACAAAAATATGTGGGAAAATCATCAACACTATTACTAAAGACTTTGTTGCTTCTGATACTTGGCGAGAGTTCACAATAGCTCATGAAGAAACCTTTGGAAATGGAGAACATAGTCTTGCCAAAGTTCTTAAGCCAATTGAAGAAAAAATACAAGATATTTTATGTGATCAATATGGAGAAACCGAAGTAAGATTCAATTTCTCATTACCAGAAATTGAAAAATTTTTTAAAACAGGGGATATAGCTTTGTCTGAAAATGGAATAGAGACAAAAAGCTCAGAAAAAGGAACTGGCATGCAAAGAGCTTTGGCATTATCTCTCATTCAAGTATATGCAGATATTAGTTCTTCATCTGACAGAGAAGTATCAAAACCTATTGTATTCCTTATTGATGAGCCAGAGACATTTCTTCATCCAAGAGCCCAAAATAAACTTCTTGATGCATTAGAGAAAATATCTGATAAGTCACAAATCTTTGTTATTACACATTCCCCATATCTCTTAAAAAAATATAAAAGGGAGACTCATTCGATGAACGTATTTTCGAAAGAGAGTGGATTAAATAAAGTGGAGGAAGGCAAAGAATTCGATTTATTTGGATCCTCAAGCCCAACTTGGGGAGAAATTAACTACTATGCATTTGGTGTACTATCTACAGAATTTCATAACGAGCTTTATGGTTTCATCCAAGCAAAGGCGATCTTAGAGAATGAAAAGAATTCTTATGAAGAAGAATTTGAAAAGTATCTTATTGCTAAAGGAATTAATCAGGATCAAACATATATATGTTTGAAGAAAGATGGAAC
>DHVL01000010.1:1084-18289 GCA_002412645.1 Candidatus Dojkabacteria bacterium UBA5209 | reverse complement strand
CCTTCTAAATCTTTAGATGTCATCTCTATTAGCTTCTCTGCTACAGATGGTAGATATTTATTAATAAAGGCGTAACTCTTTACCATACTAGGTACCAATATCTTATGTTTATTAGTAAACAAAGCTTCATATACAGCATCTGCTACCTCTTCTGGAGTGACAGCATTCTGCTCATTTAGCTCCTCTTCACTCATATTCGCTTTTTCTTTTTCAAAAAATTCAGTCTTGACTAAACCAGGATGTAAAGAAGATACCTTAATATTGTATTTCTTTAATTCCATTCTAATAGTATCTGTAAATCCAGTAATAGCCCATTTAGTAGCAACATATGTAGCCCAACTAGGGACAGTAATTAAACCTGCTAGTGAAGAAGTAAGTATTAAATGACCATACTGTTGCTTAACCATAACCTCTGAAGCATATTTTGCAACTAGAAGCACACCCTTAACATTCACATCTACCATACTCTCTATCTCCTCTACAGTCTGTTCATATATATTTGCAATATGACCCAAACCCGCATTGTTAAAAACAACATCCAAAGTATTACCATCTTTAGTAGCCTCCAAGAAAAGCCCCTTAACTTCTTCTGCCTTCGTTACATCTGTGGGTACTACAACTGCAGTAGAACCTCTTTCCTCAATTAAAGCTTTAACCTCTTCTAACTTCTCTTTACTTCTTGAAGCTAAAAATATATTACAACTATCATTAGCACACTTTAGTGCAAATGCCTTACCAATACCACTTGAAGCTCCAGTAATTAATACATTTTTTCCTTTTAATTTCATATCAATATACTTAATATCTTAAATATACAAATCTACTGAGGGAATTTCGTAGGAGTTTTTCTTTCAAAAGGAGTAGGGCTACTCTCTTTAATATATTTTGTAATATCTTCCATAATAGAGGAGATAAAGACACGCATCTCTTCATATTTAATCCTCTTATTCGTCTTAGAAGTACCAGCAATACCAATATATATATACCTACCACCCTCAACTGTTGGAATTTGAATAATACCTGTATCTTGAACTGTGGTAATCTCATCAGTAATAGTACCTCTCTTGTTCCACTGTCTTGCGTTAGGAAACTCTTTTCTAACCTCTCCAATCAACGTATCGTCATTACCTGTATACTCTGCTAACTTACCTAGAATATATCTCGTACTATCTATATCTAAATACTTACCCATAAAGAGGGTTTTCCAACACTTAAACATATCTTTTTGTGTACTTCTTCTTGGCTCATATGTAGTAGATTGTAAACCTAACTCTCTAAAACCTTCGCTAAGACTCATACCACTCTTTGTAAAACTAGCTAGGTTTTCAGTTGCAAGCTCTTCAGAGTTAACCAACATAGCAGAAAGAAGTTGATTAAAAGTCCTACCCTCATATCCACGATTCTTTAATGTAGCTTCTAAACCATCCCTTGAGATTTCTTCCTTGTATCTTTCCTTTATCACATCTAAAGCAAGTATGGAGAGTGGAACTTTAATAGTAGATGCACTATGGTATGGGATACCGTTTCTCCATTCAAAAAGCTCCCCTTTTCCAATCTCATTAATATATACATTCCAATCACCTCCTTTCTGTTCTCTCATTTTGTTAAGAAGTGTATCCCTAAGCTTTTGAGCTGGTTCACTCTCCGCAATATATTCAGCATCTTCTTTTCTTCTCCAAAGGTAAAAACCCTTCAAACCTGTCCTAGCTCTTTCTGGTCCTACACCCTTTGCCCAATCTCTAAGAAAACCATTCTTAGTATTAGGATCCCAAAGCATTACCTCCTGAATTTTAAACTCATCTAACTTCTCTCCGTGTACATTAGAAACGGAGTACAGCCTTCCTTCAGAATCTCTTCTAGAGATGGCAAGATAGTGGGTGAAAGAACCCCCGTCTAGATAGAGAAAATCTCCTACTTTAAGAGTTTTAACACCAGGAATATTATCAAAATCCACAGAACCAATACTCTCTCTTACATGATATGCATCATACTGATTACTCGGGAAAGCCATTAAAAATCTACTAGGATCACTCTCAGGAGTACCAAGCCACATCTCCCTAGGGGTAATACCTTCCATCCTACTACTGTTGTTAATATTTTTGGAAATATTACTTACAGTACCCTCCTCATTTAATTTCCAACCCAAAAGTATAGAGGTTGCTAATGGACCACAGATATTAGAAGGAGAAGATCCTTTCTCTTGCTTAATATACTCTGAAATCTTAGTAGCTTGCTCATGAGAGTCAGCAATATATGATTGTGCTGCTTTAGCAAAAGTATCATCACTCCTATCAAGTCTTTCCATCTTAGTACCAAAAGCTAAAGCTCCAAATCCTACTGCACTACCTTGCAGAAATTCTCTTCTTGTAATATCTCCCTCTTTTTGTTCCAAACTTTCTCTGCTTGAAATTAATACATATATCTTACAATATACAAAAAATATATTCATTACTGTTTGTTCTTTTTTAAATAAATGTAGTAGTATATACATAGTATGTTTCTGTCCAACAAAAGTATAAAAGAGTATATAGAGAACGGTAAAATTTCTATCACAGGGGATATAGAAATAGAAGGCAATGGGTTAGCAGTTAATCTAGGGCCAAAGCTTTTACTACCAATACCCACAGAAGTAATTGATAGTAGAAATATCACAGATTTAAGATATGATACTTTTGATTTAAATCATTCTGCATATCTTTTAAAGTCTGGAGAGTTTGTACTTGGTAGTACAAAACAAAGTATTAAAACAGACAAAGATATCCTTACCCTTTTAGATGGTAGAAGTACATATGCAAGAGTAGGGTTAATAATTCATGCTACAGCAATGGTACTTGATGGTCTTCCTTTTAATTCAGAAAATTCTGTACTAGAAATTAAAAACTTAGGACCATATGATATTGTTTTACATCAAGGAGAGAAAGTGGGTACATATCTTTTTGCACAGCTCTCAACACCGATAGAAGGAGAAAAAGAAAGTAAGTATATTAATCAAAACGGTGTAACACCTCCTAGATTTTAAAAAAAAGACCTCTATGGTAAGAGGTCTTTTTCATTCTCATACACAATATTAGCTGTTATGGTGCTCTTCTGCTTCCATAGCTTCCTCACGTGTGACATGCTCCGTTCCCTCTGGGTGATTTGCAGGGGCATAGATTGTATAAAGCTTAAGATCTTCTGTGTCTGACGTATTAATCACATTATGCTTTGCTCCAGCAGGAACAATAATTACCATATCTTCCTCTACTGCATGTTCTTCACCATCAATAATAACCTGAGCAGAACCTTCTTCAACTCTAAAGAATTGATCTACATGCTCATGAATCTCTTCTCCAATATCTTCACCTGGCTTAAGAGACATTACTACTAGTTGCATATGTGTACCTGTGTATAGGACCTTTCTAAAGCTACTGTTTTCTTTAGTTTTATCCTCAATATTATCTATATATCCAACCATATTAAAAATATTAATAATTTAAATATACTTACAAAGAGTACTTAAGGTTAAGAATTTTTAGAACCTTTTTATCTATCTCTTCTTCCTTAATTACTCCCTCCCTTACAGCCTCAAGTACCGCACTATATGCCTCTGCTTGCTCCTGAGGGTCTCCTGTATATACTAGTATATCATTTCCAACAAGTATTGCCCTAACTGCTGCTTCTTTAATACTGTACATATCATATATAGATTTCATCTGCATATCATCTGTAATGATTAATCCCTCAAACTTTAACTCTTCTCTTAGCAAATCATTAACAAAGTATTTAGAAACAGAAGTAGGGGAATTAGCATCTATGTTTGGAAAAAGAATATGACCCATCATTACAGCATCAGTACTTTTTAATGCCTCCTTAAAGGGGTATATATATAAGCCTAAGTCTTCTTTAGTAATCTCTATGGTATCTAACGCTGAATGAGCATCTAAAGATTCATTACTGTAACCAGGGAAGTGTTTAATACAGGCAATTATACCCCCTTCTCTATATCCCTCAATCATAGCTATTGCCAAAGACGCAATATTATCAGCATCTCCTCTAAAAGCCCTAGTGTAAAGAAACGAGTCTTCATTAGACACATTATCCAAAACAGGAGAAAAATTCATATTAATACCAAACTCTCTTAATTGTTGTCCTCTTTGCTTAGCAAGATTAAAAGCTCCATTCTCATCTCTAATATCAAACTGTGAAATATTGTATGTATCCTCAAATCTAATCCTAGATACCTCTCCTCCCTCCTGATCTATGCTAATAAAAAGAGGAGTAGAGGACATATCTTGTAAATCAGAAGTAAGTTTTTTTAACTGATCCTCATCATCAATATTGTATCCAAGTAAGATAATGCCACCAACATTTCTTTCTGTAATCATTTTTGTAATATAGTAGTCAGGCTCTTTACCCCAAAAACCTAGGATAAATAGCTGTCCAACTTTTTGCTCCAATGTCATATCTTCTAATATGGTTTGTGGAGTAATACCTTTCTCAGCAACATACTTAACAGTACTACTTACTACTACAGTTAGTAGTATCAAAAACGCAATTAATACCAACGCCTTATTTACCAATCCCTTCACTTTTTCTTAACAAAAATTTTAGGTAAAAGAAGCCCAGTCTTTCTCACATACTCTTCAAATTGAGAATTACCCTTATATCTTTCTTTATTCTCTTGCTCTAACTTAGCAACCCCTGTTACAAAAAGTAGCAAGTAGGTAATATATACAGGTGAAAGAAAAGTGAAAATAGCTAGACCATTAAGATATGGAAGTACGTATACAAAGACACCTAACCACATTAATATCTCCCCTAGATAGTTTGGGTGTCTTGAGTATTTCCAAAGCCCACTACTTATCCACTTCCCTTTGTTCTCCCCTTTATTCTTAAATACAAACTTTTGCATATCAGCAATACTCTCTATCAATATCCCAAATATTGCGATTAAGAAACCTACATAAGAAAAAATGCTCATCTCCATACTAATAGGAAGTAAGAGTGTATATATACTTGGCAAAAGAATTATAAACACAGAGATTGCTTGAAGTATCCAAAAAGATGCAAATTTAAGAGGATCTTCTCTAATACCATCAAATCTACTATCTTTACCCATTTTTAATATTCTTACTAAAAGAAATCCTGCTAGGCGAATACCCCAAAGAGCAATTAAAAAGAAAAGTAGCCATTTAAATGTAGAAATATGTGAATATCCAAGAAGTAGGGAAGTAAATGAACCAATTACAAATGTTAAACCGTATGAAAGATCTGTAACAATATCTGTTTTTTTAATAGCAGCATATATGAAGAAAAGAACCTGTAAGAAAAAAATTACTAGAAATACAATTAAGAAATTACTCAACATATACTTACTTCTAATTTTATTTTTAATTATACACCATTTAAAAACAAACGAATTTAAGACCTGTAGTGTGAGGGGTTAAGATATGAAAAGAAAGATACTAAACTCACTTCTTCTCATTACTAAATTAACCCTTAGTAAAAATCCTCATTAAAATATCTTGACATTAAATCGCAAGATATGTAATTTAAAGATGCTAGGAGATTTAAATCCTAACGGTTGGTCCTTGAGACAGCTGTGTTGGTATTGATCCAATCATCTTTACCCTCACTACCGTGGATGAGAATTATATGTTTGTAGCTTGCGCTACTTACACCTAAGTAGTTGGTTGGTGTAAAAACTAATCTATTATTCTATTTAGGCTAATTCCTGTGTTGAGATGCACGGGTTCCTGGTTTGAACAGTGCAGTTTGGTGTGCTGTTCTTTTTTTTATACCTCCATTAGCTTTCTAATCTCTCTAACCTTGGAAGTAGCTAACTCTAGAATAGAGATAGAGTCTACAAAGATATTACCATTGTAATCCTCTTCTTCCTGTAATTTTTTAACATGTATATCAAAATGTTCCTTTGTATTAGCAGTTAACTCTAGCTCTTTCTCTTTAATCCCTAATATCTTTTCCTCTGAAGGTTCTAAAATCAAAGGAATTAACTCCCGAAGTAGCTCAAGATATTTTGAATGAAGAGTACTAATCTGATCTATACACACATCCTTACTGTCAAAACCAAGCTCATGCATTCTGATAAAGATATCTGAGAAATCCTGACCTAAGTCTCCAATCTGTTCGATAGTGTTGGATATTTTAACAAGCAACACACTACTATGTGCATCCACAATGGAGAGTTTGTTTTTAGCAAGTTTGACAATAGCGTTAGTAATCTGATCATCAAGGTAATCATTCAATGTCTCTAACTTTTGAATTTTCATTAATGATTTTTGATCTGGATGATAGTAAATACCAATAGCTTCTTCATATATCTTAAGAGTGTTTTCAATAGAGTAGATTAATTCTCTCTTAATATTTTGAATTTGAGTTTTAGGCTGATCATGATCGCCATTGAGATATTTAGGCTTAAACAAAACCTCTTCCTCATCTCCAGGTATCAACCTTATTATCAACTTCTCAAAGGGATCCAAAAGTAGAAGGAATACACCCGTATTAAAGAGATTGAAAAGGAGATGAGCTAATGCTGCCTGCTTTGCTACACCATCTGTAATAGATTCGAGAAAAGATATATAGAAAGGTAAGAAAATCATAAATATCGAAGTCCCTATCAGATTGAACAGTACATTAGCAATACCTGCTCTTCTAGAGTGCAAAGAGAGCCTTGAAGATGCAACAAAAGAAGTAATACTAGAACCAACGTTAGCACCCAAAATCATAGGAATAGCAACTTCGATAGGGATAATACCCTGTAAAGCAAGAATAACTATAATACCAGAAGTCACAGAACTTGAATGAATAATAGCTGTAAACAGTGCACTTACACTGTAAGCAATTAAAGGATTAGAAAGGGTAGCAAACAATTCAACAATATCTCTGTTTTCACTCAATGGAGCAATAGCAGAGGAGAGTAAATTAAGAGTAAAAAGAATAAAACCTAGAAAGAAGATAGGTTTACCAACAAGCTTAAAATTTTTTCCTGCAAACTTAAGCAAAGTACCAAGAATAATTAATATTGGAGCAAGAGCAGTAGAACTAACAAGAGCAAGCTGAGCAGTAATAGTAGTACCAATATTCGTACCAAAAATAACTCCCAAGCTATTTCTAAAAGAAAGAACTCCTGTATTAACAAGAATTACAGCAATAACAGAGACTGCAGATGAAGATTGAATAACAGCTGTGGAAACAGCACCTACGAGAATACCCAAGAACCTGTTTCTCGAGACCTTCGCTATCAAATCCCTAAACTTGTCAGAAGCCAATGTTTGAAACTCATGACTAAGATTCTCAATAGCGTAAAGAAAAAGAATAAGAGCCGAAACTATCACTAAAAATATCTGTAAATATTCTGGTTCAATGTTTAACATACAACAATAATGTATCACATATCTAACAGGTAGGCTACAGCCTACTAAAAGAGCTTGAGCATAGGAAAAAGTGATAGGCCTGGGCTACTTTTGTTAAAATAGATCCCATCGGCAGTAATCTCTTACTTTTTCTAATTCTTCTCTGTACAAAACAACATAAGGGATACCTGTACTTGCTAAGCTTTCATTCTGTCTTGCTTTACGTACTTTGGTCTTAAATCCATTTCCTCCATTCCCATTTCTTGGCATCAAAGTAATCTCTACTAACTTACCACTTCCTCTTTTAGGATTGTAAACAAAGAAGTCAGGAACACAGTCTACATTAGCAATTAATGGCTCTCTAAATACAATCAAATCTCTTTCTAACAAGATATCTACAAACTTTGCCTCACATGTATTCATACCAGAAAAATCTCCTTGAAATGGCTCTCCTAAATACAAAGAAGGATATTTCTCTGAGAGGTCTTCTACAAGCTCCATGTTCTGGTTTTCTGTTTCTAGCATATGCACGTTCATGTATATTTAGTAATTCCAAATACTACAGGGTAAGAAATGTAAAATCAAGAAGATATTTAAATATCCCTCACTAAGATATACAATATACATATGAAAAAAGGAGTTGTTGTATATGACAGAATGCAAAATGGGTATACATATTTTCTAACAGAACCAATTGGTAAAAACTTTGACCCAGAATTTAAGCCCGAATTAACTCCAAAACAGCTTCTTAAGCTTGGGATATTTGGAGGTAAATATATGACAGATTGTCAAAATGAATTCCCCAAAGATTGGTTTACTAAAGCAAAGCTTTCTCCAATTAATAGAAATCCATTACTTAATTACTTTAAAGTAGATGCAAGCCTACCCCTAAAATATTGGCAAGAGAAAGGGTGGATATATGAAGATGATCCTAGAGGATGGTTTCAGTGGTATTGCAGATATTACATGGGAAGAAGATTACCCAAGGAAGACAAAAGACAAATTAAAAGATGGAAAGCGATGAAAAGACATATTGGAGGTATAAAGAAGGGGTGTAAAAGAGGAGATTTACAATGTAGGAGAAAGCAAAGGCAGGCATTACTTCATTGGGCATATGACAGCAGAGAAATTTAAATTAGTAAGACAGGATAAATACATGGTAAAATATCTCTTACCATGTCAAAAAATATTTACCTAGACAATTCAGCTACAACAAAGTTAAATCCGATAGTTTTGGATGAAATGATGCCATATTTAAAAGATATGTATGGTAACGCTTCTAGTATATACAGCATTGGAAGAGAAAGTAGAAAAGCTATAGATAAAGCCAGAGATAGAGTAGCTAATGCACTAAATGCAAACTCTAGTGAAATATTTTTCACTAATGGAGGAACGGAATCAGATAATTGGGCTATTAAAGGAGTAGCGTTTGCAAATAGAAAGAAGGGCAACCATATTATAACTACGAACATAGAACATCACGCTGTACTTCATACATGCCAATACTTAGAGAAGAATGGATTTGAAGTTACATACCTACCTGTAAAAGAAAATGGAATTGTTGATGTTAATGATTTCAAAAAAGCACTTAGAAAAGACACTATACTAGTATCTGTTATGTTTGCTAACAATGAAATTGGAACAGTACAACCAATTAAAGAGATAGGGGAAATTACCAAAGAAAAAGGAATATATTTTCATACAGATGCTGTACAAGCAGTAGGAAATATCCCAATAGATGTGAATGAGTTAAATATAGATTTACTCTCTCTTTCAGCACATAAGTTTAATGGCCCAAAGGGAGTAGGAGCATTGTATATAAGAAGAGGAGTAAATATAGAAGCTTTCTTACACGGAGGAGCACAAGAGAGAAACAGAAGAGCAGGAACTGAAAATGTTGCCGGTATAGTTGGTCTTGGTAAAGCAATAGAGATTGCAACCAAAGATATAGAAAAAAAGAGCAAGAAACTAATTGAGCTAAGAGATATGACCATTAAAGGACTACTTGAAAAAATACCAGATACAAGAGTAAATGGAGATTTACAAAAGAGATTACCAGGAAATGTAAATGTCTGTTTTAAATATATAGAAGGAGAGTCAATATTACTCCTGCTGGACATGAAAGGAGTATGTGCATCTAGTGGCTCTGCGTGTACCTCTGGCTCTCTAGACCCTTCACATGTACTACTAGCAATAGGTCTACCACATGAGATAGCACATGGTTCTCTTAGACTTACATTCTCTACTGAAAATAGTAAAGATGACGTAGAATATCTCTTAGATATACTTCCTCCAATAGTACAAAGATTAAGAGATATGTCCCCATTAATTTCAAAACATTAATAATATGGAAGGATATAGTGAAAAAGTTATGGATCATTTTTTCAACCCTAGAAATGTAGGAACACTAGAAGATGCAAATGCAGTTGGAGAGGTTGGTAATGCAAGATGTGGAGACATTATGAAAATGTATATGAAAATAGAAGATGAAGTAATAGTGGATGTTAAATTTCAAACATTTGGATGTGGTGCGGCAGTAGCCACCAGCAGTATGGTTACAGAATTAATCAAAGGTAAAACCATAGAAGAAGCAATGAAGATAACTAATCAAAGAGTAGCAGAAGCATTAGATGGATTACCACCTGTAAAAATGCATTGCTCTAATTTAGCAGAATCTGCAGTTAAAGCAGCAATAGACAATTACAGAGAAAAGCAAAATGGAGAGAAGAAGTAAGAAAAAGGTAATGCTAGGAATGAGTGGGGGAGTAGATAGTTGTGTAAGTGCATACCTACTAAAAGAGCAAGGATATGATGTAATAGGGGTACACATGCAAGTATGGACAGATACCTCTCATGAAGATGGATGTTGCTCTCTTAGCTCCGTAGAAGATGCCAGAAGAGTTGCCAATATGCTAAAGATTCCTTTCTATGTTTTCAATATGAAAGAAGATTTTAAAAAGTATGTAATAGAGTACTTTGTAAAAGAGTATGAATCTGGAAGAACTCCCAATCCGTGTATAGCTTGTAATAAGTATGTAAAGTTCGGTTCCCTTTTAGACAAAGCAAAAAGTATGGACATTGATTACATTGCAACAGGTCACTATGCAATTATAGAAAAGAAAGGTGATAGATACTTACTGAAGAAATCAGTCGATGATACTAAAGACCAAAGCTATGTACTCTACAATCTTACTCAAGAACAACTCTCAAAAACTCTCTTTCCTCTAGGTAAATACAAAAAAAGTGAGGTAAGAGAAATAGCAGGAAAGATAGGATTCTCTGTTGCATCTAAACCAGATAGTCAAGAGATATGCTTTATCGATGACAATGATCACTACCGCTTTATTAAAGAGCATACAGGTAAAAAACCAAATACAGGGGAATTCGTAGATACACAGGGTAATGTATTGGGATCTCATCAAGGTATTACAAAATACACAATAGGACAAAGAAGAGGATTAGGAATATCTACAGGTAAACCTCTTTTTGTATTAGATATAGATGCTGAGAATAACAGAATTATACTAGGTGAGAATGAAGACTTACTTAGCAAAGAAGTCTATGCAGAGGATCTTAACTGGATATCCATAGAACAATTAATAGAACCTATGAATATTAAAGCTAAGATTAGATACAAAGCAAAAGAAGATAATGCAGTAATACAACCTATTGATGATAACAAAGTGAAAGTTACCTTTATAAGAGAACAGAGAGCTCCTACAAAAGGTCAGTCTATTGTCTTTTATGACAATGATATTGTAGTAGGTGGTGGAATTATTTCTTAAACTGGTTGACAGTATATACTAAACACATGTATATATAATGATACTATAAGTCCCAAATAAATTTATACTTCTTAATATATGGAAAAAGAGCTAATACAAGAATCTCTTTTCAAAGATTATACCCCAGAAGGAAATACTACTAAAAATAGTGAAATTCCTTACAATATACTTTTAACCAATTTTGTAGATCCGGGAGAAATAAAAGACACTCTTTTCATTGATGCTGTGTCTCCTCTACCTGAAGGTTTTCCAGACATAAGTGAATATTTAAAATCTTTAGGTACTCAATTAATTGACGTAAGAGGAAAAACAAATGAAATTGAAGTAATATTTGAAGGTGGAAAGGTAGTATATTACAAAGAATACAATTTAAAAACAAGAGAATATGGTCAGTACCAAATTGGAGAAATAGTAATTTACGGAGTTACAACAGAACCCGGAGTAAGAGCAATACGTACTTCAAAGCTTGATACACATATATTCTTTAATACCCATGATGATAAATATCTTAGCTATTACAGAGAAGACGATTCCCTATACAAAATGAAGAATGGGGAAGTATTAAGAGTCACGATTTCTGAACCTGAATATATAGATATAAAGGACACCTGGGTAAAATAAACATCTATTTACACAGATATTCAAAAAAGATACACTAAAAGATAATGAAGCTGCCCAAAATCAATAAAGTAGTTATATACCTTAGTCTTTCAGATGTTTTTACATGGGGACCATATACCATAATCTCAATGCTAGCAGGACTTTACCTTGCATCTAAGCTTGGGGAAGATGTCGTACAGTTTGTAGGTATAGGTACCTCAATATATTTCTTTACAAGAGCATCACTTCAAATACCTCTCGGTATATTAACAGACAAGTATAAACAAGACAAAGATGAAATACTCATACTCCTCGTAGGTATCTTACTAATGGGTTTTCCATTCCTCCTTTACCCATATATTACATCTCAATATCAATATTACTTTTTACAATTCATATTCGGACTCGGTGCCTCTATGAATGTAACTACTTGGAGAAAACTTTTTGCATTAAATATAGATAACGGAAGAGAAGGAAGACAGTACAGTATATATGAAGTGATAATGAGTGTATCTACTGGATTCATATGTATATTAGGAGGATATATAGCTAACTTAGGTGAAATATATTTTGATACTGTTATGTCAGTAGCTGGTATTTTAATTATGTCTGGTGGTATATGGTCTATTGTTATCTACAAATATGAAGAAAGAAAGAGTAGAAAAAAGAAATAATTTTTTTTCTTGACATGAGTATATTATTACCTCTAAGATATAGAAGTTATTAATTTTTTATAAATTGCCCTTATGTTTAAGAAAGTATTCACAGTATTAATATTATCTGTATTTGCATTAGGTTTTTATTATAGTGATATTGTTTTTGCACAGACAACAGATAGTGTAACTGCAACTGTCACCTTACAAAATGTTTCCCTTTCTGTTAGTGATGGTCAAATAGCATATGGAACAATAGCAGCTTCTTCAAATAAATCTACTGTTGACTTAACTGACACTCAAACAATAACAAATGACGGGAATGTACCAATTACAATTAACATTTCTGGCTCAAATAGTGCAAACTGGACACTAGGAGCTACTGCAGCTCCTGATACGTTTGTCCATTCTTTCTGTACTAGTGGATGTTCATCATATCCAACAGGATACACAGCTTTAACTGTTGATTACGACCAATTAGCAACTGGCGTAGCAGCAAGTGCAACTAGATCTTTAGATTTGAATATTACAGCGCCAACTTCATCATCTGTTTTTACACAACAGAGTGTAAATGTCACAGTACAAGCAGTAGCTGAATAGTGATATAATGCAGAAATAAAAAATTTGTTTACTTAAAAATATGTTAAAAAATCTGAATATAGTAGTACTTGCCCTAGTAGCTTTAGCAATAGTATTTCCTTTACAAACAGAAGCAAAAATCGGGGTCGGAGTAGGAACAGGAAAGATAGAAGTAGACGAAGGATTGATGCCAGGAACTATATATAGATTACCCTCAATATCAGTAATTAATACAGGGGATATAGAAGGAAGCTATTCTCTAAAAATTACATACCATAATCAGCAGGAAGAAATTAGACCTGAAGCAGAATGGTTTAAATTCTCCCCAAGTGAGTTCTCACTTGAGCCAGGACAGATTCAGGTTGTGGATATTACTTTAGATTTGCCAGTTAAAGTTGTACCTGGTAAATACTTCGCATATGTAGAAGCATATCCATTAAGTAATAATGCAGAAACAGGAGGAGCTACAGTAGGTATTGCTGCTGCTTCTAAGCTATATTTTNNCTATGGAATTACTATGCTCCATGGTCAGGAAGAGTAACATTGATATTAGGAGCTATTGTTGTATTAGTTGTAACAAAGAAATATCTAAATATCGATATTAAACTCAAGAAATCAGATGAGAAGTCAGATGAATAATGAGGTTATACACCAAAGAACAAGTAAAACTAATAGTAGCTTTAATACTGTTCTTAACAGTTTCTTTTTTTCTTTTTGAAAAAGGTAATATATATGCACAAAGCTCTACTGTAGAAGCTAGTGTTAAAATCTCTATTTGTGGTAATGAAGTAGTAGAAGGAGGGGAAGACTGTGAACCAACAACCTTTACTCAACTCTCATGCTCTGATCTAGGATATGAAGGAGGGGAAGTATACTGTGATAATAGTTGTAGCTATGACACATACGAATGTATCATTCCACAACCCCCAGAACCTGAACCCCCTACAGAAGAAGAAATTATTGAACAAATAATTGAGGATGTTGTAAATAGGAAGGAGCCAATAATAATTGTAGCTCCTACATTACCATATCTAAAACTTTTCGATTTTGATGGAAACGGAATAATAGATGATTATGAATTTAGACAATCAGTACTACTTTGGGGTAAATATTGGAGACAATATAGGCAGGGAGAAGAAGAGCTTTCATGCGACTTAAATGATGATACTGTATGTGATATTGTTGATTTCTCAATTCTTTTATATCATACTAAATAATGGCTAATTTAAGGATATTAGAACTAGTAAGAGGATTTTTTAAGATAACATTAATGGTCGTAGGAGCATGGTTTCTAGTACACTTTTTTGCACTATTGGGTTTCTTTATTGCCCTTGCACACATAATACTATGGTTCTTTTTTCCTAAGTCTACTATCTGTGCCTCATGTATGAGTAAAAAGGAGGGAGAATATTGTAAGACTTGTAATAAAATAAAAGAGAAACAGGAAGGTACATACGCTAAGACGTTAAAGTCCGCATGGAGAACTTCCTTCTATATGATCATGATCTCCGTTCTTTCTGTCGGGCTTGTATATGTAGAAAGTAAGGTTTTACAGGGAATAGTGAGTCCTCCAAGTGAAAAAACTGTTAGTTTTGTAATACCAAGCCAAGCACAGTACATGAAGGGAGAAATCTTTGGTATGGAAATTAAATTAGCAGGAATAGAAACCCCTATTAATGCAATACAAGCAGATATTGGGTTTGATAAAGAGAGATTAGAGGTAGTAGATATCTCTACTAAGGGCTCCTTTGCATCAGTATTTTTACAAAAAGAGTATAACAATGATTTAGGATATGCAAGATTAAGTGGAGGATTACCAAATCCAGGTTTTAATGGACCAGATGGTCTTTTTGGAACTATCTACTTTAAGAGTAAAGTAGCAGGGTTAGCACAGGTATTCTTCCTAGAAACTTCTCTTGTCTTAGCAAATGATGGAGATGGAACTAATGTAATTAAAGAATACTCTACAATATCCTACCTAATTACTCCAGAAGAAGTACCATTAGATACTCAACAGTTACAACACTCTCTCCTTCTAAATGATGTACTTGGTACACAAGATGAAACAGAAGAACAGATATTGCTGTTTGAACAAGAAGATGAAAATGTTTTAGGTATACAAGATGCATTAGGCGAAGATGTCAAAGGATTGGGAGATATACAAGAAGACGATACTTCCCTTATGAAATTCTTGCATATCTTAGAATCATTTGATACCTTTATCTTAAATATATTGGAGAAGATATTCACCTTCTTTGACTCTCAAATATCTAATATTTTAAATCATGTTGATGAATAGACAGCAGAAAATGTTTCTTGCTATCTTACTCTTACTCTCCATTGGTTTCTTTGCATACGCCATGTTAACAGGATATGGTGAAGAGAAAGGAAACGAGCTAGTAGATAGTTCTGTAACAAAGATTACAGTAGATAATTTTACCCTCAGCGCTACATACAAAAATGATAGTAAATGGGAGTATACAGTAGTAGGACAATTACCAAATCCATGTTACAACGTGACTACAAATGCAACTGTAGCAGAAAGCTATCCTGAGCAAGTATCAATTACTGTCAGTGTACAGGTCCCTGATGCTGATACAGTATGTGCACAAGTAATGCAGGAGTATGAATATACTGGAGAATTTCAAGCAAGTGAGGAGGCTACTGTGAACCTCCTGGTTGAGTAAGCTTCCAACCAGATATTAATCTCCTATCTCCATCCCTCTCTAAACATGTAGATATTATTAAATCTGCACCTGCAGGAGTAGTATTGTCTTCTAATACTCTAGTATCTTTACTCCATACTGCTTCTAGTACAATATCACCAAGCATAATCTTTGTACCCTCTAGTTCTTCCTTAGAATAAAGTAAATGTAAAAGGTCACCAAAAAGATAATGCCTTACTCCAAAAGATAATCCGTTATGAGTATGTAGTTGATATATATCATCTTTAAGAAAGAGAGGTCCTCCTAGTATGATGTTTCTGTCTTCATCTAACTGCCTTTGCCATTTGTAATCACCTTTTAATAAATCATTTAATTGGGCAACCATATCCTCTGTATACTCCCCTAAAGATGTATATTTAAGATATATATCTTTACCTTGCCACTTAGTAGGGACATCTCTGTTTAAGAGATAGAAGGTAAGAAGATATGTTTGATCCTTCTCAAAAGGAAGGAGGGTGGATAAAGGGTTAACTTTTTCCTCTTGAGAAGGTATATTAGAATCAACTACTGCATATACTTCACTATTTACTAAATCTTCCCTACTGTTAGGGATAAATACAACTATGGTATAGATAGCGGTAGCTAATATTAGTACCGCTATCGTTGTATTTAATATCTTAAATTTCATACCTATTTAAATATTCTTTACCTACATAGATTAGTGAAAAACCAGTAACAAGAAGTAGTAGAGATTGTATTAGGAATACTGTAGATCTATCACCTCCTGCTGTAGATGCTAATACAACAGTAGTTGTACCTTTAACCTCAGCTGTTGTAGATCCACCCAATACCTCTCCTTCGTCATCAGTATCATCTATACAAGCTGCGGTTGCAGGACATATTTTATAACCACCTTGTCCGTCAGGGACTTCATCTCCTCCCTCATAATCACACTGTATTGGACACTCCCCCTCTGCTTCATATGCACAGTACTTGTCTATCATCTTACCTGATTCCCAAGGCTTTCCAATCTCAGGAGTAGTATCTATAGAAATAGCCTCTACAATGTATCCTGTAGTACTTTCCTCTGAATCTGTTGGAAAACACCATCTGTGTGTAGAACATGAGTTAGTTGCTGGGCACTCTTTATACCCTCCCTGCCCATCAGGAACTAGACCTCCTTCGTAACCACACACTGTTGGACACTGTTCTTCACAAGCTATAATAGGAGCATCATTACAAGCTACAGTTTCATAGCCATCTAATTCTTGCCTACAATTAACGTCAACAAAGCTTAAATGTTCTGGTAGTTTTGTATTGTAATCATCTCTTGCCCACACAGGCACTTGAAGATTATGAACATTTGGCCTATGACATTTATTTGGATCTCGTGATCTAGTTCCATACTGTACTTCAATAGGACCAAAGGTTTCTTTTGTAGCAGCTTTTAATGAATGATTCTTTTTATAACACCAAACTTTATTAACCAAAGAGTAACCATTAGGACAAACATATCTCTCTGTTTCAAATGTTCTAGTTGGACATCCTTTATCACAAACCTCCTTGTAAA
>DHVL01000010.1:0-1012 GCA_002412645.1 Candidatus Dojkabacteria bacterium UBA5209 | reverse complement strand
TAAGTTTACTTTGCATAACCGATGTAATGATAGTTTATATATATATCATCAATCGGTTTCGCCACTAGCTACTCTTCCTTAAAGGCGACCATTTTTAGAAAGGAAGTATCAATGCCTTTGATAAGATATTCTACAATCAAAATATTAATATAGCAAGATAGTAATTAAAAAAAAGTACATATATAATAAAACATGCTTACAAAAACAGATTTCAAAATATATATGGAAGCCCCTATGCATCTCTGGGCAAAAGTAAATGATAAATACAAGGTAGAATTCTCTCAATATGATCAACATTTAGCCAAACAAGGATATGAGGTTGAAGCATTAGCAAGAGAGTATGCAAGAAGATATATAGATAAGGGGGTAGAATTTCAAAAAGAATTTAAATATGAACAATTGCTAAGTAAAGCAGATATAACGATAGGGGATAGTATATACGAGGTTAAGAGTAGTACTAAGATAGAGAAAGAGGATAAATATGATGTACTTTTTCAATACTTTGTTGCAAGTAAAAGTAGTAGTGTAGATAGAATATATCTCCTGTATCTAAACAAAGAGTATGAAAGGAAAGGAGATATTAATCTTAAAGAACTGTTTGTAGTAGAAGATATGACAGAATATGTTAAGAAGAATTTGGGATTAATAGAAGGGTTAATTGCAGAAGCATTGATAGTATTAAAAAGTGATACACCAAGAGGATTAATAGAATGTCATAAACCAAAAGATTGTCCGTGTATATCTCTTTGTCACCCTAATCTACCACAATATTCAATATATGACATTGCAAATAGTAATGAGAAGAAATTACGTACTTTAAGAGAGATGGGAATTTTAGATATTACAGATGTACCCTCTACTTTTAAGTTAAGTGAGAAACAGTATAAACAGATAGAGGTGGCAAAACAGAATAAACCATATATAAACAAGGATTTAATACTAAAAGATATTGAGGATTTAAAATATCCAATACATTTTCTAGATTACGAAACATACTCATGGGCAATACCGA
>DHVL01000033.1 GCA_002412645.1 Candidatus Dojkabacteria bacterium UBA5209 | reverse complement strand
CTCTATTATTTCTCCAAATGTATTGTTTATTGCTAAATGTAAAATCTTTCCAAAAGTTCCACCAGCTCTCTCTAATGTTGTAGATATTTCTAGAGTTTCTTTAGGTAGCCAAAATGTAAAGAGGGTATTTAGGGTTATTGCTAGTATTGAAAGGCCTGTTAATCTTCCCCAACTTTTACAGCTTTTACCTTGAGTAAGAAGATTAATAGAAAGATACAGTGTGGCTATTCCCCATACTGTAGATGGCCAGCCAAGCAGTCTAGAGATATGTATAAATATATCTGCTTGTTGATTAACTATGGGAGCTATGAGGAGTGCAACTCCTAATACAAAGAGTATTAATCCAAAGAATATCTTTGTTTCAGAACTTTTTATATTTATGTTTTTTGCTTTCTTTTTTCGGGGCATTTTAGTATTTATTAGAATATATATAATAATAGAGGAATATTTACCTTTTGACAAAGGTTATACCATATTATATTATTTCTTTATATATATACAGTCTAAAAGCACAAAAATCCTTTGACTATCTTGAATAAATATGCTAAACTCCCCAGAGTTATCTAATTTTGCTTTAATTAAAGGGGTTATTGCCTTTTCTATAATCCATTTCTAATGTGGTATGTAGGCTCCTCTTTTACATGCATGTAATTTATAACCTATAAATAATTGTCCTATGGTAGAACCCAAGCGCAACAGAGCTTCCAGAATAAACCTAGGTAAGGGATTTTCCTCGTCTTTTGAAATACCTAGCCTGATTGAAGCTCAGAAGACATCTTTTAAAGATTTCTACGAGAACGGGTTCAAGAGACTCTTCGAAGAGATAAATCCTGTTAAGGATACAATGGAACGAATGTGGACTCTTGAATTTAAATCCTTTAGATATGGTGAACCATATAGAGGAATAGAGGAAGCAATTGCAAAAGGCCTTTCATATGAACTTCCAGTATATGCTACTGTACAACTTCTAAACAACAAAACAGGAGAGATTAAAGAACAAGAGATATTTGTTGCTGATTTACCCATGATGACTGATGATGGGGCTTTTGTTGTTAACGGTGTTAGAAGAGTAGTAACTCACCAGATTGTAAGAGCAGAGGGTGTTCTTTTTGAAGAAGCTGATGCATTACCTTACAGAACCCTTTACAAAGCAAGATTAATGCCAGGGAGAGGACCATGGTATGAGATAGAGGTAAACAAATACAATGTCATCTCTATGCGTATTCTTCCAAAGAGACCAAGAGTATTAATTACTGAATTCTTAAGAGTCCTTGGATATGAAACTGATCAAGAGATATTAAAACTTTTTAAAGATGTTGATACTAATGAAGAGTACAAATATATAGAGGCAACACTTGCCAGAGATTTCACTAAGAGTAAAGAAGACGCCATTATCAGTATATACAACAAATTAAGACCTGACGAGTCAGTTACACTTGATAGTGCAGAAAAATATATTAAGAGTAATTTCTTTAACAAAAGGAAATTTGATTTAGGAAAGATTGGTAGATATCAGTTAAACAGAAAGCTTGGTACATCATATGATGTAGATAATCCAGATGAAGCAGTACTTTACCCAGACGATATAATTAGAATTGTAAGAAAGTTGATAAATATTAATAACGGAGTTGAAGATTCCGATGATATCGATCATCTTTGTAACAGAAGGATTAGAAGTGTAGGAGAAGTATTAGAGAGACAATTACTCGCAGGTATTAGAAGATTAGAAAAAAATATTAAGGACAAGATGAGCTTGTATGGTCAAGATGCTAAGGTTACACCTTCCATGTTGGTAGGTACAAAACCAATTGCAGCTTCCATTCAGTCCTTCTTTGGTGCAAACCAACTCTCAACATTCATGGATCAGACCAATATATTAGCTGAACTAGAGAACAAGAGAAAGGTAACAGCAGCAGGTCCAGGGGGTATCATTAAAGATAGAGCTACATTCTCAATCCGTGAAGTACATAACTCTCAATATTCCAAGTTTGACCCAGTAACCAGTCCTGAAAGTTCTAATATTGGTGTTGTCACACAGTTAGCAATATTGGCAAGAATAAATGGGTATGGTTTCTTAGAATCTCCTTACAGAAAAGTATTAAGTGAAGTAAAGAATACAAAAAAAGATTTACTTAACAGAATACTAGATGAAAGTATTACAGGTATAGCTAAGAAGGGAACATTAATTACAAAGGAAATTGCGGAGAAAATTGCAAACAAAAAAGAAATTAAAAATGTTAAAGTAAAACCATTCATTGCAGAGGAGTATGATTACTTTGATTCCTTAGAGGAAGAGAGTAAATATATTAGTATTGCCTCTATCCAAACCGACGATTACAACAATATCACAGAGGCATTGGTACCAGTAAGACATGAAGGTGATTTCATCTTAGAGGATGTAAATCTAGTTACACATGTAGATGTTCTTACATATCAGCAAGCAGGTTTAGGTATGGCTTTAATTCCATTTGTATCTCATGATGACGCTATGCGTGCTTTAGCAGGTGCAAATATGCAGAGACAAGGTGTCCCATTGATAAAGCAGGAAGCTCCACTCGTAGGTACAGGAGTAGAGGAAATTGTTGCAAGACAATCAAACTGGGGAATATTTGCTGATGAAGATGGAGAAGTAGTATATGTAGATGCAGGTCGCGTATCTGTAAAATACAAGAAAGCAGGAATAAAGGATTACAAGCTAGTAAATTTCTACAGATCTAATGACAATACATGCTTCAGTCAGAAGCCAGCAGTGCAACCAGAACAGAAATTTAAGAAAGGGGATGTATTAGTAGATGGTCCTACAATGGTAGATGGAGAGTTGGCAATAGGTACAAACCTAAGAGCAGCATTAATGTTCTATGAAGGTTACAACTATGAAGATGCTGTTGTAATCTCAGAAAGAGTTGTAAGAGAAGATTTACTCACATCTATCCACATCAGAGAGCATAAAGTAGAAGTAAGAGATACAGAACTAGGTCCTGAGTTAATTACTGCAGATATACCACATGTAAATGACAGAATATTACAGAAGCTTGATATGGC
>DHVL01000034.1 GCA_002412645.1 Candidatus Dojkabacteria bacterium UBA5209 | reverse complement strand
TTTGATTTTGTGTTAACTGATCCTAACACTGCAGATGGAATAGGGTATCAAATACAAATAGATACAACTATAGAATTTACTACTGTAATCCTAGATTACATCTCCGCAGTAGGAGCACAAGGAGTACAGTCATTTACTGTAGGTCAAGCAGTAGGAGAAGGAACTTACAACACAGGAGCACAAGATCAAGAATTGGTTGCAGGAGAATATTACTGGAGAGTAAAGAGTATAGATAGTAAGGGGTCACAATCGGAATGGAGTATAGCAAGTGGAGAACCCCCTTTCATTATAGATCTCTCTAAACCCTCTAATGCTTCTAATACACGCATGAAATCACATATTGGAGGGTTAAATGAATATACTCAAGCAGCAGAACCAACATGGTTTAATAGAAATGATCTTTACTTTGAATGGGATGCTGGTAATGATCAACAGGGAGTAAAAGGATACTGTCTTTACTTAGGTCAAGATAGCGAAGGTAATCCTGCTACAGAAAAGGGTCTACTAGGAACATCACCAATCAGTACTACAGGTACTACATGTGACTTCATAACTGCAGATACCTCCATAGATTTTGCTAATTCTGCATTAAGAAGCCATGAGTGGTTAACATCAAGTAATGAAAAATACTACTTTAAAGTAAAAACAGTTGATATAGCAAATAATATATATGAAGGACCAGAAGGAACAAGTTTCGTTTCCTTTAAATTCGATAATACACCTCCACAAAATGTTTCTTCGATTTCGGCCCCTAGCAGCACTTTCTCAAGTACAGCTGATATGTACTTTACATGGCCAATATCAGAAGCAAATGGAGGAAGTGATTTACACTCCCAATTATTAGGATTCCAATATGCACTTAATACAAGAGATGTTTGGTATGGAGATTTAACAGATGAAACAACAGGATTAACATATAAATCATTGGACTCTGAGCAACCATTTTACTTACCACAAAATATTAGNNGTATCAGAGTTAAGAACAGTAAACATTAACTATGGAGGAGAAGCACCTAAATTCGCAGAAGGTGAACAGGTAACAGTAACACCAACACAGAGTAATGAAAACAGTTTTGGTTTTAGTTGGCCAGATGCAATAGTATCAGAAGGAAATGAATTAGAAACATACTACTACATGATTAATACTCCCCCACCAATGTCATATGCAACAATAACATCTAATTCTGCAACATACAGAGCAACAACACTAACTACTTTAGAACAAGCTCAAGTATCAGGGTTAAGAAAAGGAGCAAATACAATATATGTAGTAGCTGTGGATAAAGCACATAACTATTCACCAACGAATACAATATCCTCAACGTTCTTCTTAAATACTGAATTACCAGACCCACCAACAAACTTAATAATTGCTGATAGCTCAATTAAAGATGTCTCTATGTGGAGAGCAGCATTAATATGGGATGAACCGGTATATAGAGGAACTGGAGATCTTACATATACATTACAAAGATCAGAAGATGGTGAAACTTGGGAGACAGTAAAAACAACAACTGGTTTAGCACATATTGATACTGTACCAGAATCAAAAGCATACTACTGGAGAGTAGGCACTATGGACAACTCAGACGAATCAATATTAAATCCTTCATACTCAAATGCTGTCACCATTATTCCAAGAGGAAAATACACCTCTCCACCTACACTTACCTCTGGCCCTGCAGCATCATCAATAACAACAACAAAAGCTACAATTAGTTGGACAACAAATAGGAATGCAGATAGTAAAATAGCATTCGGATTAGCCAGTGGTAATTACTTCGAATGGGAACCTTCCATTTCAACACATACAACAGAACATATGATTCCTCTTTCTAATCTAGATCCGGGTACAGATTACTTCTACCGTGCTAAATGGACAGATGAAGATGGTAATACAGGACAAAGTGACGAAAAGATATTTACAACGCAACCTCCTCCAGAGGTAAAAGAAGTTCGTATAAGTAATTTAGGTATAAGTAGTACCATAATTAACTTTACAACTAAGAATGCAAGTAAAGTAAAAATATATTACGGAACTTCAACATCCTTTGGTGGTATTAAAGAGATAGGGACCTCTAAATTAGAAACTACTTACTCAGTAGAGATAGATAAACTTGAAGATGGTACAAAATATTTCTACCAAATAAATACATTTGATGAAGAAGGAGAGGAATATACTGGAACAATATTAGACTTCCAAACCCTACCAAGGCCAAGAGTCTCTAATGTCTTAGTTCAACAGGTGGCTAAAACTGCAGAATCTACACTACTTGTCACATGGGAATCAAACACAAAGATATCCTCAATTGTTACTTTCTACCCAGAAAAGAACCCCGAACTAATGCAAGACATTGTAGAGTTAGACTTAGTACAAGGAGAGCATAGGATGCTAATAAAAGGATTACTACCAGACACCTCATATATAATTAAAGTTAGAGGTAGAGATGTAATAGGTAATGAAGCTGAATCTGAGAATATAAGAGTAACAACATCTTCAGACAGTAGACCTCCTCAGATTTCTGCAATGAATATAGAGGGTACAAATATATTATATTCTGAAGGCACATCACAATCTACCTCTTCACAATTAATAGTAACCTGGACTACAGATGAAGCTGCAACAAGCCAAATAGAATATGGAGAGGGCTCTGGAGAATCATATTCTCAATTAACACAAGAAGATAGAAATCTTTCCTTTAACCATGTTGTAATAATATCAGGATTAACTCCATCAAAGGTATATCACCTTAGAGCAATATCTAAAGATGCTGCAGGAAACGAAAGTAAATCTATCGATACAGTCACCATTACTCCAAAAGCTACAGATAGCGCATTCTACCTTGTTGTCACAACACTTCAAGAGGCCTTTAACTTCTTAGGGGATATTCAAAGTGGAGAGTAGTATTAAAATAGAAAATCTAAGTAAGTCATTTACTGTTGCTAGTGGAATAGTACCTGTTTTGAAAAACTTAAACTTTGAGATTAAGGCCGGAGAATTTACAATAATATATGGTCCATCAGGATGTGGTAAATCTACCCTTTTACACACCATACTAGGATTAGAGGAGCCAACAACTGGTAAAGTCTTTGTCTTTGGAGAGGATATGTATAATCAGGCTAGCGAAGGAGAAGTAGCAAGGTTTAGAAAAAAGAATATTGGTATGGTATATCAACAGCCTAACTGGGTTAAAGCACTAAATGTAGAAGAAAATACCGCTCTACCCTTAGCCTTAATGGGACAAGATCTTCCAACTAGACTTGCAAAAGCGAGAACAATGTTACAATCTGTTCATATGTTAGATTGGGCAAAATACCATCCCTCAGAACTCTCTAGTGGTCAGCAACAAAAAGTATCACTCTCAAGAGCATTCATTACCAATCCTAAGATAATAATTGCTGATGAGCCTACAGGGAACTTAGACTATGAATCAGGAGAAGAACTAATAAGAATGTTAGATACCTTTAGCAAAAAAGATGGTAAAACAATATTAATGGTTACTCATGACTTAGAATATCTAAAATATGCAGATACATGCATAAGAATGTTAAATGGAGAAATACAAAAAATATTCTCCCCTCAAATAGATAAAAAAGAATTAGAAGAGATAACTAAAAAAAGAAATATATATGAGAAAATCATCGGGGAAAAATAAAAACATAGGACAGAAATTTCTTTCTTTCTTTAAAGATTTAGGAAGAATATTTAAATATATACTTTTAATAAGTGTATACGGTTTTTACCTTGCAATAGATAAAATTTCTTCAAAGTTAAAATTTTTAGAGTTTCTTAAAAAACCTCTTTATAAAGCTCTTAATATCTTAGACGAAAGAAAAGAAGACAAAATACCACAAATAGAGCTAATTAATCTCGCAATTAAAAATATCTTAGCAAAAAAGAACAGATCAATAGTAACAATAGGGGGTATGACAGTAGGAATAGCAGGTATTGTTTTCTTAGTTGCAGTGGGTTACGGGTTACAATCATTAGTAATTAATAGAGTTGCAAGGTTAGATGAGATGAGACAAACTGACGTAGCTGTATTACCAGGTAGTAATATCTTCTTAGATGATAAGGCATTAGAATCATTCCAAGAACTTTCTTCTGTAGAGTATGTTCTTCCACAAATAGCAGTTGTTGGGAAAGTAAATTTTAACAACTCTATGACAGACATGGCTGTATATGGAGTAACTAGGGAATATCTTACCCAATCAGCAACTGCCCCTATAATCGGGGATATTTTTGATAACAACCAACTAACAACTACAGTCAAAGCTCAAGTAGAAGAAGAAACTATACTAACAGATGATGAACTTACCTCTGCAGATGAGAAACTAATAACTGGAGAATTCATTGAAGTAGAAGGAGAAAGTGACTCTGATAATGACTTGAAAATTCATAAAGTAATATTCCCAGAGGCAATAAAGGATAGGGAAGCAGTAGTAAACAGAAGTTTCCTTAGAGTCTTAGATATCAATGAACAGGAAGCACTAGGTAAAACATTCAGCACATATTTTGTTTCAATAAATAAATCTTTAAGTGGAGATCAGCAAAGAATAGAATCTACCTCTATTGAGTATGAAATAATAGGGGTAACTCCAGATGATATAACACCAATGTTTTATGTACCCTTCGTTCATCTTAAAACCTTAGGTATAGACAATTATTCACAGGTAAAAGTGGTAGTAGATAAAGATTCTAATCTTGAAAGTGTTAGAACTCAGATAGAGGCAAAAGGATTTAGTACCTCATCAGTTGTAGATACTGTTGCACAAATTAACGGACTTTTCTCTACTGCTAGAACAGTATTAGCTCTCTTGGGAGCAGTAGCTTTAGGAGTTGCTGCA
>DHVL01000027.1 GCA_002412645.1 Candidatus Dojkabacteria bacterium UBA5209 | reverse complement strand
TCTTTTACTTCCCTACTCTATTACAGATTTTTAAATATATTTAATCAAGGAGACAACAGTCTAAGTGACAGAATTGAATTAATAAAGGTAAATGTTGAAATATTTAAAGAAAATATACTACTAGGTACAGGGTTAGGTAATTCTCTCCGTTTCTACTCAGAAAATATTCCATTTACTCAAGGAGGTAAATTACTACTTCAACCAGTACATAATATATGGATACTTAACTTTGTAGAATTAGGAATACTCTTAGGCATATACTACCTATATATACTATTTAGATATTTTGTGAAGGGTATAAAACTCAATGGAATATCTATATCAATACTGTTATTTATATTCTTGATAGGGATGTTTGATCATTACCTGTTTACTCTACCTCAAGGTAATATTATTCTTTTTTCTTCTTTGATATTGCTATCTGACTCAAGATAATAACAGCCAAAAGATTTAACCACATTAGATACTCGGGATATGCGATATATCTAATAGAGACATACATATATACCCCTAATGCTGCAATATTTAAACCTATGTAAAGTATTAAAAGTTTCTTAAAAAGCTTCTTATTAAAATACCTAAGTACAAATATTCTAGTTAATGGATATATTAGCATGAATGTTAGTGCAAATATCCAATGTAGCACCTTATTAGTATCAACTACTGCTCCTGTTAAGGGAAATATCCCTATTCCAACCAAAGAGAAAGCAGCTATGGCGTGTATATTGTAAAGGGATTTCCTAATTCTTTTGTATTTGAGATTAGTAATTGCATCTAAACCACACAGTAAACCAGTAATAATAGCAGATACATTAAAGTATGTTCCTACTTCAAAGAGTAAAGCATAATCACTTACTGCATATCCTGTCCTTAAATCAAGGAATTCAAATATATGTATAGGGAATGAACCTAAAAGATATAGGTTGGAGATAGTGAAATAAAGTAGTCCTATTACATCTAACATTACAAAAACATTAAGATTAATCTTAAGATATCTTAAATATATTATAAAGGAAATTCTTTATCTAGAGGTGGCGGAGAGAATGGGATTCGAACCCATGGTACATTGCTGTACGCACGCTTTCCAAGCGTGTCCTTTCGGCCACTCAGGCATCTCTCCCAAACTGGCGTACCCGGCCGGAATCGAACCGACAACCTACTGCTTAGAAGGCAATTGCTCTATCCAATTGAGCTACGGGTACATAAAACATGCAATTTTATCAATAAATTGGTTGAATTAAAAGCCTTTACTCTTTTATCTGTAACTCTATGATAGAGACAAGTACCCCCCCTCTTCTATTTGGAAATCTTTTTAGGAAGTCAGGATATCCTTCAGGTATGAATAAAACCTCAGTTTTTTGTTCTGAGAAATCCAATGTAGTAATGTACTGCAATCCCTCCTCCCACTTCATTCCCTTAAGCTTATTCTCTATCTCTTCTTTATTAATCTTAGGTCTTACAGATGATTGTGCTACCAATTTTATCTGTACAGAATCATCCTCAGAGTCTTCAACAGTAATCTCTTTATCTATATTATCTCCTAATTCTAACTCTATATCGTCCTCTGTTTCGAAGAGGTTGTTAACTATTGCTTCTTCGCGAAGAAGATCCGTTAACCCCTCGTTTAAATCCCGAGTTGAGTAATATGTTGCGCTACCTTTGAGAGTGACCTCTAAATTTACAACAGAGGCTTCTTCTCCTACTTTCTTATCTGTCTTTATACTATCTTTTTCTACTTCACTCTTAATACTGTCCTCTATTATCTCCCAAGTATTTTCTGTACTTCTTAACTCAGATTTTATTTCTTCTATTGCTGTTTCTGTTAAAGATTCTATCGCTTTATCTAAATCTTGCTGAGAAAGAACGGTATACTCTTCCTTTGTACCTCCTGTAAAGGTATTCTTGTTAAACCCTGATAGTAAGGAAGAAGAGTGCCCTGCGACAGAGAAGGCCTTACCAGAATTGATGTTGTACTCTGTACCTATATCCAAAGCCTCAACATTAACATCCACAATTTCTGGACATGAGAGTTGGGCTTGTGTAATTAATACAAATACCTCCCCTGTTGTTGCAGTTATTCTTTGCCCTGCAGCTAAGGTAATCGGAGTATTGGTTTCATTACAACCCTCTGTATTAGTATATGTAAGAGTAATTACTCCCTTTGCCTTATCTCCCTTAAACGCTTTGCCTGTAGGGGTAACTGTATCAGACAAGCTCTTATCTATTTTCTCTACTTTAATTGGAATCTTTAAATTATCAAAATCAATTTCATCTATATTAGAATCACCAGTAAATATCTTCTCTATTTCTACTGGTTTTGCTTCTACAAAAATCTTTACCTTAACTAAAGGTGCCATCTGATTGTATATTGCAAAACCTACACCAGGTAGTACTAGAAGAAGTGCAAGAACTATTATTACAATCCTAAGTGTCTTTTTATCTTTGAAATTAATACTCTTAAAATTAAAACCCTTAAATCTTGGTCTACTATCTCTCCTTAATGGTTGAATACGCTCTACCCTTGCAGGTGGTTCATCTTCTATATCAGGTACAGTTGGTGCAAAGTCTTTACCTGCGAGAGATTCCTTCTTCACATCAGAGGGCAAGTCTTTATCTATTGATATGAATGAAGAGTCAGATTTTATACCCCTTCTATCTTCATATCCCTTCTCTTCTCTTCTCTTATTCAAGGCATTGTTTACCCTATCTTCAAAGCTAGATTTTTTAACTACCTCTTCTTCTTTTGCTAAATCATTTAGTTTCTTTTTAGATATTTTTTCTCTTTCTTTTTTTACAATCTCTTCCACAGCTTCTTCCCAATCCTGTTCAGTTGGAGCAGATGGAGTCTCTATTACCTTAATACCAGCCAATTTACTATTTCGAACTCCTGTTGGATTCTGAATTATTTGAGCTATTAAAACTTTCCCTTCTTTTTGGGCAACCTCTTGTAGAACTTTGAGATTGATAGGGCTAATTAAGAGATCTGTTTGATCTGTAAATGTGAGTACTATTCTTTCACCCTTACTACTATGGATATCTTTAACGATATCTGTAAGTTCATGAGAGGCATTTACTATTATTTTCTTTATACTTGCTTCTGCCATATTTTAGGCATCCCAATTTATATCAAATTTAGCCTTATCTATCTCCATATCATATACGAATTTAGCCAAAGATGCAGGTGTAATATCATATACATTTTCTAATTTACCACTATTGTCTGTTACAGCGCCAAGTAAATCAGGTGTAAACATCTCTATCTTGGGTACAACTGTAAAGGGCAAGTCCTTCTTCCATGGGAACTCTAACATGGCTTCTTTAATGTCAGGTAGTAGTGCACCACCACCACAAAGATATATTTGAGAAGGTAGTATATCTATATCTTCGCAGCTAGCTAATGCGACTTTCAATGTTCTCATCCAAAGATTTGCAGTAGAGTACATTACCTTTTGTACTTGTCTTGATACTTCCCTGGGTAATTCTTTGTTAGAGTATTTAATTTTTCTCTGTTCAGCATGTCTGAAATCTGAATCTGTTAATTTGGCTAACTCTTTAGTAAATACCCTACCTCCGAATGCAAACATCTGTGTCTCTGCAATATTACCATCTTTAACTATCGCTACATCTGTTGTACCACCCCCGATATCTATAAAGATGGCAGAGAAGTTTGAATTCTCTCCTGCAGAGTGTGCTCTAGCTACTGCAAATGGTTGAGAAACGATACCAAGTACATTGAAGTTTAAGTTGTTTGCAACTTTCCTAAGAGCTTCTGTATATGTTTTAGGAGCAAAGGAAGCGTAGAAATGAAGTCTTACATCTTGCCCTTTGTATCCCACTAGAGTATTAACGGGCATACCCCCTATTTCTAATCCCGTAGGAGTAATATGTAATATCTCTATATCTTCTCCCCTTAACCCAGTCCTTTGACTAAGATCTCCTTTACCATCTGCAGCTATCTGAGATTTAATCTGTGCTATTATCTTCTCTTGTTCTTTCTTAGTAACCTCTTTATCAAAGTTCTCTTCTCTTTGGTAATTAACTACGATTGATACACCCTGTATATACTCTCCGGCAATACCAGTAATAACATGTTTAGGGTATTCATCCTCTTTTAGATTGTTAAGCAGTTCATCTATTGAAAGGGAACAATTCTCAAGTACAGTATCTAAATTTGTAATTATTCCACTTCTCATTGCATGTGGCTGCTGTTGTATTCTAGAGACTCTATTTACAGAAACACCAGATTGATCAATGGTAAAAAGAATACTTTTAACACTCTCAGTACCAATATCCAATGCAACAATGGACTTCTTACCATCTAAAAGATTAACTTTTGATTTTTTGAAAGGCAGATTTATCATCTTATCGCAATTATATCATTAAGATATTTACTTAAGAAGCTCTATCGTACTATACAACTACAACGAGTATTATTGGCTCTCTCTCAGTCTTTTTGAATATGAATTTACTAAGGGATTTTTCTATGTTCTCTTTTAATTCCTTAATCTCAAACTTTTTACTTTGTTGTGACTTCTTTGCCCAAGATCTATGTATATCAAAAATCATAGTTTCAATCTCTTTGAGAATCTCTTGAGAAGCTTTCATGTAAATGAATCCTCTTGATACAAAGTGAGGCCTCCCTATTAAACTCTTACTCTTTTGACTAAGATTTAAGACTACAGTAAACATTCCATACTCTGCTAATTGTTGTCTGTCCTTGAGTACAATCTCTCCAGTATCACCTACTCCAAGGCCATCTATTAGAATTGGCTTTGATTCAATCTCCTTATCCTTTCTCCAATATTTACCATTGTATGTCCAAACTTGTCCATCTTTAGTTAGTAATACATCTTCAGGTCTCATCCCCCACTCTATATAGTTTTTCTTATTAAAGTACCTAAAGGTTAATGGTCCGTGTATTGGTAATACCTTTTTAGGTCTAACAAGGTCATACATGATTTTCATATCTTCCTGATTACCATGTCCTGTTGAGTGAATTTTTGTTTCAATACTATCTTTTATTAAATCAGCACCTAAGGCTATCAACCTGTCTGTCATTCTCTCTATACTAGTTATATTCCCAGGGATTTCAGAAGAAGACATTATTACTAAATCTCCCTTCTTTATCTTTATATATTTATGTTCATTTAAGGAAATCCTATTCAAAGCAGCAAACCTTTCTCCCTGGCTTCCAGTAGAAAGAACAAGTAGCTCATTATCCTTGTACTTAGGCATATCTCTTTCCTTAATTATTAACCCCTCCGGTATATTTATATATCTCTGATCGTGAGCAATGGATATTGATTGCTCTAAACTCCTTCCGGACAACACAATCTTTCGGTTTGTTCTTTTTGCAATTTCAAAGAGAGAATGTAATCTTGTTAAGAGAGAAGAGAATGATGCCACAATGACTCTACCTTGTACTTTCTGTATTACACCCTCTAGATTTCTAGAAACCTCTGTTTCTGAGGGGGCCTTTCCTGGAGTACTTGCGTTAGTGCTCTCCATTAATGCTAAATCTACCCTACCTCTTAAGGATCTAAGTTTAGAGTAATCTGCTTCTAATTCACTTGTTGGTTGTGCATCTATCTTGTAATCTCCAGAGAAAAAAACATTACCCTTGGGAGTATCAATGAAGATTGAAAAGGCATCCGGGATACTGTGATTTATACCAATGAATGTTGCCTTAAAATTCCTACCGATATTAATTGTAGTATGTCTAGTTACTCCGTATATCTTCGTTTTCTGCTTAAGGTTGTGTTCCTCTAACTTTGCTTCTATCAATGCTTTTGCAAATGCTCCTGCATATATTGGAGGAAAATCTAATTCAGGAAGTATCCATCTAAGTGCTCCTGTATGATCTAAATGTCCGTGTGTAATCAGTATTGCCTTTACCTTGTGTTTGTTTTTTCTTAAATATTTAATATTTGGTATTAAGTAATCTATCCCATACATTTCATGACCTGGGAATGCATATCCTGCATCGATGATAACAATCTCATCACCTAGTTCTAAGAAATTACAATTCCTACCTACTTCTTCTGTACCTGAAAGTGTACACAGCCTAAGCTCACTGCTTCTAAAATTTTTGTTTTTTGTTCTTTCCATGCGCAATTATATCACACCATGTATTACAAATATTTAAATATATATATTTAATGCTGTGGTATAATTGGGCTATTAATATGTCATTTAAAGGTTTTCTTGTATGAGTAAGGATATACCCAAAAGCTACGAACTTAATGATACAGAGTTAAATATTTACAAAATATGGGAAGATTCAGGGTATTTTAAACCTGAAAATATAGAGGAATATCTTAAAAATAAAGGAGCTGATGTAAAAGAGACCTTTACAATTACACTACCTCCTCCTAATGCTAATGGTAATTTACATCTTGGTCATGTATGTGGATACTCTTTTCATGATGTGTTGGGTAGATATATGAGAATGACTGGTCATCCTACACTACTTTTACCTGGTAAAGATCATGCTGGTATTCAAACAGAGAGTGTATTTAGTAAAAAATTAGAGAGTGAAGGTCGTAGTAAAAGAGAGATGGGTAGAGAGCAGTTCTTTAAAGAAAGTTATGATTTTTGTATCACTAACGCACAAAATGCTAGAGAACAGGAAAAGAGAATTGGTCTCTCTGCAGATTATTCACGAGAGTTCTTTACATTAGATCCTAGGTTAACAAAGGTTGTATATGAGACATTCTTTAAAATGTATGAAGAGGGATTGGTTTACAGGGATAAGAGGATAATTAATCAGTGTCCTAACTGTAATACTGCTCTTGCTGATGTAGATACCGAACATGAAGAAAGGAGAGGTATATTTGCATATATTGTATATCCATTTGTTGATGAGAAAGATCGTATATTAGCTAAAGAAAGATTTGGTGTAGAGGGAATTACTGTAGCAACTACAAGACCTGAAACTATGCTTGGAGACAGTGCAGTAGCAGTTAATCCTACAGATGTGAGATATATAGATTTCATTGGTAAAAAAGTTCTTCTCCCTATCGCTAATAGAGAAATTCCCGTTATCGCAGACGAGGAAGTAGATACACAGCTTGGTACGGGTGCTCTTAAAGTTACCCCTGCTCACTCTCCCATTGATTTTGAATTAGGTAAAAAACATAGCTTAGAGATTGTTAATGTAATAAATGAGGAAGGGAAGATGGAGGGAGAAATACCCGAGAGATTCAAAGGTATGGGTACAACAGATTGTTCTAAAGCTTTATGTAAAGAGTTAGATGAGATAGGTTTACTTCTAAAGATTGAGAATATTAAGCATGAGGTAGTAATTTGTGAAAGATGTAAGACCCCTATCGAACCCATTATGTCTAATCAATGGTATCTAAATGTTCAACCTTTAGCTCAAGAAGCACTGGAAGAGCTTAAAAATGGAAATGTAAGAGTAATACCTTCTGGACAACAGAAAGCATTGGAGTTTTTCTTTGAGAATATTCAACCATGGTGTATATCTAGACAGCTTTGGTGGGGTCAAAGAATACCAGTATGGTATAGCGGAGGTAAAAAACTTTACGATTGGTTAAATGAGAATGAAGGTAAGAGTATAAGAGATTTTGAAAAGGAGTTTAATACAAAAGTTACAGGTAGTGGAAAGATATATGTTGGAGAAGATATCCCTGAGCCAAGAAATGGAGAGGTTTGGGAGCAGGAAGAAGATGTATTTGATACATGGTTTAGTTCTGGTCAGTGGCCATTTTCTACATTAGGTGGTACTGAGGGAGAGGATTTTGCAAAGTACTACCCTACTCAAGTAATGATTCACGCTAGAGATATTCTTTTCTGGTGGTCTGCAAGAATGTTAATGATGGGTATTTACAAAACGGGTAAAGCTCCTTTTAAGGATATATTTCTTACAGGTATGATACTTGCTTCTGATGGATCTAAGATGTCTAAATCTAAGGGTAATGGTGTTGAACCAAATGAGGTATTCGAAAAGTATGGGGCCGATGCTTTAAGACTTTGGTATTACACAGATGCACTACCTGGTAGCAATGCTCCATTAAGAGAGGAAAAGATTAAGGGAAACAGAAACTTTGTAAACAAGATATGGAATGCATCTAGATTTATCCTTATGAATATTGATGATGATGAGATTGGAGAGATTTCTAAGCATGAGGTTATAGAAACAGAAAGAATACTAAAAACAAGGGAGCATGTTTCAAAGGTTGGTAAGTATATAGAGAAGTATCAGTTTAATTTAGGTGCAGAATCTATTAGAGAATTCTTCTGGCACCAGGTATGTGATATATGGATAGAAGAAATTAAGGAAGAGATTAAAGAGAAAGAGATTGGTAGTCAAGAGAGGATAGAGAAGTTGGCTGAGCTTCTTTATATATTGAAAGAAAATTTAAAGATTATGCATCCTTTTATTCCTTTTGTTACTGAATCAGTATGGCAGGAATTAGTAAAACTAAACCTTGCACATGGAGTATTAATGGGAGAACAGATATCGTAGGGGTTAAGATGAAGAGAGCTCGCGATGTAAAAATCGTTGAGTGTATGAACTCTCTTCATCAGGCTTAGCAATCGCTTAGCCTAGAGTTGGATCACCTCCTCCCCGTGTTATACATTGGCTTTTGTTTTTTCTTTTCTTCTTCTTTCGAAGCGAGTGAAGAAACCTTCACTTTAACAACTGGGTAGGAATCTTTGGCCATTATCCACCTCCTTTTGATATTTTTATCAAAAATTTTTAGTTTTGAAAACATATATTTAATTAGGCTTATAGTTTATATCATCTAACCATTACCTTTGTTTGAATATATTTAAGAAGGATATATAATAGGGCTAATATATTAAAAGGAAATACTCATGGACAGAAACAAACTATACATCACAACTACACTGCCGTATGTAAATGCAGAGCCTCATGTTGGTCATGCTTTAGAATTTGTTCAAGCAGATACGATATCTAGATACTTTAAGCAGAAGCTTGGTAATGAGAATGTCTTTTTTAATGTAGGTACTGATGAACATGGTCTTAAGATATACAGGAAAGCTAAAGAAGAGGGCTTGAGTATTAATGAGTTTGTAGATAAATATGCTAATAGGCTCAAGGATTTTTGTAAGCTATTTTTTGTAGAGTATGATAATTTCTATAGAACATCTGATGAGAGTCATCATAAAGCAGCACAAGAATTTTGGAAGAGATGTAATGATAAAGGGGATATATACAAAAAGAAGTACTCTGGTAAGTACTGTGTAGGATGTGAACGCTTTATTACTGAAAAAGAGTTAATAGATGGTAAGTGTCCAGATCATGGAACAGAACCTGAAGAAAAAGAAGAAGAGAATTACTTTTTCAAACTTTCTAATTACAAAGAGCATCTATTAAATTGGTTAGATACTAATCCTGATGTATTAAAGCCATCTCAAAAGATTGATGAGCTTAAGCAGATTATCAATGATATTGAAGATATTAGTATATCTAGATTAAGAGAAAGTTTACCTTGGGGTATAGAAGTACCTAATGACCCACAGCAAGTCTTCTATGTTTGGTTTGATGCTTTAACTAACTATGTTAATGTAATTGGTTTTGGTACGGATGAAAAGAAATTAAACGAATGGTGGCCAGGTATACAGCTATTTGGTCCAGACAATTTAAGATTTCAAGGAGTAATATGGCAAGGTATGTTGGCTTCTGTTGGTTTAGAGCATAGCCAGAAACTCTTAGAACACGGTATGGTACTTGGTCCTGATGGAACTAAGATGGCAAAAAGTAAGGGTAATATTATTTCCCCTTTTGATCAAGAGGAGAAATTCGGAGCTGAGATTGTAAGGTTTTACTTACTCGTAGGTATATCTACTTATGCAGATTCTGCTTATAAAGAGGATGATTTGATAAACATGTATAATTCAAGATTAGCTAATAACTTCGGGAATCTTTTAAACAGAGTAATTCATTTATCAAAGAGCAAAGGAGTAAAGATTAATAGATATGAATTAGTAGAGAGTGATTTTAAGAGTAAGATTGATGCTTTTAAAGATGAGATTGAGAGATTGTATGAGGAGTATGAAATAGCCCTTGCAGGAGAAAAGATAAATGAACTTGCAGACTGGGGGAATAAATATATAACAGAGAGAGAGCCTTGGAGCAAGAAATTAGATATTAAAGAGAGCGAGGTTATACTAAATAATCTTAGCTATTTATTAAATACAGTAATATATTACTACACTCCAATTATCCCACAGAGCTGTAAGGTTGCTAAGAAGGCATTACTTGAGGAAGAAAAGATTATACTTTTCAACAAGATATAGGTACTATATACTGTAGTTAGTAATTACATATGCTGCCCTATGTTTAAGAAAAGTCCTGAAGCAAAATCTATAAACTTTTTAGAACCTATTAATCAGGATTCTCAGATGCTTGCAGGTGCAATATCTTGGATTTCTACTGCAGGTAAGCGTTTATTAATCGCTGTTGAAATTATTGTTTTAATGGCATTTGGTGCTCGTTTCTTTATGGATGAAAGAAGTAATGATTTTACAGAAGAGATTAATGCTCAGGTATCTGTATTAGAGAATGATACGTGGAAACAGAGCTCTATTAAATATGATAACTTACAAAACTTACTTTTTGATGTTAAGAATATAGAAACGGGTCAGAAAATTAACTCTAGTGTTGTATCTGAAATCATTAGTAATATCCCTATGACTATTAATTTAGAGAGTTTCTCTTTTAATGGTAGCAGAGTCTCATTATCCTTAACTACTCCAAACTTTAAGGCATTGAAAGATTATGAAGATTCTTTAAAGAACAATTCATATTACTCAGATGTAAGGTTTAATATAGATAAAGCAAATGATGAGTTAGAGGTAAATGTTAATTTCTTAATTAACGAATCGAATATTTAAGTATGGCAAAGACAGCTGAAAGAACAGATATGGTGAAATTGGTTAGGGATTTACCCTCTAGGCAAGTGGAGTCTGTTTTTGTTGGTTTAACATATGTCTTTGCTGTATTACTAATTGTTTTTGCAGTTATACCTACAGTACAAACAGTATTCACTATTAACAAAGAAATGAAAGAGAAAGAGAGAGTTAGTAATGCTTTGGAAGCAAAGTTGGTAGCTCTTTCATCTTTAGATGAGCAGTACAATTCTAATGCTGATGCATTTAAAGATATTACATTGCTATTTCCTGATTCAGGAAACTTCAGTCTTTTTCTTTCTAATATAGATGCTGTAGTATCAAGAAACAATTTTATACTAGAATCTATCAGTTTCTCTGAATATGAGAAAGAGACATTAGATGTTAAAACTTCTGTACTTAAGCCTTGGAGTGTAAGGTTGTCTGTTAATGGTAAGAAAGTTTACTTTATAACCCTGCTTAAAGACTTAGAAGCTATGCCTATGTATCCAGTAGTAGAAAGAGTTTCCTTTGGTAGTGATGTTGATGACAATGGTAATACGAGATACTCTGTCTCTTTAAGGATATATCATATTGAGAGTTCTAATTTTTACGAATAAAGGTATGGAAATAGTTAAGAAATATATAACAGGGATAGTACTACTTTTAATAGTTGCTATTATTTGGGTAGGACTAAATGTTATCTCTGAAAAAGTTTTTTCAGAGGTTAATCCTAATGCAACAACATATACCAAACCTTTAAACAGTACATTTGATCTAGAGGTTTTAGAAAAGGTTGATGAAAAAATAGATAGTAGTTTTCCTGTTAAACCTTCTGAATTTTTTAGCTTAGAAGATTCAGACTAAAGATTTATATAGTCGTCTAATTTCTTTTCAGAAGATCTGTCTTTTAATTTCTTTAATGCTTTTGCTTCTATTTGTCTAATTCTTTCTCTTGTAACACCAAACTCTCTTCCTACCTCTTCTAATGTTCTTGTTACACCATCATCTAAGCCAAATCGCAATGAGAGTACTCTTCTTTCTCTATCTTGTAATGAATCTAAGATATCTCTAAGCTGATTCTTTAGATATTCAGAGGTAGCAAAATCTTCAGGACTTTGTGACCATTCATCTGGAAGGATATCTTGTAACTTACTGTCTTTCTCATCACCAATTGGTGTAGCAAGTGAAGATGGATTCTGTTTAATCTTTCTTATTTCTCCAACTTTTTCTAATTCAATATCCATCTCTTTTGCAATCTCTTCATCGGTTGGTTGTCTACCTAGTTTTGTTGTTAATACGCTATTTACCTTATTAAACTTATTAATAGTTTCTATCATATGTACAGGTACACGGATTGTTCTTGCTTGGTCAGCGATAGCTCTTGTAATAGCTTGTCTAATCCACCAAGTAGCATATGTAGAGAATTTAAAACCTTTATGGTAATCAAACTTCTCTACTGCTCTCATAAGTCCAATATTACCCTCCTGTATTAAGTCTAAAAGCTCTAAACCACTCTTACTATATTTTTTAGCTATGCTTACTACTAATCTTAGGTTTGCTGTTATTAAAAGCTGTCCTGCCTCTTTATCACCTTTCTCTATCCTCTTTGCTAATATAACTTCTTCTTCTCCTGTTAAAAGAGGTATCTTTCCTATTTCATACAAGTATGATCTAATTGCATCTGTTGATATGGTAGATTGTATTGTTTTTAATATACGAATCTTTTTCTCTAGTGTTAGTTCTTCATTACTCTTTACTTGATCTTCCTCTGGTTCTAATACCTCTATTTCATTTTGCTGTAATTCTTTAAATATCTCATCTAAAAGTACAATATCATCTTCAATTGTAGGAAATACTTCCAGTATATCTTCCTGGCTTAGGAATCCTTGTTCCTTTCCTTTAAGAACTAATTCTTTTAAATGTAAAGACTTTTGAGAGGTTTTTGCCATTTGTATTATGGTATAATTTAATATATGAGTAAAACCGACAACACAGAAAAATTAAATAAAAGAAAGCAGTTTTTTATAGATGTTATTGCTAAGTTTTGTGATAAGTGTGGTACTCCTTATACTGAAAGTAGTTTAGAAATAATTCAAGATAACAATATCTCGAGTATTATACACTTTTCATGCTCTACTTGTAAATCTAACCATATAGCAACATTTATTAAACCTATGGGTATTAGTAATAGAATGCCTATTAATACAGATTTAGATGTAGAAGAAATAGGTAAGTTTGCATCAAAAGAGGAAACATCATTAGAGGAGATACTGGAGATATACATGTTTCTTAAGCAGAAAGAGACGATTGTAATCTAACTATTTTTGCCAAGAGATTGTAAAACTCTCATCTGTTGCTAATTCAAATCTTCTGTTTAGTTGATTACCAATGCTTGCCAAGCTATCACTATTTTCTACTATCCAACCCTCTGGATATGTGACTGTTAGATTAAATGCATCCTTTTTACTACCTGGTTGTTTGTAAATATTTAAATCCATACTGTAATGTGTTTCTGTCTCTTCTAGTATGAAATCATTTGTGTTCCCATCGTCAGTTATTCTGTAAGAGATTTCTAAAATGTTGTTTTCTTTGATGGGGACATTAAACCATCCCCCAATTACTTTATACCCTGCTTCGTTGTATATATCGTATTTGTTATCTTTAATACCGGATATTCCAAGTACTGTTGCATTAGAAGGTATAAATATTCGTACATAGTTAATATATTCTCCTTCTGGATATGTATCTGTACTAGATTCATTCTGTATTGCTATTTGATATTTGTAATCTATATTTTTCTCATCTTTAATATTTATTTCTACGGTATGATTTTTCTTAATATACATATTTGCTTTATTACCACCCCAATTCCAATCTATATTTATTGGAATACTCCTATATTTACTATCCAAGTTCCCATCCCAGTTATTACTATCAAAATATGACTTAGCTAAGGAGTTTTTGAATGTTGCTTGTAAGTGTTTCTGTTCTAATGATTCTGTAATTACATCTGAGATATCCTTGTACTCTGCGAAGTTCGAAGAGAGCAGTTTTGAGACTGCCTCATTAGCTAAGTTTGCTAAGAAAGTAGATTTTCTTGTAGATCCAGGTGTGAATTCGGTATGCATTTCAAAAATCTTAGAGTAGAGATTTGAAGATGTTACAACCTCTGATTCACCTGGTACTTCTATACCACCCCATTTATCTAAAAGCTTTTGTAAAAAGATTGTATCTATTGTAATCACACCATCAATATCATTCCCTTTACCTAAATCATATATGAATTGTTCGGAATTAGTCATAACACTATCTAAATTAGGATCCCAGTTGACCAAAGAGAAGGTGTAAGGAGTATCTCCTAAAGCTTTAATCATTGATATTGGTTGTCTGTATGTATACCCTTTAATATTCAGTGTTCCTTCTGCATTATAGATATCATCAACAAAAAGCTCTCGTATCTGTCCGCCTTCTATTGCTACTACACCGTAGCTAGTAATCCACCCTCCAGTACTTCTAATCTCTCCATCATTTTGGAGTAGTATTAAATATCTTTGTCTTTCATCTACACCTAAGAGATTAGGTAAGAATTGAGATATCTTCTCTAATGGTAATACTGTACTGTTTACATCATTAATCATATCTTTGTACTCTAGTACAAAGTCTTGTAAGAACTTAGGGAAGTCTTTGGTACTTACACTATCTATTAAATTTTGAGCCAAACTCATTTTGTATATACCTTCTTTTAGGCTATATTGATTATCATTCATAGCGAGGAGGTAATCTCTATATTCTCTTGTAGTAGAAGTTTCTGAGGAATCAAAACTTACTGCTGGTTCAAAATCTTTTATATATTCTCCTAAAGGTTGTAATCCAACGACTAAGTCAGATGCACTATCTAGTGCATATCTAGTACCTTGTATTATCTGTGTTCCATCATTGTAAAATTCTTTGTTGTTAGTAATACTAAATATCCAATACAGTCTTGAGATATTACTTTCTACTCTAGTTAGATTTTTTGAAATACTTTCTGTCTCTGTCTTTATCGAATTAAAATCTAATTCTTCAAAAGTGGTTCTTAAATTCTTTGTCTCGGAGAGTATGAGGTAAGAACCGAGAGATATACCTAATATCGGCGAAAGAAGGTAGTATATTGCAATTATCGAAAGTGTTAATATGGTAAGCCATTTAAATATACCTGTGTAACTGATTTCCTTAAAGAATGTCTCAGGCGAGAATGTATTTCTAATTGGAGTAAGTAGATTGTGTAAAAAGAGACCTAACTTAGTCTTAGATACTGCTGTTAGCTGTTTAGCTTCTTTCTTTTGAGCAGTTTCTGAATCATTTAAATCCCACTTCTTATCCGATCTATCGTAGTAAGATTTAATTTGCTCTATTATTCCTTCTTCTAATGAAACTTTTTGTTTCCATGAGAAATCAGTAGCATTTGGAGCAGGTACATACAAATCTTGTAAAACAGAATCTGTACCCTCTTTCTCTACAAATTTAATAGCTTTGGATTCTACATCTAACTCAAGTAGTTTATATGCTAAAGAGAGCGTAGTATAATCGTTTTTATTACACAAAGAAACGACTTCCCCTTTTGTATTATCCTCGAATGTAAGCTTTAGAATACCGTATACAGCATCGTTTTCGTGTATTAGGTTGTGTATTTCTAACCCTTCACCCCATATCTCTATTTGTGCTTTCTGTGTTGCATCTGTAAAGAGCCTATCTAGTGTACTATCAGTTAATTTGTCTGTACCTTTTCCAATTATTGTTCCTAACCTTAATATCCTTACATTAGCTTTTGTCTTATCTACATACTCAGCTACGAAGTTCTCAGCATATCGTTGTAGCTCTAATGGTGAGTAAGGAGTGCTTTTACCTGTTCTTTCATTATTTAG
>DHVL01000014.1 GCA_002412645.1 Candidatus Dojkabacteria bacterium UBA5209 | reverse complement strand
GGAGGAACATACGCACACAAAGATATTGCTTTTGAATTTGCATCTTGGATATCTCCTGAGTTTAAACTGTATCTAATTAAAGAGTTTGAAAGATTAAAAGAAGAAGAAAATACAAGATTATCTCTTGATTGGAACCTATCTAGGACCCTCTCTAAGATTAACTACAGAATACATACAGATTCCATTAAAGAGAACCTAATACCTAAGAATTTGACTAGAAAACAGATAGTATTAACATATGCTACAGAGGCAGATATCTTAAATATGGCTTTATTCAATACAACAGCAAAGGAGTGGAGAAAGGAGAATAAGCATAAAAAGGGAAATATAAGAGATTATGCTGATATTAGACAATTAATATGTCTATCTAATTTAGAAAGTATAAATGCAGAACTTATAAGAGATGGTATTAAACAAAGAGAGAGACTGAAGAAATTAAATAGAATTGCAATATCACAAATGACATCACTTACTCGGCAGAATTCCAAACTATTGAATTAAAAATTTCGGATATTTTAACTCATCTTCCTTTCATTATTCCTTCTCCTTACAATATTTCTTTAAATAATCTACAAAAAATATTTAAATCTGATAGTATTTATTAATAAAATTATCTAAACCCTCATGAAGAAATTTTTAATTACACTCTCCCTTATTATAGTAATCATACTATTAATAACAGGAGGAATAGCGGCATACTTTGGTTTTATACCAGGACTCTCTAATACCCTCGTAAAGCAAGTAGATTTAGGGATAGAAAATGATCCTCAACTTAGCTTAGATTTAAGAAATAAAACGGGAGTACAATTTAATATCCCAGAAGAGGAATTCCCAATTAATAAAGATGTTGTATATGAAGGTGTATTAGAGATAGAGGAGTCTTTAACATCAGAACAGGTTACATCAATACTTAATACTGTAAAAACTCAACACTCAACTATACCTTTTTCAAATGTCCAAATTAGAATTAACGAAGATGGTACATCTGAAGCTTCTTTTAATTTAAATATTGAAACAACTGTAAATGAAGCTAGAAAGTTAGGATATACCGAAGAACAGATAGAGAATGGTAAAAAATATTTAGGAGCATTGGGAGATTCAGTATATGTTTATACCAAATTATCATTTGATATCCAAAATGATGTGTTAATGGTAAATCCATATGCTTTTAGAATACAGAACTTTAATGTACCAACTGCTATTACAGAAATGGTAGCAGAAGTTGGAAGTAGAGCAATTGAAAATAGGTTGTCTCAGGTTACAAACCTATCTATAGATTCTCTCAAACAGGAAGGAGATAGGCTTAACTTTAAAGGTACTATACCTCAGAGTATAAGGACTGTAGATTAATCAGATATATTAATGGACGAAAGACAGATAGAAACTATTAATTACTATAACAAAGAAGCTAATACTTGGGCTATGTCACATGGTGGTAATGAAAAACACTCTTGGTGGGAAGATGAAATGATTAAATTCAATGAATATCTTCCAAGTGGTAAAGTAATTGAAATAGGGATAGGTACTGGTAAAGATGCAGAAGCTTTAATAAATCTAGGTTATGAATATACTGGTATAGATGCTTCAGTAGGATTGCTTGAATTGGCAGCAAAAAGGAATCCCTCTGCAACTTTCATACATAAATACGTACAAGAAATAGATCCCTCCTTAGGAGAATTCGATGGCTTTTGGGCATCTGCTATCTTATTACATATCCCCAAAGATGAAATTAGAGATTCTCTTTTAGCAATATCTTCTGTAATAAAAAATAAAGGGATAGGTTTTATTACTTTAAAAGAAGGTTATGGAGAAAATGTTGATGAAAAAACAGGAAGACTATATTCCTATTACACAGAAGATGAATTTAACGATATTCTTAATTCAGCGGGTTTTTCAATATTAGAAGTAGGAAGAAGATATGGAGAAGAGAATAACTGGCTTATATTCTATGTTCAAAAAGTAGAATAATTCCTTCCCTACTCTCATTAATCACTAATACTACCCCTAATATTTAGATATATCCTACCATGATCTCTTGTAAAACTAACCCTCACCTCGTATCCATCCTCATCCCAACTCATTAGATGATTCTTCTCATCATATCCATAGTTAGTTTTACCTTTGTACATATCCTCATACTTAGTTTTTAGTACTCCAAACTCATCTACATCATCAACCCCATCCTTATCCATATCCCCACTATCAATTACTGTAAAATATTTAGTGTACTCTGTTTGACCTCCTGCCTGATTAAGTAGTCCATATGAATTCTCATGTTCAATATACATAGAATCTCCTTCTTCAAAAAGATTAGGATATGTATCAAAATACATATTCTCTTTTGTAAATTCATCATTAGGAAGATATACCTGTACATATGCTGTATCATCAGAACCATAATGAGCAGCAGTAACTCTATACTTACCAATAACCCCCTTTACCATATCAGGAATAGGGTATTCCTCTACTATCTCCTCATCAAAGATTTCTTTGTAATAATCTAAGAATTCAGATTGAGGAGAATCGGTATAGAAGACTACATTGTAGTAGACAAACTCTTTATCCCCAAAAGTTGAAATATTCTTAGGATCATCATTTATAAAATATTTACTAGAACTAACCTCATTAACCTTGTATAAAGGAACCTCTTGAATAGGGAAACCCTCCAACAAGAAATCACTCTTTGAAATTTCTTCAGAAGCAGAATCTAAATTCTCCTTTTCTAAATCCAAAGATCCTTTATCTAATATTTTGATAGTAACAAAAATAAGTATTAAAAGTAATAATATTACACCAGTATAAATAAGATATTTTGACTTAGATTGCATACTCTTTCAGATTAAATTATATCCTCATTATATCAAATACATTAATCATATATTAGTAGAATACATAAGAATTGTGATAAAAAAAGAGAAGATACAAGTACCTTCTCTTTAATATGTAACAATATATTAGAGGATTACTCTTCTAATAGTTTGATATTTGTTGCATTTAATCCCTTTGGTGTTTCTTCAACATCATAGGTAACAACATCTCCAACTTTTAGTTTTCTAGTAGCTAGATCACCTTCTAAAGAATTCTCATGATAGAAAATATCTTTATCGGATCCCTCTCTAGTAATAAAACCAAAGCCTTTATCTGTTACAGTCTTTACTGTTCCTTTTTCCATGATAAATGTATGGATAAAATAAATTAAAGCTAAAAGATTATAAGAAATTTGTTTGGAAAATCTACATACTCAAATAACTACAATACAGTGTAGCAGAAAGGAAGAGAAATAGCGAATATATAGTAGAAGGGATACTTCATATTCATAAAGTGGTATAATAACAATATAATCTCCCTACCCTATAAATATGGAAAAATACTCCGTTCTTGCAGTGGGTATTAATAGTACTCAAGAAGAGAAAGCAGAGATACAAAAACATCTTAAATTAGATAGTATAGATTTAGATATAGCATCAATAAAGGATGTTTACTTTAGCATTATAGATGGAAAGATAACAGGATCAATAGCTAATAGAGATCTTAAGAAATACAACTACATACTAATACAATCAGGTTGGAATACTACACACATAGCATATCTACTACATCTATATCTTGAATCTGAAAATATTCCTCATAACAAACCTAATATACATAATACAAAACTCTCGGATATATTCTTTCTTGCCTCTAAGGGTATTTCTGTACCTAATACTTTTTTTCAGAATGGTTTAAAGATAGATAAAGGGAAGATATTAAATATTGAAAAGATATGTAAATTACCATGTATATACAAAACTGTATTGGGTTCTCTTGGTTCAAGGGTACATTTAATAGATAGTAAAAATAAGATAGAGGAAATGATAAAGGATAATGGTAGATATAATAGATATATATTTCAAGAATTTATATCCAATGATTTTGATTACAGGGTTGTAGTAGCAAATGATAAAGTATCTTCTGTATGTATAAGAAGGAGAGTACAGGATAAATATAGGAATAATGTAGCACTTGGTGCAACAGAGGAGTTCATAGATATAGAGGATACTCCTAAAGATGTCTTAGAGATGGCCATAGGGGCTTCAAAAGCACTTAAACTAGATTGGGCAGGAATAGATATAGTGACAGATAATAATACAAACAGAAACTATGTATTAGAAGTAAATAGAAGACCAGGATTAACAGAAAAGTCTTCTGAAATATCAGCTATGTATTCATACATTAAGGAATTAGCATTCCAAAATAGTGTGGAATAATTGATAGTTACTACTTAATCCCTTTTTGTAATAGATATAGCATTACCCTCTATCAGTGCCTTAGAAATTTTTTCTAATACAATACTCAAATCCCTTTGATACTGACTTTGAGAGATACCCATTCTTTGAGCAGCTTCTTCTTGATCTACTTTCTCAATATATCTTAACCTTAATGTTTCTAACTCTTCATCAGTAATATGTACCTCTTCCAATGAAGAGAGAGGTACACCCCTAGGTTTAAAATATATCTCATTGAATTGGAATCCTAGTTTTCTTCTATTTCTGTATCTCATATTTTTTATTTACAAAATACTCCTTTCATAGGGGTACCACATTTAGGACACATTATTTCAGTACATGCTATTCCCCTTTTATGTGGTTGTGTATATCCACATTTAGGACATGTACAATCTTGTGACCCTCCTTGTCTTTTACCCCTGAATCTAGGAAGAAAACCCCATTTCCTTCCTGTTAAAGGACCTCTTCCCAAAGGTCCTGTGCCATTTAAGTTTGGCATATGTTTTAAGATAATAATTTAACGGGTATATACCCATATCTAAATATACCTCTTTTTAAATAATGGGTCAATACCCATTGGAGACTTTTACTTTACTCTGGAAAAGGGAAACTACTCTCTTGACTCACACCCATACATATTCTAAAATGTTCCCATCACGATGAGAGGACTACCAAAGGTTTCTGTACCTAGGGAATGCCTCTCTTTTTATTTCTTCAACAAGATAGCATTAAAAAATACTTAACCTACAACCAATATATTGACTTAAATGCCCTCATATTTTAGAATAGTTTTAATCACCATGACGGAGTTAAGTCGCCTAAGGTTTCGACCGACCGCGGATCTCCGTCTTTTGTTTTTCCAACAGATCTCTTTCCAAACTTAGAATGAAAATCTTCCCTTGATATTCTCTCAGCAGACTAGAGTATTTTTTATTTGGTACTAACAAAACTTCCAACTTGTCTCTTTCGACCAAATACTTGATTAAATAATAAAAGTCACCATCTCCTGAAATAATAACTGCTTTCTTAAAATGATTACTCTCAATCATTACGGTCATTACTAACTCCACATCTACATTACCTTTAATTTTCTTTTTCCCATTTTGTTTATATCTAATGGCAGGTTTAAATATTAATATATATCCAACCTTTTCTAGAAATGAATATAGATTTTCATTCCCCTTAATATACCCAAGAAAAAGAAATGCCTTCTTAACATTATATTTATCATTTAAATATATTCTAAACTTTTTAAAATCCAAATCCCATCCAGTACTTTTAATTCCCAGATTTAAATTCTGACTATCAATAAATGCATAGTTAAACATATATATACTTTACCAACACAGTATTAAAAAATACTTAATACTCCTGTACATAAATAAAGAAATATATCTCCTATTAATATATTAATTAACCCTTTTTAAAAATGAAGAAAGTATTAAAGATTAAACTGTTGTCGCTAACATTTCTTTATACTATACTGGAGTATAAATTTATTACTGCTTATATATGGAAGGTCAAACTAAACCTAAGAAATCTAAAGTACTTTTAATAATAGTATTAATATTACTCTTCTTTGTAATAGGAGCTGTAGGAGGATATTTTGGATATGAATATCTTACATCACAGAAGGTATATGAAAAACTAAAAGATCCAGAGTATATATCATACCTACAAGAACAACAGACAGAAGAGATTTTAGAGAATTTAGGTAGTATTATACTCCTTCCTGATGAAGAACCTACTATGGCTACACTACTTGATATTGAAGAACTAAAGAAAGAGAATCCCGAATTCTATAAAGATGCTCAAAAGGGTGATTACTTAGTAATATATTCAGAGAAAGCTATTATATACAGAGAAGAAGAGAACAAGGTTATTAATGTAGCTCCTGTATATTTTGAAAAATCCGAAGAGAATACAAATACAGATTTTTCTGAAACTAATACAGAGAATATAGAAGAGAGCGCATCAGAGACAGAAACATCAGAAGAATAACCAGTTAGAAGGACTTAACAGAGGGGAAAACCTCTGTGTTTCCATAAACTTATATGAAGGAATCTGTAGAACTATTAATTCGCCTGTGCACATAAGCACAGCAAGGTTGAGGTATGCGTTTGCGAACATGTTCTACCTACGCCATTGGCACCGACAGCACCTACACATCCTCCTGACCACCCTCCCCAATTGCTCCCTTGACAATATGCATCACATGTAGCAGTTCCATTGTTTCCTGATTTATATCTGAGTTTTACAGAACCAATACCTACAGTACTAGAAGTATTTATAGTACTAGTACTGGTTAATGGGTTACCCCTTAACTGAATTGTTGATCCAGAAGTATTGCCGAGATAAATATTCGATGAATATATATATGTACTAGCAACATTACTTCTAATATAGAAATTTCTATTTCCTAAAGGACTAAAGTATGATCCATCATCATACCATCCTGATTCACCTACTTTTAGATAACCCGTTGTACCATTACCAATAGTAAGACCTGGATTAGCAGTAGAATAAATTGTTACAGCACCATTACTTGCTATCCTCATCCTCTCAACATTATTAGTATAAACAGCTAAGTTTCCATCACTAATCCAATTTAAACCAGTATCACTATCTCCAACAGCTACACTTACTGTAGGAGTAGCTGTAAAACCTACAGCTAACTTACTTCGAACCCTTGTATATGTACTAGAAACTAACAAATTATCATAAGCATCTGTATTATCTCTAACTGAAAGCCAACCATTACCTGGAACTAATCTAATAGCGCCATTAGAAGCATCTGTATATATTTTTGTACCTCCACCCGCTAATCTCAAACCTGAACTAGAACCTGTTCCCCCCACTGTTAGAATACCGGAGAAATAGCTTTCATTTGTTGAACCACTATATATTGAATAATTGCCTGTTGGTATTGTCGTTGTACCTAAAAGTAAATGCGTGTTATTTGTACCACTTGTTAAGCCTGCTATTGTAACTCCAGATTGTCCTGTAATAGTACCACCACTACCCTTATGTGCATTATCTATAAGAACGCCATGTAGGGCAGATATAGTACCTGCATATGCCTCTTGGAAGCCTCTGGCATGTATTGCTGCTGCTGTAGTTACTGTACCTGTTGTTTTATTAAAGACATTTGCATCTAAAGCATATAGTCTTGTTACAGTACCAGTACTATCGTTTTGAGCATCATACTTAGCTGCTCCCATCTCTAACATAGTTCCTGTAGCAGTATAGTTTGCTTTGTTGTAATAACCATATATTGTTCCTGCAGGTGCAGCTACAGATTGTGTATATGTTGTATCAAAGATATTTGTACTACCTGTTCCTGTGTTTGTGTAATACATTTTCATATCACCCGCGACTTCAAGCTTTTTAGAAGCTGAAGCTACTCCTATACCAGCGTTACCTGCCACATAAAGATTATTACTACCCCAGTCTCCTGATATTGTTTTGTCATATCCAACAGAGAGAGAACCTCCTAATACCTGTATAGGATGCGTAGATAATCCATTGAGTTGTAATCCCCAGTTTTCATCAATAAAGGCTATGGAACCATCATCAAATTGAAACTGACCACTGTATGGAATAGCTATACTACCATCAACTAATAAGATCCCACTATTAGGTAATATACTAATATCCCCATCAGTATTAGAAATCTCTGAACTAGCACCACCAATATCTATAGCAGCCTGTGGTGAATCAGTACCAATACCAAGTCTACCAGTACTCATATCAAAGAAAAATTTAGAACTAGCTGCAGTAGTAGCCCCCAATACTAAATCATCAGTAGTTGAAGAAAGATATGTAAAAGTACCACCATCTGTCCAAAGAGAAGTAGCTGTTGTGTTTAGTTTCATAGCAGCACTACCAGTACAAGCAGGATCCCAATATATATCTAAGCTTGGATATATACCAACAGAATATATACACCCCTCACTATTTGGTGCTAAATCACCACTACTAGGAGCAGAAGCAAAAGGCTCGAAGTATGCAACACCATTACTACTAAGATGCAAATCCCCCTTGTTATCTATCTTTAATACCAAATCACTACCTTTGTATCCCTCTAATATATTTCCTGTACCATCTTGTACTAACTTTAATATTGTTCCTGTAAACGTACCAGCATCTGCTTTAAAAGAAACAACAGGCCAACCATCAGCACCACTGTAATTACTGTAAACAGAAAAACCAGTCTTTTGAGAAGAACCATGTATCCATGCTCTGTACTCAGTTCCACTATCTACACCGTAATTAGAAAGAGTAGCAATACCACTAGTTTCCAAAAACTGTGCCTCTGTAAATGACACAGCATCCAAACCCCAAACATAGCTACCATCTGGAAGCTCTACCCATGTTAAATTACCAGCATCATCACTTTGCAAAAAACCATCTTGACC
>DHVL01000003.1 GCA_002412645.1 Candidatus Dojkabacteria bacterium UBA5209 | reverse complement strand
AAACCAATAGAAATTTCTTCATCACCGTGTGTAATAAATATCTTCTTAGGCGTATGACCAAAGCTTCTTAACCAATATCTTAAGTCTCTTTGATCAGCATGAGCTGAAAATCCTCCTAATGTATGAATCTTGGCATTAACCTCTACAGGCTGTCCCATTACTTTAATATCTTTCTCTCCATTTACTAACCTTCTACCTAAGGTACCTTCTACTTGGTAACCTACAAAAATCATATGTGTATTACTCTTATGTATATGATTTTTAATATGATGCACTATTCTTCCTCCAGTACACATTCCACTACCAGCGATAATTACAACACCACTCTTATTAATTAATCTCTTCGAATCTTCTGCAGACTCAATCATTTGAAAACCAGGGAAATTAAAAGGATCATCTCCCTTATCAAGAAGTCTCCTTGCATCTTCATCGTAAAAGGTAGGATACTGCCTAAATACAGCAGTCGCTTTAGAAGCCATAGGGCTATCAAGATATATAGGGAGTGGTTCTAGTAGTTTGTTCTCTACAAACAGATTAATCTCATACAATACTTCCTGAGTTCTCTCTATTGCAAAGGAAGGAATTAAAACATTACCACCCTCCTCTTGTGCCTGTTTTAAAACAGACAACAATTCTAATACAGTCTCATCCTTATTCTTATGCAACCTATTCCCATATGTAGACTCACAGATTACATAGTCTGCCTCCCTAATCATATCTGGATCTCTAACAATTCTTGCTCCGGGTTGGCCCAAATCTCCAGAAAATACAATCTTTCTCTCTCTACCAGCATCAGTCTTAATCCAAAACTCTATTATCGCAGAACCTAAGATATGGCCAGCATCTCTAAATCTAAACTCCACACCATTGTGTAAATTAACAGAAGCACCATATGGATACACTTCAAAAAGTTGCATCAAATTCTCCACATCACTCTCAGAAAAAAGAGGCTTCCTTTGCTCATACAAAGAGCCTTCTGCACTTAAATCTTTGTAATCTGACTCTTTTTTACTACGAGCAGACCATCTCTCATATGATTCCTTCTGTAAATTAGCAGCATCCAAAAGAACAATCTTAGCTAAATCTCTAGTAGGCTGTGTAGAGAATACCCTACCCTTAAAACCCTGCTTAACAAGAATTGGCATCCTACCACAATGATCAAAATGAGCATGAGTAAGAAATACAGCATCTAGTTCAGAAGGATTAAAAGGAAAAGGCTCATAATTAAGCTTCTCTAAATCATCTTTACCTTGAAATGCTCCACAATCTACCAAAAATTTAAACTCTCCAGTATCTACATAGTAGCAAGACCCCGTGACAGTTCTTGTAGCTCCACAAAATTTAATCTTCATATCAGGCAGTTTAGTAAATTAATATATATAGATATTACAACATACGCCTAGCTTCAGCCAACAGCTTTTCTTTTGTATTGAGTAAAGGGTCCTCAATTACCATGTCCAACAACCTATTTAACACCTCTCCCATTCTTTCACCCGGCTCTATACCAATCTCTTTCAAATCATCACCGTCAATATCTAAATCAGTAACCTTCAAAGCCATATCTTCTTGCCTTACTTTAGAAATATGTTTCTGTAACTGTGTAATCTCTTCTGGTTTGAAAGCAGTATTAGGATTAGAAGAAGCATCTGCAATTCTCAACTTAAACAAATCCTCTACATTCTCTTCACCCACTCTCTTTAGAAATCTTCTAACTGCAGAATCACTCCATTGACTAAGCTCAATATCATCACCCTTACTCTCTCCATCTACATGAGGATAAAAGAACATATGATTCCTAATTAATGAAACCACCCTCTCTATCTCTGTTTTAGGAAATTTTAACCTCTTTAAAATATCTTCTGCCATTTGAGCTCCCATTGTATCATGACCATAGAAATGGCCATTACCCATATCTGTTCTAGGCTTAGCAATATCATGAAGCAGTGCTGCTAACTTAACACTGTCTTGAGCAAAATCACAAGTTCTTAAACTATGCCAATATACATCATCAGCATGGTATAGTTTTTGTTCAACACCATATCCTTCTAAAAGCTCAGGTAAGAAAATATTTAACAAACCACTCTGCCTCATTAACTCAATACCCTTAGAAGGTTTAGAAGAATTAAGAAGCAATTTCATAAATTCATCCCTAATACGCTCCATAGAGACCTGTTTTGCAACAGGAAGAGATTGCTTAATAGCATTAAAGGTCTCAGCTTCAATCTCAAAATCTAATTGAGAAGCCAATCTACATGCCTTAAAAGCCCTTAAACCATCCTCCTTAAATCTCTCTAAAGGAGTACCAACAGCACGTATTAATTTCAAATTAATATCAGTAATACCACCAAAAGGATCATGCAAATCCCACTCATGCTCTCCACCATCATCAAAATCTCCATTAGAAAGATCCAAAGCCATAGAGTTGATAGTGAAATCTCTCCTACCTAAATCCAAATCAATATCATTTACAAATTCAACCTTACTTGGCCACCTACCATCTACATAGTCAGATTCACTTCTAAAAGTAGTAACCTCAACCTGCATACTCTCTCCCTTCTCATCATTAACCAAAGCTAAAACAGTACCAAACTTAGCCCCAGTAGATACAGACTTAGGAAATATCTCCAACATCTCATCAGCAAGTGCATTAGTAGCAAGATCATAGTCATGGGGAGTTTTACCCATTACCAAATCTCTTAAAGCACCACCAACAAGATATACATCATATCCCTCTTTTGTAAGCATCCTAGCTACTTTTAAAACATAGGATGGCATTGTAAAACGTATTTTCATAGTTATCTTTTCCTCCTTAGATAGTACCAAACTACAACCAGTACAACAAGGAAAGC
>DHVL01000008.1 GCA_002412645.1 Candidatus Dojkabacteria bacterium UBA5209 | reverse complement strand
ACATCAATTTTGAAAGCCTTTGTATAAAGGATATATAAAAATGTCTCTAAATTTTGTTCTGTATATTTTAGTAGTAGTAAGGGACGAGTTACTGCTTAAAAGGGAGTGAAGTTTCACTCTATATAAATAATAATACTTAGGAGATATAATATAGAGTTAAAATGTTAGGCCTTAACATTATGGAATTAGAGAAGTTTGAAAGAAGGGAATTATTTTCTGAGAATCAGAGAGAAGCTTTAGTATATAGTTATGAAATCATAAAGGCAGCTCTTCAAAATGGTTGGGATATTAAAATATTTCAAAAAGACATTAACCTAAGATATCTTAAATCAATACTTTTAGATATTGAGATAGATCCAAGTGCGTTTTTTAGATTTGAGCAATTTGCTTCTAAAGAAGGTATAAAGAGTGCATATGATTGGGCAAGGGAGGTACAAAAGGAAGCAGGAGAGGAGTATATTGATATGAAGAAATTGGATAAAGCATACAAAGAAGAAATTCAGCCTTGGGAAGTACTATCTAGTAAAGAATTGGTTGATATAAATGAATCATGTAGTAGGGTAATAGAGAGTATTTACTCTTTAGAGTAGCTTCTTCTTTAACCATTTGCCTGTCCAGCTTTTTTCATTATTAATAATGTCTTGTACGCTACCTTGAGCAACAATATTTCCTCCTTTATCTCCTCCTTCTGGTCCTAAGTCTATTATCCAATCTGCAAAGCGAATAATGTCTAGGTTATGTTCTATGATTATAACTGTATTTCCCTTTGATACTAGCTTCTTAACAAGGGTTAGTAGTTTATCTATATCATAGAAGTGTAGTCCTGTAGTAGGTTCATCCAAAATATATAGCGTATGACCTCTAGTTTGTTTAGAGAGCTCCTTTGCTAATTTAATTCTTTGGGATTCTCCACCAGAGAGTGTTAGTGCAGATTGTCCGAGACGTATATATCCAAGTCCGACCTCTTGTAAAATTTCTAGCTTATTTCTTAGTATGGGAATGTCTTTAAAAAATTCCAGTGCATTCTCTACTGTCATATCCAAAACATCTGCAATATTCTTACCTTTATAATCAACACTCAGTGCATCACTGTTGTATCTTTTACCCTTACATTCATCACAAAGTATGTACATATCAGGTAAAAATTGCATTTCTACTTTAATTTGGCCATCTCCTTTACACTTTTCGCATCTACCACCCTTTACATTGAAGCTAAATCTACCAGGTTTATATCCTCTTGTTCTAGCTTCTTGTGTTTGTGCAAACAAATCTCTTATATATGTAAATATCCCAGTATATGTAGCAGGGTTGGACCTTGGTGTTTTACCAATAGGCTTTTGGTCAATTCCTATTACCTTATCTACATTTTCGTGACCCTCAATACTATGATATTCCCCCTCTATTTGCTTACCATGCATCTTAATGTTCATAAGGGCAGGGTAGAGAGTGTCATTTATTAATGATGATTTGCCACTTCCTGAGACACCAGTAATACAGACCAGATTGTTTAATGGAAGTTTAACATCAATGTTTTTTAAATTGTTAGTCTTAACACCTTTGATTTCGATCTCTTTACTTTTGACAGTTGTAAGGGGTAGGGGAGTCTTTAATTCTTGTCCTACCGTAAGTGATTTATTTATATACTTGGCAGTAAGAGAATCACTCTGCTTGATTGCTTTCATATCTCCTTGTGCTACCACCTTACCACCATGTTCACCAGCTTTAGGTCCAATATCTACAATCCAATCTGCTCTACTCATTGTTTCTTCGTCATGTTCTACAACAATAACGGTATTTCCTGTATCTCTCAAAGATTCAATTGAAGTAAGTAGCTTATCTACATCTCTTGGGTGTAACCCTATGGAGGGTTCATCTAATACATATAAAACTCCTGAAAGTCCTGTTCCTATTTGTGAAGCCAACCTTATCCTTTGTGACTCGCCACCAGAAAGAGTATTCGCTTTTCTAGAGAGAGTAATATATGTTAAACCTACATTAGAAAGAAACTCTAGCCTGCTGTTTATCTCCTTAAGTATGGGTTTTGCTATCTCTTTATCACTACCATTTAACTCTAAACTCTTTAGATATTTCTTTAATTTATCTACATTAAGATCTGTCATCTGTACAATATTGTAATTGCCAATTGTTACTCCTAAGGAATATGGTTTTAATCTATCACCATTGCATACATCACAAACCTTTTCTGTCATATATTTCTCTATCTCTGCACGTCTAAACTCGGAGTTAGTTTCTTTGTAAAGCCTACTTAGCTCCTGTACAACTCCTTCATATTGAGCGTCATATGTTTTTTCTCTACCAAATCTATTGGTATATCTAATCTTGTATGACTCTTTAGTTCCATTACCAAAGAATATTAAATCAAATATCTCTTTTGAATATTTACCTATTGGAGTTTTAAGATCAAAATTGTGTTGTTTAGCTACTTCATCAAGAACCCTTTTAGTCCAAGAATCCTTGGTAGTCCTATTACCCCAAGGGAATATGCCTCCCTCATTTATTGTTAACGTAGGGTTGTATGTTTTAGATACATCTATTTCATTTAGTATTCCCAAGCCAGAACACTTAGTACATGCACCTTCTGGAGCGTTAAACGAAAACGATGCAGGAGATATCTTAGGGTAGGAGAGCTGACATTTAAAACAGGTATTCTTTTCTGAAAAGAACAGTTCTTCATCCTCTATCTTTATTTTTACCTCTCCATCAGAAAGGGATACAGCTAACTCCAAAGAATCATTTAGTCGCTTTAGGAAAGAGTCTTTATCATCTTTTAGCATTTGGCTTGTGAGTCTGTCAACTAGTAGGTCTATGTCATGTTTAACATTAGAGTCTAGTTTTAANNAGTTTGGAGAGTAGCGCTTTGTATTCTCCCTTTCGACCCTTAATTAATGGCGCTAATACTTGAAATTTGCAATCCTCTTTTGAAATTTTCTTAATGATTTGTTCGGATATTTGTTGAATACTTTGCGAAGAAATTAATGTTCCACAATTAGGGCAGTGTGCTTTCCCTATATGTCCAAAGAGTAATCTGAGGTATCCATATATTTCAGTAATGGTACCCACTGTGGAACGAGGATTGCTACTAGTTGTTTTTTGATCAATTGAGATTGAAGGAGAAAGACCTGTAATGGAATCTACATCTGGTTTATGCATTAATCCTAAGAACTGTCTTGCATATGAAGAGAGAGATTCTACATATCTTCTCTGACCCTCTGCATACAAAGTATCGAAAGCTAAGGAGGATTTCCCGCTACCCGAGACTCCCGTAAACACTATTAATTTCTCTTTTGGTATTTCTAGGGAGATATTTTTTAGATTATGCTCTCTAGCACCCTTTATTTTTATATATTCTTGGCTCATCGCAACCTTTATTATATCATGAGATTTACATATTAGAGAGTATTTTGTATTTGTGTAAACAGTACGGGAGGAGTGGTATAATTACGACGATATTGCACCCGTAGCTCAATTGGATAGAGCAACACACTCCTAACGTGTAGGTTACTGGTTCGATTCCGGTCGGGTGCGTATTAGAATATTTTAGAGCGAGTAAAATATGAACAAAGATGTAAAGATAGAGGAGCTAAAGGCTCCTGACAGAGTAGATGGATATCCTGCACAAACACCTATTTGGCTAAGAAGAACTTTAGAGATTGTACCTGGCTTTTTAGTATGGTTTTTTGTTCTTTCTCCCATTATCTTTGGTCTTGCAGGTTTAGAAGAGGTCTTTGTCTTCTATATATCTTTTCTAATCATATATTGGGTTTACAGAGGTATTAAGTTTGCAGTGGGTTTAGCAATTGGTGTTAGAAGAATGCACCAAGATCAAGCTACCGATTTTATTACCAAGATTAAAGAGGTTAATGAGAAGAAATTTAATGAGCTTAGCTATATATATCTTTGCCCTGTTTACAAAGAGGGTCTTGATGTATTGGAGCCTTCATTTGAGGCTTGGAGTAAAAATGACGTAGGAGCAGACAAGATACATGTTGTTGTAGCAATGGAAGAGAGAACTGCAGAGGATATTCAGATTCCTAACTTTAATATATTAAAAAAGAAATACGGTAAACAGTTTGCAAGCATGCAGTACTATGTTCATCCTAAAGATATTGAAGGAGAAGCTTCTGGTGTTAAGGGTGCAAATATTAACTGGGCAACTAGGAAATTTGTCCAAAAACTCGAATCTGAGGGTAAGGATATTGCAAACTATCTTTTAATTACCTGTGACTGTGATTTAAGACCAGAGCCAAAATACCTATCGGCTATTACTTATAAATATCTTACAGTTGAGAACCCTGAGAAAAAATATTTTACTAGTGCTATATATACCCTAAACAACAACATCTGGAGAGTACCCACATTAATTAGGGTACAATCCTCTATGCTTACTCTTGTAATACTACATACATGGATTACAGAGAAGTATGAGCATGCTCCATTCTTAAAGCAGATGTTAAGTTCAAAAGAAACATTCTCTTCATATGTTGTTAATCTTAAAACTCTCAAAGGTGTACATTTTTGGGATCCACAACTAGGCATAGATGATTCTACATTCTTCTGGAATGCACTAATCAGAAACAAGGGAGAATTTCTTGGAGAGGAAGTATATATTCCAACCCATAGTGATGCTGTAGAGAATGAGAGTTTGGTAAAGTCTTATAAATCATTTTACAAACAGCAACATAGATGGGGGTGGGGTGTTATTGTTTTTCCTACAACACTAGCATCATTAATATATGATAAAGAGATACCTATATTTAAAAAATTCTATATAGCTTTTGCTATGTACAGAACATATATCTTTTTTATAACTGTAGTATATCTAATGACCTTCGGATTGGGCCTGTTAGGTCTATTTAGCCAGGATTATCTATTTAGTTCTGCCTCTTACAATCTTCCCAATGCAATGAGTTTTCTTCTAACAATATTACTACTGTGTAATGTCTTTATTGTTTACTACAGGAGACAAATTACACCTATACCTAAAGGTTGGAAATGGTGGAGACATCTTCTTGATTTTGGAGAGGTAGCCTTAATAGCGGTACAGATGCTTTCCTTTGGCTTTATTCCTTACTTACAAGCAGATACAGAGATGATGTTAGGAAAGGGGTTTAAGAAGAACTTCTATGCAACTGATAAAGTGAGAATGAAGAATGAGAAATCCTAATGTATTATATATCTATCAATACTAATTGATTCTGACACCTCGTCACCTTCCAAGAGGATGGTAAATACATGTTCCCTAGCAGAGTTGATACCCAAATGTTTAAAGTTGCTGACTCCGTCTAATACCTTAGTTTTGTTCTCACCTTCCTGATCTGCAATGAACAGAGAGTCATTCTCTATGTAGTATATATATAGGGAGTTAGAGAGCCAGTATATATCATTTGTATTAACTGATACTATCTGTTTACCACCTATTTCTATATTAGGATTGCTTTCTTCTTTTAAGAATGTAAATACACCATATCCTAAGGTATCCCTATATATTAATTTTGTATTATCAGGAGCAAATCTAACTAGCTCTGATTTATATGGTGAGATTAAATGATATCTCTTAGTTTTAATGTTATACCAGTAAGAAGCAGTATCTGTTTGTATGAATATTCCTTGAGCATTCTGATTAACAATTATATTTTCTATCTTACCTACACTCCTTGTACTAGCAGTAGAGTTTGTGAATGCAGAATACTTATTTACAGATGTTTCCTCTGTATATCTCTTTATATATTCCTTATTCTTTTGAAAGAAAAGATCATTTACCAATACCTTTGGATTAGAGCCATCCATTTCTTCTTGGGTTAATGTATATGCATATACTCTCTCTGTTTCTTTATCTAGTGCAGTTTCTACAATGTAAAAATATCCCTGTTCATCAGTACTCCATATATACTCTCTGTCTTCTACTTTCTTTATTAGTAAGTACTTGCTCTGTTTATCTAAGTTAAAAGATATTAAATCAGAATCAGACTCAAACATTAAATACTTACTATCTCTAGACCATGTCATATTGTATGTGGAGAAAGGAGAGATATCGATTACACTTGCTTGTTCTAATGTAACAATCTTACTTGTATCTATTAGATATTGTGTAGTAATTTCTTCTGTTGTATTAGTGAATATTGCATATTGGGCATTGGGAGAAAGTGAGAGGCTAATATCGTTTTCTACAGGAGATTCGAATGAGAGTATTACTTTTGGATTAGAACTTAAGTCCCAAAATGTTGTATTAACATTGTAGAGCCATAGCTCATAGTTAAAGAGTAGGGACTCCTCGTTGTATGTACTGGTTAGTATTAAAACTTTATCTTGGAATTCGTTTGTCCAGCTATTAAGATATTTTCTACCTGCTATTAACGATATATTACTTTTTTCTATCTCCTCCCTTATCAACCATGGATATACTGGTGTAGATTTCTCCTCTTTTATCTCTACCTTCTTCTTCCACTCTATATATCCATCTCTTTTAACAGATATTTCATACTCACCTACATTTAAGCTATTACTTTTTGGTGTTCTACCCTTGTTCTTTCCCTCTATATACAATGTTGCAAGAAAAGGGTCTGATTCTACAGTTAATACACCTGTTTTTAATACCTGCTGATTAAGAGGATCTATTCTCCATCCATTAGCATACAGATATATTAAAATTGCCCCTCCATATACTATTAAAGTCCCTATTAAAGAGAGTATTTTTACTTTTTTGCCATTCCCTGTATTCATAGCGATTAAGTATATCACAATTAGTTATATTTTTTGATTAGGAGTTTACTAAAAACTTTTTGTTAATGATATAATCTACCCATGTTAGGAAAGAAATTAGGTATAGATTTAGGTACTGCAAACTCCATAGTATTTGTACAGGGGGAGGGCATTGCTTTTGTAGAGCCAACCGTAGTGGCTATTGATGTTAATAACTACAAGGTTATAGCTGTAGGTTCTGATGCAAAGAGAATGATAGGTAAGACTCCAGAAAATATTGTTGCAAGAAGACCTATGAGGAATGGGGTTATTGCTGATTCTAGAGTTACGGAAGCTTTACTAAAGTACTTTTTGAATAAAGCGCTAGGCAAATCTAAGTTTTTTAAACCAGAAGTAGTTATTAGTGTCCCTGCTGGTATTACTACTGTAGAGCAAAGAGCTGTAATCAGAGCGGCTTCTAATGCTGGAGCAAGGCAGGTGACAATGCTACCTGAACCTCTCTTAGCAGCACTAGGTGCTGGTTTACCAATAGAGACCTCTTCAGGGAATATGATTGTTAATTTAGGGGGTGGTACTGCAGAGATAGCGGTTCTTTCTCTAGATGGTATTGTAGAGTACGATTCGTTGCGAATTGCAGGTGACGCTATTAATGAAGCCATTATCAATTACATGCGTAAAAAGAAAGGAGTCCTTATCGGTGAACAAACTGCAGAGAATATTAAAATTAGAATAGGGTCCGCTATTGAAGTAAGTAATCCTAGAAGTATGGAGGTAAGGGGTAGGGATGTAGGTGCTGGTTTACCTAAAGCTATAAATGTAGATTCTAATGATATCGCATATGCTGTTAAGAGACCTTTGTTGAGTATAATTAATAGTATTAAGGGGGTATTAGAAAAAACACCTCCCGAGCTTTCTGCTGATATAATGGATAGGGGAATGGTAATGAGCGGTGGTACTTCTAAGCTTAGGAACTTAGATAAGCTGTTTACGAAAGCTGTTGGTGTGCCTGCACATGTTGCTGATGAACCTATGTACTGTGTTGTTAAGGGTACAGGTATTGCGTTAGAATTAATGGCTACAGGTGAGAGAGTATTTACATTTAATAAGGGTCTAAATTAAGAAAAGGATATCTCGATGAATATATTTTCTAAGTCAGATAAGTCTGTAATGAAATTAGAGGAGGTGACAAAACATCTTTCTTCTCTAAAGATTCCTCTTAGTTTAGTATTTACTCCTGTTAACTTAGAGTTAGAAAAGAAGAAATTCTTAGAGTCTGATAGCTATGAGCCTCAATTTATATACAAGATTGTTAAAAACAATAATGCGGAAATATTAAAAAAGCTTTCTTCTTTAAAAGAAATTTCTGATGTAGATCCTAGAATCTCCGACTTCTATATCCAACTTATTGAATCTAAGAAAGATTCAAGTGACTTAATGCATGCAGTTGGTAACAATGAATTAATGACAGATATTTCATACAAGAAATATGGTAAACCTAGCTCTTTACTCTTTAGAAATGCATCGAGAGTTCTAAGAGGTAAGGTAGATTCCTACAATATTGTAGATATGAAAAGATCTAAAAAAGAAGATATGCTTGGATATGATGAAATAGCGGATATATTTGTGGAGGTATTTAAGAGCTTTGATTTAGGTGATTGGTCTGTGAATAAGTCGGCTAATATTTCTAAGAATGGGGCTAAGGTAGGTATAAAAAGAAAAGAGGTTTTACTGGATCCTAATATTGAGAGATCGAAATTCAAATTAAGAAAAACATTAGTACATGAGGTTGGTACCCATATATTAAGATCTATTAATGGTATGAACAGTGGTTTTGAGGCACTCTCTAAGCCTAACTTGCCTAGCTATTTAGATGTAGAAGAAGGTTTAGCAACATGGAATGAGTCAGAGATGAACTTACTTACTTTAAGATGGTTAAAAGGTAAGGCAGCTTTACTGTGGGCTATATATTTGGGTGAAGAGCTTACCTTTAGACAGCTTTACAACAGTGTACTAGGTGTATTACCTAAATACTCTGCATTTGATATTACATATAGAGTAAAGAGAGGACTAGGGGATACTAGTTATCCTGGTATATATTCTAAAGATATTGTTTACTTTAGAGGTTTTAGAAAAGTTAAGAACAAATTAGAGAAAGACAAATCACTGTATGAGAAACTGTATGCAGGAAAAATAGGTTTTGATCAGTGTGAGTGGGTTGATACTGGTCTAATACCTAAAGCTAAGGTTGTTCCTACAAAGGATAAGTGGAAAGCTATTTTCAAAGAGGTTGGTATATAGCTATTCTTTAAAAGCAGTCACTATTGCTTCTGCAATATTTACTGTATCTCCTTGTACTTTTGTTTCGTAAGCTTTAAATCCGGGATGTAAGCTAATCTCCTGTAGTAATGG
>DHVL01000015.1:3459-16102 GCA_002412645.1 Candidatus Dojkabacteria bacterium UBA5209 | reverse complement strand
ACTATGGGGTATTGTTGGTGGGGTGCGTTAGTGGACATAATTATGAACCTTGATAGAAGGACTATAGAATCTATTAGATATACTTTTAGATATTTCAATGATTGTATTACAGGTGTTAGTTTTGACATTGTTTAATGATATAATTACCCATCGTGAACCATTTAGATGTAACTAGAAAGTTTAGCAATTGCAAAGCGTATCAGCTATTAGAACAAGATTTAATCAAGACATTTGATTATGTTGAGCCTGTTGTCCAAAATAGTAAAACCTATTCTCATAGATATTACGAGATAATTTTAAGAGCAGGAACAGAGTTTGAAAATATTTGTAAGCAAATTCTTTTAGAAAACGGTTTTACTGAAGCTCAGCTAGAACATACTAATATTGTAGACTATTTTGAAGTAGTAAAAGAGTTTGAATTATTTGATTACTGTTTCTCTTCCCCATTGCTTAACGACTGGTCGACTCCAGGTTTGACTGGGTCTAATGTTAGTCCATTTATGATGTGGACTGGATGCAATACATATGATGATGTTCAAAACAATTATAAAGGTGCTAATTTGGAACATTGGTATCAAATATATAATAGTGTTAAGCATAATCGAGAAAAGAATTTTGAGCTCGCTAATCTTGAAAACGCAATATTTTCGGTTGTTGCATTAGGAATACTTCTCTGTTCCCAATATGGTATGAATGCTTTTGACCCGTATAAAGAAATTGCGATGTATCATACCGACGATAATGGAAATGACTTCTTGCTACAAACTATATGGAAGGTGGCACATCCAGATTCGATGCCTAAGAACTTTTAATTTTTTATATTAGATTATTGTATTACAACGAAAAAGAGATATTTGAACTTTTATTGCAAAAAATTGAGAATCTGACATATATCACTCCAAGTGGTGCAGAAGCTCGTTTTTCAATGGATGAAAATAGTGGATTGTATGATGTAGATTTGAAGTATGTAAAGGGTGCATTGCATAAGATTGCAGAGGAATTAGAGCTTATAGAGATAGTTTCTGAAGCAGATGTGTCTCATAAAGACTATGCTAATTCTGCTAATGGAGGTGAGATGCAAAAATTTTATTATGACAAAGAATACGAATTTGTTATTAGGATAAATAATAGAGCATTTGGTAGATATTTTAATGGTTATCTGGAATACAATAAGGGTATGATTAACTATAATATTGAAGAAAAGTCTATTAGTAGTGATATTGATTTGAGCAATGAGGGTTTGACTCTTGAATATAAAAACAGAGAACTCATACTTAATAATATTATTTTGTTAGCAAATCCTGATTTTAATTCAGAAAATGATATTGTTTGTGAGGAATTATTTAAGAATATAGGGAAGGTTTTAACTAGAAAAGATTTGGAGAAAGCATTAAAACAACCTTTGAAGAAAGACTTGAATAAAATTGCAGAACAGCTTGGTTTCAAGAAAGATATTAGGAAAGTATTTTTATCCGTTAGCAAAACGAGTATTTGTCTTAAAAAGACCTCTGTATCGAAGGAAGATTTGAGCAACCTAAACATTAAATATCTTCGTTTGTAGGTTTGTAGCCCTATACAATCCTATTTACCCATAAATACCCATACTACAACGATTCTTTAAGCATTATCCGATATAGTCGGGTATGACTTCAATAAAGAAAGTAAAAAGTATTAAAAAAGTGATTAAGAGGAATAATTCTTCTCAAACACAAATTGATGAGTCTTTTAATAGACTTGTTAGATTTTGTTTTCTACTTTCTGAAGCTGAAGCAGAAATAAATTCTAATAAGTAACAGTATGAAGATTAGTGAGATACATATCGACCTTGTAAAGCCATCTGGGGGGCTTGTGGGCTTCGCTAGCGTGGTTGTAGATGACAACTTCTATCTTGGCTCCATTGGGATAATGCAGACCCTAAATGGTGAATATAGATTAAGTTACCCTACTCGAATAGTCGGTGAAGAACAGTTTAATATCTTCTACCCTATCAATAAGGAAGCAGGTGATGAAATGTCTAAAGCAATAATAAATAAATTGAAAGAAGTAGTGAAATACGATGATAGATACAGTAGCCTTATCGATACCTTGTAAAAGAGATGATTTCAAGAATTTGAACATTTTTACCGATTCGTTAGATGGTATTTGGGAAGCTCCTTTTAGAAGATTACCTAATGGATACTTCAATACTAAAAGAAACCCTACTTCAACGGAAAAAGCTTGTAAGATATATGTTCCAAGACTTACCCTAATAAAGAGAGTAAATGATGGTTTTCATACAGAGCTAAGAATTGAATTTTCTATACCTAAATTGCTTTTTGGAAATAATTTTCAAGAAGTTTCAGATGGCGATTTTAATTCAATTGTTTTGCAATTAAAACAGAAGCTTGCATACATGCAAGTAGACATATCTGAAGACAGGATAAGAAACTCAAGAGTATCAGCAATACATTTTTCTAAAAACCTTATTTTACCAAAAGGTTTGTCTTGCCCAGTTGTGCTTAATCAATTAGCAAAAGCAGTTGATTGTAATCAGATGCTAGACATAAAAAGTGTGAGTTTTAAGAATGGTGGTCAAATATTACATATACACGCTAAAGAGTGGGAATTTGTAATTTATGACAAAGTAAAAGAGCTAGAACAAGCAAAGAAATCAGAGAGCAAATCAATAGAGAAAGATTCCTATGTCCAATTTAACTTATTAGATGAATTGAGCCCTACTCTATCTATTCTGAGGTTTGAGTTTAGATTGGGTAGTGGAAGAAGTCTTAGACAAATGCTAAAAAGGTATGATTCAGAGTTTTTGTTAAATAAGGAACTAACTTTTGTGAATTTATTTAGTAAAGAAACAGCGAAGAAGATGATATTAGGATATTGGAACCAAATAAAGGATAGATACCTAATGATATCTTGGAAAGAAGAAACAAACTTTGAGTATTTTAGTAGATTGAGGACTGAGAACCCTACTCTTAAGGATGCTGAATTGATAAATATTTTCTTCATAAACTCAATGATTAAAGATGTTGGTATTAGTGGTTTAAGGGCTTTAATGGATTGGAATGGGAAGAAGAACTCATATAAATGGACAAGGAAAAGAGACTTACTTGATAAACTAGATGATTCAGATATAGAAAAGGATTTTATGATACGGGAAATAAACAAACAATTATCAAGATTTGAGACAATAGTTCATAAATTTAAGAATTCTGAACTTGAGATGTAAGCGATTCAAGTATAAAATCTATTACATAAATTAAGCTATAAAAATTGTGAATATATTAACTGCATTTGGTAATATCGTTGACAAGAAAGAAGCATTTGTCGAAGATTCTTATATGGGTTCTAACCGAATAAACAATGTAGGGGAAGGACTTGAGGTCTTTATTAAAGATGTTTTTGCTAATATTGACTCACATCTTTCCGAACAAGAAAAATTACTTAAGTATGAAGAAGTTTTTTCTTTCTTAGGAAATAAGAATAACCCTCCTGATATTATGATTAGAGATGGCGATGCGATTGAGGTCAAAAAAATACAGTCCATATCTTCACAGATTGCGTTAAACAGTAGTTACCCTAAGCAAATTTTGAAATCAGATAGCCATTTCGTAACGAATGAATGCCGAAATGCTGAGGAATGGGATGAAAAAGATATGTTATATGTAATAGGGTCATTGGATGATTCTCATGACATAAGGTATCTATCTTTTGTCTATGGTGACCTATATTCAGCTTCAGAAGAGGTTTATAAAAGGGTCGCGAATACAATTAAGACAAATGTTGAACTAATAGAAGATATAGAGTTTGTTGAAACAAAGGAACTTGGAAAAGTGCATAAAGTTGACCCACTAGGAATTACAAACCTTAGGGTTAGAGGTATGTGGCATATTGAAAATCCAATAAAAGTATATGACTATCTATTTCTAGATATGAATATGCAAGACATATTTGCTTTTGCATTGATGAGATTAGAAAAATACAACTCATTTTCTTCAGAAGATAGGACATCACTTGAGAGTCTTATAGATAACAAATTTGAGATTTTGGATGTTATGGTAAAGAACCCTGATAACCCAGCACAGTTGATAGAATCTAAATTATTGCTACTTCTAAAATGAAACTAGTTTCCTTATATTCAGGTTGTGGTGGTCTTGACCTCGGCTTCGAAAAAGCAGGTTTCAAAATTATTTGGGCAAATGAATTTGATAAAAACATTTGGTCAACATTTGAAAGAAATTTTCCTACTGCTAAACTTGATAAAAATGATGTTAGGAAAGTATCTTCTAAAGATATTCCCTCTGCCGATGGAATTATAGGTGGTCCTCCTTGTCAAAGCTGGAGTGAGGCAGGTTCTAAAAGAGGGATTAAGGATAAAAGAGGACAGCTTTTCTTTGAGTATGTCAGGATTATCGAAGATAAGAAACCAAAGTTTTTCCTGGCCGAGAATGTCTCTGGGATTTTACATAAAAGACACTCAAATGCTTTTGAAACAATAATAAAGAGTTTTGAGGATATTGGATATAGAGTAACCTTTAATTTACTAAACGCTTCTGATTACAGTGTCCCTCAGGATAGAAAAAGAGTTATTATCGTTGGATATAGAGAAGATTTAGGTATTAAATTTATACCCGCAAATCCAATTAAACCTAAACTTACTTTGGAAGATTCAATTAAGGATTTAGATGGGTCTGCTGTTCCTGCACTTCAAAAAAACTATAAAAACACAAAGAATCTAAAGTATCCTAATCACGAATATTATATTGGGGATTATTCTTCTATGTATATGTCTCGAAATAGAGTAAGAAGTTGGGATGAGCAATCTTTTACAATTCAAGCTGGTGCTCGTCATGCACCAATTCATCCTCAAGCTAATAAGATGCTGTTTGTAGAGAAAGATAAAAGAATCTTTGACCCTAATAGTCCAAAACCATATCGGAGGTTATCTGTTAGAGAGTGTGCAAGAATACAAACATTTCCAGACGATTTTATATTTGACTATGAGAATGTTGCACAAGGTTATAAGATGATAGGAAATGCTGTTCCTGTCAATTTTGCATATCATTTAGCTAAAAAAATTAAAAAGGATTTAGAAAAAATTGATGAGTAAGGCAATTATCTTAGCTCGAGTATCATCAAAAGAGCAAGAAGTAGATGGAAATTCACTAGATGCTCAGGTTGACCGTTTGCAAGAGTATGTAGATAGAAAAGAGTTAGAACTTATTCACAAACCTTATAAGCTTGTTGAATCCTCTACACAGGGAGATAGAAGAAAGTTTATGAAGATTATGAACGATTCTCTCGAGTCGGTTAAGGATGAGGTTTTAGTTATTGTTGCAGATAAAGTAGATAGATTTCAAAGAGGTTTCAAAGAAACGGTTTGGGTATATGAGGAAATAAAAGCTGTAACAGTTGAATTACACTTTGCTTCTGAGAACTTAATTCTTCATAAAGAGTCTCCTTCTTCCGACATAATGAGGTGGAATATGACTGTGATAGGTGCTCAATATTACTGTCTTACTATTAGTGAGAATGTTAAAAGAACATATGAACTTAAGCTAAAACAAGGTGAACCTATTGGTAAACTACCTCTGGGTTACTTGAATATTAGAGAGGACTTAGGGAATGGTAGGGACAGAGCTTGGGGACAAGTTGACCCAGAAAGGGCGTATTTAATAAAAGAGGGTTTTGAACTATATTCAACAGGAACATACTCAATCCGTAAGCTTGCAAAAATCTTAAGAGAGAAAGGTTTAACAAATAACACGAAAAATAACACGGCTGTGTCAAAGGGTGTTATCGAGCGAATGCTTAATAACCCTATTTACTATGGTATATATGAGGTAAAAGGAAAACAATATCCTCATCAATGGGGCAACATAATTAGCAAGGAACTGTTTGATATTTGCCAAGATGTAAAAAATGGAAAAGGTGGTCGTAAAACAGGTAGGAATACAGAAAATAATTATATCTTTAGTGGTTTTATCCGATGTGGTAAATGTGGTGCTCTCTGTACTCCATACACGACTAAGGGAAATATATATATAAGATGTTCAAAGTTAAAAGAAGAATGTCCAAATGTGAATGTATCAGAAAAGATTCTGATAGAACAGTTGAAAAAGACATTCGAAAATCTTGTTATTCCAGAAGAATATATGCACGAGATTGTAGAAAGTGTTAAAAACATTACAGATAGTAAAAATCGTTTTCAAAAAGAACAACTTGAAAAGATAGATAAGAATTTACAAGAGAATGAAAAAGCAGATAGTAGATTACTAGACCTTTTCCTTGCTCAGAGTATTACTAAGGATGTATATGACAATAAAGCAAAGGAACTAAGAGAAAGAAATGAAGAACTACTACATCAACGAGCTGTATATTTTGATGCTAGCTTGGACTATGGAAAGTTCGTATCCAACTTGCTAACTATAACTTCTAGAGCTTGGGAAATTTTTGAAAGTTCAAGTCCAGAGAAAAAACGAGAGCTTTTGGGACTAATAACCTTGAACCTTACATTAGATGATAAAAAGCTAGGTGTAACACTAGCAGAGCCGTTTGATAAGATATACGAATTGAACAAAACTAAAGAATGGGGTGGCTAATGGGACTTGAACCCACAACCCTCGGTTCCACAAACCGATGCTCTAACCAATTGAGCTATAGCCACCATAACGATAGATATTATACCCTACTTTATTTAAGTAGTAAAAACATTATATCTTAACAGGAAAAAACTCACCTTTCTTCTTTTCTCCTCTATCCCCTACTTCCCATGTATCCCAATACTGTTTACTTGGGGTAGAGAACTTTTTCTTTTTACCTTGATCTGTTTTAAATGTTAGATAGTAGTAAGGATTTGTTTCATCATCTCCGGGATTATGTTTCTTTTTAATTAGTTCTCCTTTCCACTGATCATTTCTTTTATTTATATACCACCATGTTAGTAATCCTGTTACTACTAAGAATGCTATTGCAGAGTATACATACTCCATATTTTTTAATATATAGAAGTTAATAATAAGGTATATCAAAGTTTTGAAGATATATCTATATAATAAAAATTCTGAGTAAAATGGAAGGTTTAATACCCATCTCCAAAAGAACTAGTTCTAACATTTAGAATATCAACTTCTAATTGATTAAGAAGTATATCTTTCATTTCTGTTGTAAACTTTCTTGTACCAGAGATATTAAATACTGGATTATCATATTCCTTAAGTAAATTCTCTAATACCTCCCTATCTATTCTCTTCCCATGATATTTTTGTAAAGAGAAATTAGGCATATCATTAGATATCTGTTCTAATTCTTCTCCAAATATATACTCCTCATCTTTATTTGCATACAGTAATGTTCCCTTAAGATCTAGATTGTTTAATGAGTAATCTTTCATTACTGATCTAACAGGAGTAATACCAATACCAGCTGTTAAGAATATATATTCTTTTTTAGGATCATTTGCATTAAAAAAGGTATCTGAATTACTGGGCTTCTTTACCTCTATACTCTCTCCTGTTTTTAATCCAAAGAAAGCCTTTTTAAATGAACTAGCCTTCTCATCAAAAAATCTAGTTGTAATCATCACTATACCCTCACTAGGAGCAGCAGAAATGGAGAAGTATCTCTTTATACCTCTATCATCTACATTCTTATGTGGTAGCTCTATTTCTAAGTACTCTCCTGCATCCCATATTAATTCAGAATTAGGATCAAATATTAAAGAGTAAGCATTTTGAGCTTCCTTCTTTATTTCTCTAAAAAATAATTTCATATTGGAAAGGGAGACAATTTAGATAGTTTGTATATCTAAATATTACACATAGTAGCTATGATGGTCAATTAATTCTCTATGAAGTACTCTTGCCAAGAAACAATACAATCATATTCACCTGTTGTAAGATTTAATCTTCCACTTGCAGAAGAAGGAAGAAGAAAGGAGTTTTCTATTACAATATCATCAAGATACTCCTCTAAAGGATCAAATCCACACATTACTTCTAGAAACTTCTCTTCATTATGTTCATAAAGAATTGGTAGATTAATATTCATTGCAAAAGCATAGGAAGGAAGTTTACCAGTACTATCTATCTTTTCCTTTATACTATCTATTAAAAGATAGATATAGTCATCTAGCTCTTCTTGGGAGAGATTAAACTCTAGAAGAAGAGGCATGAGACGTTCATATGCGATTTTATACTGTCCAGTTTCTCTTAATTCAGGCATGGGTGAAAAAATATAAGGTAATAGAGCACTATTATACACTATTAAACCTCTTTGAAAAAGGACTCTTCTCTACTAGATCCTGCATCTCAATCTTTTTCATATCACTTTCTACCCATATATGAGGAGGTATTTCTAACTTCTTTTTAAGATATTCAGTTATATCATCTAAAGTAAGTTTCTTTGCCTCCCTAACCGCTATATTAGAATTAAATATCTCTTCATCTTCAAGTAAAGAAGTAGATGCATTCTCTGCTAACTCTTCATTAAACTTAGTACTCCTAGGAAAGATATATATACTAATTACATCATCAAACCACTCCTTACCCTTCTTAGACTTAAGGAATATGAAAGAGGAGGTATACAGGACAGAATAGAGCTCTTCTAACATCTTAGAGGCTTTCTCCTTCTCTGTAACGAATCTAAAACCATTCATACCAGAATCATATGAGAGATTTTGATTCCTAAATACCGAGAAATCATATATTAAGCTCTTCTGTTCTCTTAGGATATCAAATGATAGCCAATCTAGTAGTCTACCGTAGATATACTCTAGTGCATACTTCTTGTAATCTATCTTTTTTTCTAACTTATCAAAGTATATGAAAGAGATACTTACTCCACTAGCACGCTGCTCTGTAAATGTCCCTACTCTCCACCTATTACTTAAATCTACTTCTCTTGGTATATCCATATCACCGGAAGGAATCTTTTTTGCAATCTCCTCTATTCTTCTTTGTACTATCTTTGTTAAGTCTCCATTACTTTGTACAGCTATTACACAGTTTCCAGTATTAAATCTGTTTTTAAAGAAAGATTCTAAATGATCAACAGTAATCTCTTTAATATCACTACTCTCTCCTAATACATCATATGCAAATTCGTCTTGTATTCCTTTAAAAAGAAAATCCAAACTCATCAAGTAGTTATCCTTTTCTCTTTTAGGTTTTCTACTCTTCTCCGCAAGTATTATGCCTCTTTCTTTTTCCATTTGATTAGAAAATTTTTTCTTTGGGAATTGTAATATACTCTCCATTCTATCTAGTACTCTCATATCTCCTTTTTCATTGGCATGGCATGTAAAGAATATATTCTTTCTTGTAGTATATGCATTTGTATATATAGAGGGTCTCTCCTTATTACCCTGTTCAAACCTATCTATATCTCCTTTTGTTTTAAATGTTGAATTTGGATTAAGTACCATATGTTCTAAGAAGTGTGCTGTTCCCTTGGGTACACCTTCTTTCATTTCAAAACTACTTCCTGCTTTAAATGCTATTGCAAAATCAAAATCTATTGTCGCTGGATTATCTAAATGTACTACTTTAATACCATTGTCTAGTTCATATGTTTTGTATGTAATATTGTTGTATTTGTTGTGGAATTGGGAGATTAATTTCATATATGTGTATTTAAGTTTAAATCTACCTGCTATTATTACATATGAATCATTCTAAAGACATACTTAATGATTTAAAATTACTCTCTAACAAAGAGAAGAGAGAGTTTTTACCTAGATTCTTTAAAACAGGGAAAGGTGAATATGGGGAGGGAGATATATTTTGGGGTATTACTGTTCCTAATATTCGATTAGTTGCAAAGAGATATTTTAAAGAGATTTCTTTAGAACAAATAGAGCCGTTGCTTAACAATGAAGTACATGAGGTACGTTTAACAGCCTACCTGATTCTTACATACAAGTTTGAGAAAGGAGATATGGATACAAAGAGAGATATTTACAACTTCTATATTAAGAATTTAGAAGGGTGTAATAACTGGGATATTGTTGATTTAAGCTGTTACAAGATATTGGGAGAGTATTTGTATATATCTAAAGAGAGTGTAGATGTACTATATGATTTTGCTAAATCAAAGGATATGTGGAAGCAAAGGATTAGTATTGTTTCTACATTCCCTTTTATTAAAGAAAATGAATTTAAACATACCTTAGAGATATCAAAGATATTACTTAAGAGTAAAGAGGATCTAATACAGAAAGCTATTGGTTGGATGTTAAGAGAGGTTGGTAAAAGAGATATTGATGTATTAAGAGAGTTTTTGAATGAGAATATTAAGGGTATGTCTAGAACTACTCTTAGGTATTCAATTGAAAGGATGGAGGAAGTGGAAAGAAAGAGATATTTAAGTATGTAAATTGATAATATATTTTAGCAGAAACAGAGAGTGTATACAATATTGACTCAACTATGCTTTTGTTGTTAAAATTCGTTTGTTAAATTGCCGTAATACTGCTATGTCAAACAAGAAAACCTTATCTTTTAAAGATTATATAGATATATCTGTGTGGTCTTTAAAGATTAATTGGAGAATGTCTCCATTTATTACAGTAGCGACATTTTTTACTACGATATATAGGAATTTAACTAATTTGATAAATATATATATTGTAGCAAGAATTATTGATTCTCTTATTGGATTAATTGATACACCTAATGCTAATTTACAAAGTATTTTACCTCTCGTTTTACTATTAGGTTTAGTCCAGTTATTTACAATCATTGCTAATAACCTGGATAGTTATATTAATCGGTTTAGAAGGAGACTTTCTCAATCATATTTATCTCAAATAGAATATGAAAAGATAGCACAATTGGGTGTACAAACTAATCAGTTGCCCAATGTAGCTAATAAAAGACAAATTGCTCATGATTGGATATATGGAATAACGGATGTTAATCAAAGTATTGTTCGTGTTGTTGCCGCTTTTGTTCAGAGTTTAATTTCTGCATTAATTGTGTTTAATTTCTCACTCTGGATAGGATTCGCAGTTATATTTATAGCAATTCTCTCATACTTACAGAGTAGATATTATTTTAGGAAAGATTTTAATTGGCAAACATCAGATAAAAATGCTCAAGGAAAAAGAAAGTCTTGGTGGCTACATGCCTTACTTTCTGATCCTGAAGTAATGGATGAAATAGCTTTGGTAGGAGCATATAGATATCTAGATGGGAAATTTAAAAGTTTTTTTAATTATTTTAATGAAGGTTATAAAAGAATATTAAAAGCAGATGTATCTACTACTTTTATTGTTGATTTATTAAACCTTTTTGTTGTTTTAGGAGGTTCAGTACAAATATTTTTAATGGCATTAAAGAAAGTTATTTCAATAGGGGATACAACTTTTTATGTTGGTGCTATTAATAATTTTTATGGTGGAGTATCTTGGCTCTCTTCTGAATTAGTATTGTTTACAGACCTTATTATGAAAGAGAAAGAGGTATATGAATTCTTTAAATTAGAGCCTGTTGTAAAGGATGGAGAGATAAAAATCGAGAGATTAATTAATCCTCCATCTGTTGAATTTAAGAATGTCTCTTTTCATTATCCAAATTCTAATCGAAATATATTAGAGAATTTTTCTCTTAAAGTATCTCCCGGAGAGAAAATCGCAATAGTTGGTGAAAATGGCGCAGGTAAATCCACAATAGTTAAGCTTCTTTGTCGTATATATGATCCACAGCAGGGAGAGATATTAGTTAACGGTATTAATCTAAAAGAGCTTTCAATTAATGATTGGTACAAGAATGTTGGGGTTCTTTTTCAGGATTTTAATTTCTATGGTAATCTTACTGTCGAAGAAAACATATATATTGGTAAGCCCGCCAAGGATATTGATAGGGAGAGAGTAATTGAATCAGCAAAGAATGCCGATGCGCATGACTTTATTATGAAATATGAAAAGAAATATAGAACTATTATGAGTGAAAGATTTAAAGGTGGTATAAAGCCAAGTAAAGGGCAAAAACAAAAAATAGCTATTGCAAGGTTCTTTTATAGAGATGCTCCCTTTGCAATATTTGATGAACCTACGAGCGCTATAGATGCTGATGCTGAATATAAAATATTTAATAGAATATACAATTTCTTTGATAATAAAACCGTAATAATCATATCACACAGATTTTCTACTGTTAGGAATGCAGATAGGATACTCGTTATTAGAGATGGGGTGATTATAGAGCAAGGAACTCATCAAGAATTAATAAAAAATGGCAAGGTATATGCTGATAACTTTAGGAAACAAGCAGAAGGATATAATTAAAAAGGGGCCGTTATGGCCCCTTCTCATATTCCTAAAGAATCTTACCTATTACTATTACTCTCTCTGTTATTAATCCCATCTCCTGCATCATCATCTACATTCTGCTCAGAGTTACCATTTGATTTAGCATCATTCATCTTTTGAACAGCTTCTTGAAAATTCTGTTGTGCTTTATCAAAATTATCTGCTGCTTTCTGGAAGTTCTCTTGAGCTTGTTCATTCTCAAATGTTTTCTCTTGGAATTGCTCTTGTACTCTTTCCATATTCTGTAATTGGGTTTGAAGCTGTGTTTCTAATCTAGTTTGAATCCTAGCTAATGTAGCCTCATCATAGTTAGCATCTTCATCCATTAAGATTTGAACTCTC
>DHVL01000015.1:2838-3446 GCA_002412645.1 Candidatus Dojkabacteria bacterium UBA5209 | reverse complement strand
GAAGCATCTTCAAGTAATGTTTCTAACTCTTCTGCTCTTTCATCTAGTATATCTTGCTCTAATTCTGCTTTCTTTACTTCATCAAATGTAAATGTTCTTTGAATCTGTTCTGCAAAAAGATCTACGTTGTAAAGTGGGTCTACAGGTGTAGATGCATCAGCTTGAGTTGTTAGAAGATATCCACCACCTCCTAAAATTATTACTAAAATTAAGAGGACACTTAGGACCTTTCTCATATATATTTTGTATTTAAGTTAAATATATACCTAAATATACTCCCAGTAGATATCCATTTCAAGAGAGCAAAATATTGAAATCCTTCATATATTTCCATATACTTTAAGATATTAATTTTATTTATCTATATATATGACTTGGACGATATTATTAGGAATATTAGTTGTATTAGCAGTCTTTGTGATAGCGCTTTACAATGGGCTTGTTAAATTAAAGCTTACTGTAGATGAAGCAGCTTCTGATATAGAGACATTTTTAAAGCAGAGATATGATATGATTCCTAACCTTGTAGAGATTGTAAAAGGATATGCAAAGCATGAGAAAGAAATATTTGAAAATGTTGCAGAGTTAAGAAGTAAGGCAATGGGAGC
>DHVL01000015.1:2543-2780 GCA_002412645.1 Candidatus Dojkabacteria bacterium UBA5209 | reverse complement strand
AAAGAATTAGAGGATAATATTCAGAAGTCTAGAAGGTTTTACAATGGTACTGTTAGAGATTTCAATACTAAGATTGCAGTATTTCCTAACAACCTAATTGCAGGGATGCTTGGGTTTAAGAATATGCCATTCTTTGAAGCTACAGAAGAAGAGCAAAAAAATGTAGAGATTAAGTTCTAACTCTTTTTAAATGAGTAAGCTTAAATTCCTTTTACTACCTATTCTACTTTTAAGTAT
>DHVL01000015.1:0-2454 GCA_002412645.1 Candidatus Dojkabacteria bacterium UBA5209 | reverse complement strand
GTTTAGAAGAGCTACAGAGATAAAGGTAAATGAGGTGACTTACTATCCACTCTTTAAGCCAGAGGAGAGTATCTCTAATATGTACTCTGAGTTAAGAGAGAATGGTTGGTTAATACTTAGGATTGGTCAGAGTGATAAATATATTTCTGGTGCTCATGTATATATTGTTGATTACACTCTTAAGTATTCGGGTATTTCATATTTTGAAGAGAATGATGAAGTATATCTGAATGTAATTGGTCCTGGTTGGAGTATCCCTATTGAAAGTGTTTCTGCAACTATTAAATTGCCAGGTGAGATATTAGACAAAGTTTGTTATACAGGTGCTGATGGTTCGCAAGCACAAGATTGTACTATGTTTGATGATGGAAATGGTACCTTAACTGTTCAACCTAATTCTACTTTACTACCATATGAGGGATATTCTTTTGCTGTTAAACTTCCCAAAGGTGTATTAGAAGACACTTCTAAGGAGCAGATCTTTTTAGCTATTATTACCAATATTGGTATTGTACTACCTATTCCTCTTGGTATATATCTTTTTGGATTTTTAAGAAAGAAATACAGAAACAAAAAACTAACAGTTATTCCTTACTATGAACCTGAAAAAGATATGGATTCTTTACTTGGTGCTACGTTAATTAGTAATAAATTTAAGGGTAAGTATATTACTGCTGTTCTAATTGAATTAGCTACAAAGGGATATTTAAAGATACGAGAGTATGGAAAAAAGAAATACGAGTTTGTAAAAAGAGAAAAGGATGGTAAAGATTTACCTAAACATTTAAAGACTTTGTTTGATGCAATATTTGCTCATGGAGATGTAGTACCTTTAAAGAAGCTCTCTAACTTCTACACTACTGCTAACAAAGTATATCTAGAGGGCTATCAATACTTAAAAGAGGAAGAGATTCTTTCTAATGAAAAGCTTAAGAAAAAGAGAATGTTTTCTGTAATTGGTTTTGTTTTACTGTTTGGTAGTTTTGCTACTGCAGGTTTCTTTATCTCAATTTCCGCTATTGGTTGGATGATTGGTATACTTCTTTCTGGGGTTGTTCTTTTAATATTTGTTTCCACTATAGATATTAGAAGTAGTAAGGGTAATGAGAAATATTACTACCTTTTAGGTTTAAAGATGTATATTAATACTGCAGAAAAGAAGAGAATTGAGTTTCATAATGATCCAGAAAAATACAAAGAGGTATTTGAAAAGCTATTACCATATGCAATGATCTTTAACTTAGAAAAGAAATGGGCTAAACAGTTTGAAGATATATATACTCAAAATCCTGATTGGTATGAGGGTAATTTTAATACCTTTAATGCTTACTATTTAGCTAATTCTTTAAGTATTTTAAATTCTTCTGTTGTTAAGACATCTTCTCCTCCTTCTTACAGTAGTAGTGGAGGGTATAGATCTGGTGGATGGAGCTCTGGAGGTAGTGGTTTTAGTGGTGGTAGCTCCGGTGGTGGTGGTGGTGGTTCTGGTGGTGGTGGTTGGTAATATGTAAGTTTTTAATATATGGGTATATTAGATTTTTTGTTTAGTTCTAAGATACAGACTACAACATTCCTAGAGATGTATAGGAAGGTTGTTGAATTAAGGTCGTCTAATCTATATCCATATACATACAATCTTCCTCAGGCTATACAGTTTCCTACTGATTTCTGGAAAGATTTAATTAGTATTTACAGAAAGACTGATAAAGATGGATTAGAGAGAGCATTCTCTGTATTTTGGGCAGATGGTGAGGTTGTTTTAACAGAGGTTAATACTGGTTCTAACAAGATGGTAAGAAGTGGTGGTAGTATACAGGTTAAGTATTCTCATCATCCTACTAAGAAAGAATATGCTAGAAAGGAGCTGTACTTAGATAACAAATTACTAAAGAGAAGGGATGTGTATCATAGGAATGTTCCTAAGGCCTTAGAGGTTCAATATCTTTTTAATATTCATACTCATCCTAAACATATTAGAGATGATGGTAGTAAGTATTACAATTTCTTTTCAGCTCAAGATATTAAGGCATTACTTTCATCTAAAGCTATTATGACTGGAGTTGTTACAGACAAGCTTTGGTTACTTATACGTACAGACAAGACTCCTAGCTTTGTAGAGGACTTAGTTGACTCTGATGTTACTCCAGATTATGTAGAGAATACCTTAAAGATTGGTCTTTACAGGGCAGATTTTAACAAGAAAGCGTATAGGTATTCTCTTTTAAAGAAGTGATACCCTATTTTACAGTTACTGATTTTGCTAAATTCCTTGGTTTATCTATACTATTACCCAACTCTTTAGCTAGGTAGTAAGATATTAATTGGAAAGGTATTACATTACTAATAGCTTTGAGATCGTTACTTTGGGCTACTTGTATAAAGTAATCAAAACAATCCATCTCTTGTTTATCCCCTATTCCAATAGTTAATGCTCCTCTTGCTTTTACTTCTTGT
>DHVL01000058.1 GCA_002412645.1 Candidatus Dojkabacteria bacterium UBA5209 | reverse complement strand
ACCATTGAGAAATACGGAATAGAGAATGTTAAACAGATTGGTACATTTAGTAAGCTTCAAACACGCCAAGCAATTAAAGATGTCGGTAGGGTATTGGGAATAGAGTTGGCTATGACAGATAGACTTGCAAAGATGGTAGAGATTGTTTTTGGTAAAGCTAAAGATATTGATTATATGATAGAGCATAACCCAGAGTTTGCTGAGATAATAAATTCTTCTGAAAAAACATTAGAGTTAGCAAAGATTGTAAGGAAAGTATCTGGTATATGTAGAGGTACATCAACTCATGCTTGCGGAATAATTGTGACACCAGATGCAGTGGTAAACTACTGTCCAATTCAAAGGGATTCTCATGGCGGCGGTATAGGAATGACACAGTTTGAAATGTCTGATATTGAGTATGTAGGTTTAATGAAGTTTGATTTCCTAGGTTTGCGTAATCTAAATGTAATTGGAGAAGCCCTTACTAAGATTAAGGTTAATAGAAAGAAAGAAATAGATCTTTTAACACTAGATCCTAATGACAAAAAAACATATGAAGTTATCAAAAGTGGACATACCGTAGGAGTCTTCCAAATGGAAAGTGAAGGTATGAAGAGAAGTATTAAAGCACTGCAACCAGAAACCCAAGAAGACATCTGCTATCTTCTAGCAGCATATCGCCCAGGCCCTATGCAATATATCTCTGAATATGTTGCAGTAAAGAGAAAGAAGCAAGAACCAGATTATGTATTTCCTGAAATAGAGAGTGTATTAAAAATTACCAATGGAGTTATTACATATCAAGAGCAAGTTATGAAAATTGCCGAAATTATTGGTGGTTACACTCTTGGTGCTGCAGATATTTTAAGACGTGCAATGGGTAAAAAGAAAATGGAGATCATGGATAAAGAGAAGCCCAAATTTTTAGCTGGTGCTAAGAAAAGAGGTTTTGATGAAAAAGAAACCCTAAGACTTTGGGATAAGCTAATACAGTTTGCTAACTACGGTTTTAACAAAGCACACAGTGCCTCATACGCTACCATTGCATATTGGACTGCATACCTTAAAGCTCACTACCCATTAGAATTCATGGCAGCTCTTTTAGAAGGAGATTTAGACAACTTTGATCGTGTCATTATCGACCTAAATGAATGTGAAAGACTTGGTATTGATGTACTACCTCCTACTATTAATAATAGCAACGTATATTTCAAGATTGAGGATGACAGTAGTATTAGATTTGGATTAGGAGGTATAAAAAATGTAGGAGAGGATATTGTTCAGATGATTGTAGATGAAAGAAAAAAGAATGGTGAATACAAGAATCTAGATGATTTTGTAGAAAGAACTGTTAAGAGGGGTATGCAAAAACGAGCCATCGAATATCTCATTATGTCTGGCTGTATGGATGAATTCGGAGAAAGAGGTGCACTCATTCAGGTTATGCCTTCCATCTTCGACAGAGTAAAAAAGAGTAACTCTGCTCAAGATGTAGGACAGATAGATATATTCTCTATGAATACAGAGGTAGGCAATGTCCCAGAAGTTACTGCTACACCTCTCCCTGAAGTAGAAAAGATTCCTAAGTATCAAATATTACAGTGGGAGAAAGATTTACTTGGATTGTATTTTTCTAGTCACCCTTTGGATAACCTACAAGACTTCTTTGAATCAAAGGGGGTAGTATCTGTTAAAGAGGCATTAGAGAGGAAGAATAGGGATAGTTTACTACTAGGAGTAATGGTAAATAAGATTAGAAAGATTACAACTAAGAAAGGAGAGGTCATGGCATTCTTAATGGTAGAGGATAAATCAGGTACTACTCCTGTTATTGCATTCCCCAGAAATTACCAAGAGATTAAGGATGTATTACAAGAGGGAAAACCAATCTTAATTGCAGGTACCATAAATGTAAAAAATGGAGAGAAAAGTATAATAATGGAGAAAGCAAAATATATAGATGAATCTTTGTATGGAAATAACTTTGATGGTGTAACATTTAGAATTAGACCATCACATACACAAGAACAGATAAAAAAACTTAAAGAGTATATAGAAAATGCTAATGGCGATTTACCAGTTAAGATAATTGTTAATGATGGAGAAAAAACAAAGTCTGTAATCTTAGAAAAGAAAATACCACTAGATAGTGAAACTAAGAGATGGTTAAGGAAATTCTAGGGTATAATACAGTATGGAAAGTAATTTAAGAGTAAAAATAGAAAGTCTACCCCCTACATCAGGTATATATAAATTCCTAAATGAAAAAGGAGAGATTCTTTACATAGGTAAAGCTGCTAATTTAAAGAGTAGGGTATCTTCATATTTCAGAGAAGAGCTTTTTGATAGGCCAAGAATAAGGCAGATGATGCCTTTGGTTTGTGATATCAAGATACAGGAGACTAACAATGAGATAGAGGCGTTAGTATTAGAATCTGCACTGGTTAAAGAAATACAACCACTTTTTAACTCTGATTTAAAAGATGATAAGTCATATGCGTGGATATATATCTCTACAAAAGATGAATTTCCTACTGTAAAGATAGTAAGAAGCTTAAAGAAAGGTGAATATAAAAAGGGGAGAATGTTTGGTCCATATCCTAGTGGATATACAGTAAAAAGAGTTTTCTCCTATTTAAGAAAGATATATCCATTCTGTATATGTAAGAATAAGGATTGTAAGTCTTCATTAGATTATCACATAGGCCTATGTCCTGGTCCATATGCTGGTAAAATTTCAGAAGAGGAATATAGGGAAAATATTAATAGTATAATTAAATTTCTTAACGGTAAACAGAGTAATCATATTAAAAGATTAGAAAGGGAGATGGTAGAGTATTCAAAGAATGAGGATTTTGAAAAAGCTGCTGAACTTAGGGATAGGATAAAAGATTTAAGATATATAGGTCAGAGTATAGATTTTACATATTACGATGATTCTAATAGCTATAAAAGTAAAAGAGAGAAAGCAAGGGAGAGTAGCTTTGGTACATTACAGTATGAATTGGGGTTACAAAAACTTAAGCGTATAGAGTGCTACGATATATCTAATATGCAAGGTAAAAATGCGTATGGCTCTATGGTAGTTGCAAACAAAGGAAAGCTTGACAGAGGAGATTACAGAATATTTCGAATAAAGAGTAAAGATACTCCAGATGATCCAGGTATGTTAAAAGAGGTTCTTGAAAGAAGATTTAGAAGTGTAAGCAAAGACACTGATACTAGTTTAGGAAATTTACCAGATATTGTATTAATTGATGGTGGGAAATCTCAACTTTCAACTGTTAAAGACAGTATACCGTCCAAAATACTTCTCCTTGGTATATCCAAGGGAAAGCATATTAAAAGAAAAGGGGGTCTTAAAGTTGATGAATTCTGGGTAGTTAAAAATGGAGAAGTATATCAAGTTTGCCTAAGTAGCACAGAGATATTAATAGATTTAAGGAATGAAGCTCATAGGTTTGCAATATCCCACTACAGAAGAAGAAGTGTTAAGGAGTCAAAAAAATCAGCATTAGATGGTATATCTGGAATAGGTAACATAAGAAGAAAGGCTCTAATTAAGAGATTTAAGAGTATCGATGGTATAAAAAGTGCTACAATAGAAGAAATAAATGAGGTATTAAAAAACAAAAATCTCTCTAACTTAGTTAAAAAGTCTCTAACTTAGTTTTCACTACCCATAGGTTTAATATTTTCTAATATGTACTCTAACAATGGATCGTTCTGTTTGGTTGAGGAGAGTACATAAACTGTAGCATTAAAGCTATTGGGCATAACCACAACATCTAATTGGCCAGTAGGATATGTTACTGTTCCTCTTAGTGCAAGATACTCTCTAAAGCTTACAGGGAAAGTATTCATAATGGAGTATTTTATATCTTCTGTACTTTTCTCTTTACAGTAATCCTCCAATATATAATCAAGTTCCTTACTACCTAATTTTGCAACAGGATATATTTCTACTATGTCATTGCTTCCTAATTTCTGAAAAGAGACTGCTCTAAAATCTTTTAAACCAGTAGCACTATATTTAATAATATACTCTTTTGGAATCTGTATTCTCCAAGGATAGTCAGGTAGTAGATCTTGCTTTTCACTACTAGCCATTAACATCTCTCTTTCTATTTCCTCTTTTACTCTATTAGCTAGTGCTGTTTTTGCTTCTTCCTCCGTTATACTTTCATACCAGATATCCTTAAATTTGCTGTATATCCTTAAACCCTTACCCTCCTTAATCCAATATTGACCATATTTCTTATCCTCTGTTCCTAGAGGTACTTCAGCAACCAGTTCCCATCCTAAGGCAGGTAGTAACTCTTCGTAATACAAATTTATATCTTCAATTGAAGAATTCTCTAGTAATCTGTATGCAGAGTTTCCAGTAGAAAGGAATTCTTTAACAATTGAATCTTCTAAACTATTTGCAAATATGAATTCACTCTTGGGATATTCTGGTATCCCCTCTAGCCCTATTACCTCACCAATCTCAATATCTTCATCACTATCTCCTCTTACAAAATCAATATACCTTACTGCTAAAAATATTAATCCTGCTAGAAAGAGAATTAAAAGTGGTAGTACAATATATTTACCATTGATATGATTACTCCTTGCATATTTGTTTCTTTTAAATACAGAAGAGAGTTGGAATTTTTTCTTTCTTCTTAAAACAGGTTTACAATTATTACTCTTGGGTATTTTTATCGGACTAGCTTGTCTTCTTTTACTCTTAGGTCTTTTCATAGATATTATAGATTACTTAGAATATTTAAAGATTTCAATTATTATATATCGTGTAGTATAATTACATGCTTTTGCGGGATCGTCTAATGGTAGGACACCGGCCTTTGAAGCCGAGAATCATAGTTCGAATCTATGTCCCGCAACCATCCATTTTTTTGATATACTGATTTAGATACTTTACTTTTAATAAAGATATCTATGAAAAAATGGGTATATCTTCTCTCTTCTATAATTGTAATACTCTTGATTCTTTTCCTTGTTATGCTTTTCATAGCAAAAAATAAAGGATCTGAAGACGTAATCCCTACTGTAGACGACAAGGATAGAAAAGAAGCTTTAATGATTCTCATTGAGTTTGAGGGAACTCAGGGATTGCTTAATTTTGTAGACAATATTAAAGAGAGAAACATTCCAGCACTTTTAATTGTAAGTCCAGATTTTGTAATTGATAACTGTAACGCTATCAATACAATACTTTCATCCCATGATGTTGAGATAGCAGGATTAGATGCATCAAAACCCTACTGGGACATACCGTATGAAGAGCAACTTACCATTATAAAAGAGACAAAAGAGAGGATTAAGGTATGTACAGGTAAGGATATAAAGGTGTTTGGGTCTAAGTACTTTGCATATGATGAGAATACTGTAAAAGCAGCACAAGAACTTGGTATAGAGTATGTATTAGCAAGGGGCACAACCGGAGCTAAAGCAACAATATACAAACCTGTAGAGTATGATGTAAAGATATTTTCTGTATCAAATGTAGATTCACAGAATTGGGGTACAGGGAGTCTTTGTGATTACAGCTACTGGGCCAGAGAGGGAAGGCCAGAAGATTTCCAAGGAGAGCTTTTTGGGGCTCTTAAGTATGAAAAAATATCCCCTGTATCACATACATATATTGGTGGATTAAAGAAATCCTGGAATGACGTATATCTTAAATTCTTTGATGAAGCAGATATAGAGTGGGTGGAGTTAGATGAATTTGGGAAAGTAGATATAGAGAGTAGTTTTGCTGATATACCAGATAACAGGGAGGTACAGTATGAGACCCCACATCCTGCTGTTCCTTTAGAGGAGGAAGAGAATGTATCTAATCCTTGTGCGGTAGAGGAGCTTACTTCAGTTCCTACCCAAGGTGGAGAAAGAGAAGAGGTGGAGGGAATTATAATATTTCATAACGGGGTCGGAACTATGTGTTTAGAAGCATTAGATTTCTTTAAGGAGAATGGCTATGAATATGTAGAGTACAAGACAGAGGATGAAGTATTTACTGAGAAATTTTTAGAATATAGATCTAACTTTACTTCTAGTGAAGGAGTTTCTCAAAACTTCGGTTATTATCCGATTATATTTGTTAAAGATAGAGCTTTTTCAGGATTTAATAGAGATATAGGAATTGAGATAGATGGTATAATTGCAGAACAGTAAGTAGTAATAGGGGAAAGAAGAGAACCTTTCTTTTATAGATTTGTATGATATAATATATAGTCTATGTTAAGAACGGTGTTAATAGATTTTAATGCCCTGTGTAGGTTACCTCTAGTGTGCTTATCCGTAGTCTATTTATTTTTTATTTATATATAAATGGAGAACAAACTTTTTGTTGGAAACCTCTCATGGGGTACAACAGATCAGTCTTTGTTAGAACTCTTCTCTGAAGTAGGAGAAGTTGTTGAGGCAAAGGTTATAGTAGACAAGTTCAAGAACAGATCCAAAGGATTTGGTTTTGTAACAATGGCTACTGAAGAGTTAGCACAAGCAGCTATCGACCAATTAAATGGTAAAGAGGTTGACGGAAGAGCTATCAATGTCTCTGTTGCTAGACCTCCTAAGGAGTACAGTGATAGAGGAGATAGAGGTGGTCGTAGAGACGACTTCTACAGATAATCAGTATTCAATATATTGAAATCGATAAGAGCTGAGTTTAAATACTCAGCTCTTTTATTTTATCCCTAAGTTCTCCTGCCTTCTCAAACTGCAAGTTATCAGCAGCTAATAGCATCTTAGCTCTTAAATCCTTAATTAAGAGTATTTTTTGTCTTTCTGTTAATTTCTCTACCTGTATATCTAGATCTTTTTTCTCCATGTTTTCCTTCTCTACCAATCTATCCCGAATAGCTTTCTTAATACCCGTTGGAGTAATTCCATTCTCTTCGTTGTATTTTCTTTGATACTCTCTTCTTCTGTTAGTTTCATCAATTGCATACTTCATACTCTCTGTAATTTTGTCTGCATACATAATAACTTTTCCGTTAATATGTCTTGCTGCTCTACCAATTGTTTGTACTAAGCTTGTCTTAGAACGCAGGAATCCCTCTTTGTCTGCATCAAGTATTAATACCAAAGAAACCTCTGGTAAATCTATACCCTCTCTAAGTAAGTTAATACCGACTAATACATCATATTCTCCAAGTCTAAGCTCTCTTAATATCTCAACTCTCTCAACAGTATCAATATCAGAGTGTAGGTATGCAACCTTTAAATCGTAATCCTTTAGATATGTTGTTAAATCTTCTGCCATTCTTTTTGTAAGGGTAGTAATTAATACTCTCTCTTTTTTCTCAATCCTCTCTCTTACCTCTTTAATTACATCATCTATTTGATTCTCAGTCTTTCTTACCTCAACCTCAGGATCTAAAAGACCAGTAGGCCTTGTAAGCAGCTCTACAACATTCCCCCTGCTATCCCTTACCTCCCATTCATCTGGTGTAGCTGAGTAATATATTGTATTACCCTGCTTCTTTTGAAACTCACTAAAATTCAAAGGTCTGTTGTCATATGCAGTTGGTAATCTAAATCCATGTTCGATTAGATTAGTCTTTCTCGCCCTATCACCATTGTACATACCACCTACCTGTGGAATTGTAATATGTGATTCGTCAATGAACATTAGATAGTCATCAGGAAAGTAATCTAAGAGAGTATATGGTGGCTGTCCAGATCTTCTACCATCAAAATATATTGAATAGTTCTCCATACTCTTACAATATCCAACCTCTCTCATCATCTCCATATCATATTTAGTTTTCTGTTCTAATCTTTGTGCTTCTACTTCCTTACCAATATTTCTTAAAAATGAAGTTCTCTTTTCTAAATCTTTTTCAATATTCTCTACAGCATATGCCATTGTATCAGCATCATATACCAAAGGTGTTGCAGGAAATATATCTAAATTATCTACCTCTGAAATTTTTTGCTTAGATATTCCTTCGATATATGTAATACTCTCAATCTCATTTCCCCAGAACTGTATACGTACAGGAAACTCTTCATATGGCATATATATCTCTACGGTATCTCCTCTAATGAGAAATGTCCCTGATATTAAATCTGTAGACTCCCTTTCATACCTTAAGAATGTTAACCTTTGCGCTAGTGTTGAGATATCAATACTCTCTCCCACACGTATCTCCATAGCCTTGTTTTCATAGTTGTCTGGACTACCAATGTTGTAAATACAAGAAACAGATGCAACTACAATGGTATCTCTTCTGGTTCTAGCTGCATTCATTGCACTAAGTCTAAGTTTTTCAATCTCTTGATTTACTTCAGATTCCTTCTCTATATACAGATCTCTTGAGGGTATATATGCTTCAGGTTGGTAGTAGTCATAGTATGAGACAAAATATTTAACAGCGTTCTCTGGGAAGAATTCTTTAAATTCTTCATACAGCTGTGCGGCTAAAGTTTTGTTGTGTGAGAGAACAAGCGTAGGCCTGTTTAACTTCTCAATTATATTAGCCATTACAAAAGTTTTACCTGAGCCTGTAACACCAAGTAATACCTGTTTCTCTTTCCCCTTCTTTTCATTCTCAATTAAGGAGTCAATGGCTCTTGTTTGATCTTTGGAGGGTTTAAATTTACTTTTTAATTTGAAATCTTCTTGTATCACGGTATGATTTTAACAGAATATTGTATATCTGTGTTAAAATATTCCATATGAGTAAGAAAGTTCAATTAAATAGATTACCACAAGAGTTAGTAAACAAGATTGCTGCAGGAGAGGTTGTAGAAAGACCCTCATCTGTAGTAAAGGAATTAGTAGATAACAGTATTGATGCTAATGCAACAAGGATACAGGTAAAGATTGTTAATGGAGGTATAGATTTGATAGAGGTAAGTGACAACGGAGAGGGGATTCCTAAAGAGAATTTAGAGGGGATATTCGATTCCCATACTACTTCAAAAATATCTAGCTTTGAAGATTTGAATAGCTTACTAACAATGGGATTTAGAGGAGAAGCTTTGAGTACAATAAATTCTGTTTCTAAAGTTAAGGTCATATCAAAATATACAGAGGAAGAGATTGGAAATGAAATATCTTTTAAAGAGGGAGGTGAGAAGGTGATAAGGAGTAGTGCTAGAGAGAGTGGTACTGTGGTAAATGTAGAAAATATCTTTGGTGATGTACCTGCTAGAAGAAAATTTCTTAAGAGTGCACAAACAGAATACAAAAAGATATTAGAAATACTAATACCTTACTTCTTAATATATCCAAATATTCATTTTGTATTGATTAAAGAGAGTAAGAAGGTCTTTGATTTGAAAGAAATACCATCCTCTAAACCAGGTAGTACAGAGAAAGCAAGAGTAGAGGAAGTGCTAAATGGAGAATTTGTAGAAAGAATGCTAAAGGTTTTCTTTGATGGTGCAGGGGTAAGTATTAAAGGATTTGTAGGACATCCTTCTGATCATCAAAAAACAGCTACCAACCAATATCTTTTCATCAACAGAAGACCAATTAGAGATAATGGAATTAGTAGGGCGGTATATCAAGGCTTTGAAAGATATATACCGCATGGAGAGAAAGTACCATATCTCCTTCTTTTGGATATTAATCCCGAGTTGGTAGATGTAAATGTTCATCCTAGAAAAGAAGAAGTAAGATTTTTAAATCCTTTCAGGGTTTACTCTGCAGTACAAGAAGCAGTAAACAAAGCAGTGCACCAAGCTACTTCATACAGGGTAGAAAACAGAGAGTTCTCATTTCCTACATATTCACCCTCACAACCCAAGCAGTACGAGCCAAGAGATATCTCTTTCTCTAAGAGAGGGGTTAGCTCTGTACAAGACAGTTTGCTTTTTAGTAAGGAGGCACTTGAAGATGATTCATATATTAAAAAAGAACAAACTCTTGAGCAACACAGTCCGGAAGAGAATCAAGACCTTTCAATTAGAGATATATTTCAGGTATTTAATAAATATATTGTAATTGAATTCAATGAAGAAGTACTTTGGGTAATAGATCAACACGCAGCAGCAGAGAGAATTACCTTTGAGAAGCTTTCTAATGCACTAGAGAGTAATATTGAGAAACAAAAATTCTTAGTACCTTTTGAAATACACCTGTCAGAGGTAGAAATATTGGGAATGGAAGAGTTAAGGGAATTTTTTAAGAAATTAGGTTTTGAATATCATATATCTGGAAAGAAGATATTAATTACTTCTTGTCCTGTAGAGTTTGTTAATGCAGATTTTAGAGCTCTCTTTCAAGAGATATTTGCTCTAACAGATGATGTAGGTAATATTTCTAACGAAGTTGAGAGATTAAAAAAAGATATGTATGCCACTATGGCTTGTCACAGCAGTGTAAGGAGTGGGCAAAAGCTTAAAAGGGAAGAGATGTTAGATATATACAAGAAGTTAATAGCTTGTGAGAATCCATACAGTTGTCCTCATGGTAGACCTGCTGTATGGAAAATGAAATTGAGTGATATTGATATGAATTTT
>DHVL01000019.1:22445-34938 GCA_002412645.1 Candidatus Dojkabacteria bacterium UBA5209 | reverse complement strand
GAAACATACTCATGGGCAATACCGAGATATGAGAATCATAAGCCATATCAAAATGTAGTCTTCCAGTACTCCTTACATATATTAGAAAAAAGTGAAGAAATATCCCACAAAGAGTTTCTCTCTACTACAAAAGATGACCCTATTAAAGAAGTAATTGAGCATCTTAAAAATGATGTAAAAGGGAGTGGGAGTATATTGGTATGGAACAAGAAGTTTGAAATGGGATGTAACAAAGAGATGGCACGTATATATCCAATATATTTTGATTTTTTAGAAGAAATAAATAGTCGAATATATGACTTGGGAGATATCTTTAGTAAACAGATGTATGTCGATCCAAAGTTTAAAGGTAGTTGGAGTATTAAAAAAGTATTACCAGTATTAGTACCATCACTCTCATACAAAGAGATGGAAATATCTAATGGTACGGAAGCAATGGTCGGCTGGGAGACTTTAGTTTATAAAAATATCTCTGAAGAAGAGAAAAACACACTTTATAAAAATATGCTTAGATACTGCGAACTAGACACTTTTGCTATGATAGAGATATATAAATATCTACTTACTCTTTTTTAGATTTAAGAATATTTCCAATCTCAAAGAAATCATTAGGTATTGTCATGATAATCTTTTGTGCTGGATCTGCAGATATCTCTTTTAATGTTTGTAAGGTTCTTAAAGATAATGCACCCTGATTTTTTGCCAATATACCTGCAGCTTCAGAAAGTTTAACAGATGCCTCTTTCTCTCCCTCTGCTTTAATGATTCTTGCCTTTCTGTCTCTTTCAGCCTCTGCCTGTTGAGCCATAGCTCTTTTCATATCTGAAGGTATTTCAATATTTTGCATCTCTACTGCCAATATATCTACTCCCCAATTCTCTGCGGCCATATCAACGATAGCTTTAATCTGTTCTGCAACCGTGGTCCTTTGTGAAAGTAATTCATCTAAAGAGACACTACCTATAATGTCTCTTAATGCCGTTTGTGATTTAGCAGATATTTGATTCTGGTGATTTTGAACCTTAAAAATTGCTACCTGAGGATTAACAACCCTAAACCTTACAATACCATCAATCATACATGACACATTATCCAAAGTTATTGCTTCCTGTTTAGGGATATCCATAACCTGCTCTCTGATATCTACCTTTTGAACTGTCTCAAAGTAGGGGATTACAAAATTTAAACCAGGGGATAAAGTTCTAGAGTATTTACCCAAGGTTAATACTAATCCGTTAAAGCCTTCTGGTATAACCCTAATACCTGACATAGCAGTAATAAATACGAAGAATATAAAGATATAAAGGAATACCATAATAAAGGTTCTAATATATTAGATATATACCTTTAATATACGATATCTTAGATATTTTCTCAATCATTTTGCATTAAAGTAGATATATAAGATAGAATTACAGGATATGAATAATACCAATTTTAAAGAAGATAGTATCTTTACCAGTGGGAATATAAAGAGTGTAATCTTTGATTTAGATGATACTCTTTTTGAAACAGGAGAGTATTACAAAACTAACATGCTTCTGATTGCAGAACATGTTTCTAAACTCTTAGAAGACAATACACCCAATATTGCAGAAAAAATATATGAACAAGGGGTCATCATACATAAAGAAGTTGGACACCCAATGCTACTTGATAATCTCATGAAAGCAGCCATAACTAGAATATATGGAGACAATCTCTCTAAAGAAGAAGAAATAGATTCATACTTGAAAAAAGAGGTAGAACTTTTCTATCAACAAACTCCCAAACTTAAGAGTGGATCTCTCCCTGTTCTTGATATGGTTAATACCCTCGGTATTACAATAGGAATACACTCTCATTCACAACATGAATGGACAGAAAGAAAAGTTAAGTATATACAAGACAGCTTTAAAGAGAGATATGGTAGAGAGATATCAATACTCCTACATTCAACACCTCTTGAAGGTAAAAAGGATAAAGAGGGGTGGGGTGAAGCATTAAGAAGTTTTAATTTTGACCCAAATACAACTTTAATTGTTGGAGATAACCTAAGAGATGATATATTACCTGCTCAAGCCAATGGAGTTAAGTACCTAGTGCTAATTAACAATAGTATATATTCATCAAATGCAGTTCTAAAAGGAGATGGAAATATATTAAGAATCTCGGATATTGAAGAGTTATTAACTCTTTAAACCATACCTCTACCCGCCATTACACCTGTTACTGCTGCACCTGTAATTGATCCTGATAATCCTGCTGCATCTCCTGCAACAAATAATCCCTTAATTGATGTCTCTAAGTTTTTCTTGGTTTCAATTTTTGATGATCTGAATTTTACCTCTGGTGCATAAAGTAGGGTAGAACCAGAATTAATACCAGGCATCACCTTATCTAATAGCTCTAACCCTTCTAATATATTTAATACCATTCTATGAGGTAAACCCATTGATATATCCCCTGGTACAACATCTTTTAGAGATGGTTCAACAAAAGATTTCTCTAATCGAGACCACGTACTCCTTCTTCCATCTCTTAAATCGTAGACTGTTTGTAATATTGGCTTACCACCACCAAGTAATGATGTTAACTCTGCTACTGACTTAGCATATGCAATAGAATTCTCTAAAGGTTCTTTAAGATTAACTTCACAAAGGAATGCAAAGTTAGAATTCTTACTACCATGATCAGAATTAGAATGACCATTTACACATACATAGTTTTCGTATTTCTCTATGGCTACTAAACCATTTGGACAACTACAAAAAGTTCTTACAATGTCTTGATATGTTTTAGTTCTAACTCTATATACAGTTTCATACAGAGTCTCAGCTTGTCTTTTCATTATCGAGGCAGGGAATTCAACCCTTACACCAACTTCTACTTTGTCATAGATATATTTAATGCCATATACATCTGCCAATTTTTGTAGCCATCTGGCATTTACACGCCCAGGTGCAAGAAGAACTTTTTTACCCTTGATTATTTTCCCTTCAGATGTTTTTACTCCAACAACTTTCTTCTTTTCTACAACAATATCCTCTATCTTAGTCTGAGCAAGTATTTCAACTCCGTTGGAAAGAAGAATATCTTGAAATTTCTGTATAAAGATTTTAAGTTTATCTGTACCAACATGCCTAGCCTTTCTGGTTACTAGCTCTATATCATTTAATTCTGCTTCTTCAATTAGCTTCTTTAATTCTTCAGTCTCTTTAGGAAAATATTCTGCATCTATACCATATTTATTAAATATGGTATCTACATAGTCTAAGATCTTTTGATATTCAAATTTTGAGATTAAATGGAATGCTTTCTCATGAGAGAGATTTGCCGTTAATGTAAGTTTACCATCTGAGAAAGTACCAGCACCACCTATACCAATCATTACTTCGTTAGGCTTTCTGTCCTCTATCTTCTTACCCATATCTATTAGCGCTATCGTACCCTTAGGATCTTTCTTTAGAATTTCATTACATGCGAACATACCTGCTGGGCCTGCACCTACTAGGATATAGTCGTACTGTTTCATTCTTAATAGATATTTAGGTTAGACTGTAAAATATACCCTTTCTGACAGGGACATTCAATATACAAAAGATTTCAGAAATAATGTATACTGGTATACTTAATTGAGCATTTTTATTATGGAATTAAAAGATAATAACTTTGAATTTAAAGATACCTACTATGAGTATGAAGGAGATAATATTGATTACGATACCTTCTTAGAAGATACAATCTATTCGTTACCACCAGAGCTAGTTCAAAAAGCTTTAGAGAATATTGAGAAAGAAACCTCAAGCTTCCCTATGGGTAGTACAACAGAGAAATCATTAGACAGTTTTACAGAATACCTAAAAAGCAAAAATATCGAAACCAAAGATTTAAGCCAAGCGATTGATACAACAACAGTAAGAATTTTAAAAAGTTTAAACGGCATCTACAATACGAGTAGTAAGGAAGAATCCCTGCTAATACTAAATGTCATATGTTCAAGCTATATATTAAAAGGTGACTCTATTCTAGAAAGAACTATCCTTAGGAATGGCCTTACACTTGATCAACATATGAGAGAGAATGGGGCTCCTAGAAATATACAAAGACATGTTAGCAGAGAAGAGATGGGAATTGCCTTGGCAAATGTAAGAAATATCTTTAATCAATCATTAAAGTAAACTACTAAACTATTCCTACAATATCTATATACTCCTCCTTGAAATATCCATACTTTTCCTCTGGCATAAGGAGGACTTTGTCTATACCTAACTTCTTTACAAACTCTGGTTCATGACTCACTATTATTACTGTACCTTTGTACTCCTTTAAAGAATCTAAAAGTATCTTCTGAGAATCAGGATCTAAGTATGTAGTAGGTTCATCTAGAAGTAATACATTATGTCTACCTGCAAAAAGTTTAGCCAAAGCCAATCTAGTCTTCTCTCCACCAGAAAGAGTCTTAACCTTTTGATAAACCATCTCTCCAGAGATAAGGAATCTACCCAAGAATGCTCTTCTATCCATACCTCCCCAATCTAAACCATACACATCCTCAAGAACTGTATTAGAATATTTTAAATCCTCATACTCTTGAGAATAGTATCCGACAGAAGTACCAGCACCCCATTCATATTTACCTTTTGTTTGTTTAAGTTTTCCTGCTAATATCTTAAGCAAAGTGGTCTTACCTGCACCATTTCTCCCTATTATTGCAAACCTTTCTCTTTTTTCTACTTCAAAAGAAATACCCTTAAGTACAGGTACTCCCTTAATATATTCTTTAGATATACTCTCTACTGTAAGAACATTCCTACTACAATTTAGTGGAGTAGGGATAGAGATTTTCATTCTCTTACTTTTTACTAACTTCTTTTCAATCTGTTTTACTTTTTCTCTTTCCTTTTCTGCTAATTCAAACTTTCTAGCAGCTTTGACCTTTTCTTTAGTAGAACCCCTACCTGCTAATATCTTTGCACTCTCATATATCTTCTTTGCCTTTCGCTCCTGATTTTTAAGACTCTTAAGAAGTAATTCATCTCTAAGGGCAATCTGCTTTAAAAATTTTTCATAGTTACCCTTAAATACTTCAACCTTAGATTCATTTTCATTTAAAAACCATATCTTAGAAATACCCTTGTTCATAAGTCTTAAATCATGAGACACCACTATTACTGCATTAGGGTAATTAACAAGATATCCCATTAACCATTGAGCAGAAGGAATATCTAAGAAATTTGTTGGCTCATCTAATATTAATAGATCTGATTTCTCGAGTAATATTCTAATTAATTCAACCTTAATTTTTTGACCACCAGAAAGCTCTTTTAAAACAGAATTACTGTTTTTGTCTTTCATATTTAAATTATTAAGCAGCTTGTTTATCTCCCATTCCTCTACTTGAATACCTCTTTCTACAATTAAATATTCCCCTATACTTACACTGTATTCACTACCATCTATCTTACTTAAGTTTCTCTCTCCAATTTCTTTGTGTACCTCTTGAGAAAGATATGACAAAGTACCATTGAAATTAATTTCTCCTAGGTCTGCCTCCTCCAACCCCACTATTATCTTTAGTAGAGTAGATTTACCAGCACCATTAACACCAACAAGACCAACCTTCTCATATTGCCCTAGGAATAGATCTATATTTTTTAATATATTTCGCTCTCCTCTACGAAGAGAGACATTTTTAATATTTAACATAACGGATGATTATATCCTACTAGCAAAAAAATTTGTATTTCTACTCTCAATACTGTTAAATTAATATAGCGAAGAATTTAATCTTTCATATATTAAACAATGAAAAATTTCTCTAAAGGTACTACTCTTCACAGGGTTTTGGGTATATCAGCAATAACTCTAGGAGTACTTTTACTACCTTTTGTAGCTTTACAAATATTAAATACAATATTTGAGGATTCTTCTCCAGATTTTGACCAAGCCTTTCTTAATTCAAGATATATTTCTGAGGATATTGCCTCTGATACATTTGAGATAGAAGGGGAAGATATCTCACAAGAAAATATTGCAAACGAGAAGCAAGGAGTATTAAAAGTTGATGAGAATAGAAAGGTAATTTCTTTTTCAGAAGAGCTTTCAGAGGCAGAGATGGAGGATATAGAGGAAACATATGGAGTTCGATTTCTAGAACTTAGCAAGGTAGGAAAAATCTATGTAATCTCTGTAGATGAACAAAGCTCTCTGACATCTCTTTCCGAAGATTACTCTGCTACAGTAGAAACGGATATCCCTGTGAAGATTGCTGCGGATAGTATAGATTGGGGGATAGCAAGAATTGGAGCAGATAAAGTATGGGAGACAAATAGTGGGCAAGGAGTTAAAGTAGCCATAGTAGATACTGGTGTACAAATAGATCATCCTGATCTTAAAGCAAACATATTACAGGGGTATGATTTTGTAAATGAAGATAGTAATGCTACTGATGATAATGGACATGGTACACATGTAGCTGGAATTGTAGCAGCAACTCTAAATCAAGCAGGAACTGTAGGAGCGAGTCCAAGTGGAAAAATTCTTCCAATTAAGGTATTGAATAACCAAGGATATGGATACCTTTCTGATGTTGTAGAGGGAATTTACTTTGCTACGGACAGTGGGGCAAGAGTGATAAACATGAGTTTAAGTACAAGTACAGACTCTGTTACCTTAAGAAATGCAGTTACATATGCAGCAAACAAGGGGGTATTACTTGTAGCAGCAGCAGGTAATGATGGAGGATCTCCATGTGCATACCCAGGAGCATACAGCTCAGTAATATGTGTAGTAGCAACGGACAGTAAAAATCAACTAGCCAGCTTTAGTAACCTAGGTGGTGAACTAGCTGCACCAGGAGTATCTAACTACTCCACCTTTATCGGTAGCTCTTACCGATACTTAAGTGGAACAAGCATGGCATCTCCACATGTTGCTGGTAGTGCTGCAGTACTGATGAGTACATGTCCTACGTGTACTACAACAGAAATTAGAGAAACACTAAGAAATACCGCAGTTGATTTAGGAGATCAAGGTAAAGATATACTGTTTGGATATGGATTAGTAGATGTTTTTTCTGCAGTAAACTCATTTGCCCCAATTGAAGAAGAGATTCCAGAGGAACCAACAGAGGAAGAACCTACAGAGACTCCTAAAGTTCAAAACCCTATTGCAAAAGGTAGTAATAAACAAAACATTAGAATAGAGGAACCTATGCCAAACAGAGGTACAAAATATATACCATCAACTACTGAAGATCTTACTATTAAATTTTCTCTTCAACCAATATTAGTGGATAGTAATTTAGAGAAGATAGTAGTGAGCCTAAATAACGAAGAAGTATACAGTACAGTTCTACAAAGTGATTCATACATACTTAAAAAAGATACACTAGATCATTCTCAACACTGGTTAAGTGTTACTGCCATCTTTAAAGATGGTAGTCAGAGTACAGAGAAGATAATAATTGATATGACATATTTAAAAGCCGTAGGTAGAGCAAACGTTAAGGACAAATCTGTATTAGGAGTTTCCTTTTCAATATTTAATTGGTTTAATATTTTCTAATGAAAAATATTACTAAAAACAAAATATTTGTAATAGTAAGTAGTTTAGCAATGCTACTCTTTAACTTCTATGCAGAATGGTTACCAATAAATGGAGTCACTAGATTAGAAGTTTTAAACAGTATTCCAATATACTTCATGCCATCAAACTATGTATACAACATATGGTATGTAATATATGCAGGACTAATAATTTTTAACTTATATTTACTCTTTTCTAAAAAGGATATTGACTCTAAAATAGCTAAATGGATTGTAGTAGCAAATATTGTGAATATCATATGGATATTTGTGTGGCACTACCTTTTAACAGGCTTAGCTGTAATTGCTGTAAGTATAATATTCATAAGCTTAGTTATAATATTTTTTGAATTAGGTAAGAAGAAAAAACCTTTTTTCCCATATGCTTTCTTTAGTATATATACACCATGGATGATGGTAGCAATGCTTTCTAATTTTGCTGCTTCCAACTATATGGCAAGAGGAGGGGAATTCTTCTTTTCTTCTGAATTAACTGCAATCTTTTTAATTATTCTAATAACCATACCTGCAGTAATAACCTTGATAATAAGAAATGACTTCATTTTCTCCTCGGTTATTCTTTTCTCTATCTTCGGAATACTTACAAAACACTTCTATCAATCAGATAGTATTGTAGCTACAGCTATGATTGCCTCTCTAATACTTTTTGTAGGAGTAATGATAGGAATAGTAAAACACTTTCTCTCTAGGCCTTCAAAACCTTAGGTATTTAGACTTTTTTGTGATAGAATCATGGTTTGTGTATGCAAAACTATGATTTTAAACAAGAGAATATCAGAAATGTTGCGATAATAGCACATGTAGACCACGGTAAGACAACACTCGTGGATGCTTTCATGAAACAAACTCATATGTTTAGAGATAACCAAGAGGAGATGACTCAGACAAGGATATTGGATAGTGGTGAGTTAGAGAAAGAGAAGGGTATTACAATTAAAGCAAAAAATATAGCTATTAAATATGGCGATTACAAGATAAATATAATAGATACACCCGGACATGCTGACTTTGGAGGAGAAGTAGAAAGAACATTAAACATGGCAGATAGTTGCTTACTACTTGTAGATGCACAGGAAGGACCAATGCCACAAACAAAGTTTGTACTTAAAAAAGCATTAGAAATGGGTCTGAAGCCAATACTCGTGGTAAACAAAATAGATAAAAAATTGGCTAACTGTAAAAGAACCATTAATAAGGTACAAGATCTTTTTTTAGAACTAGCTACAGACTCCTCTCAATTAGACTTTCCTGTCTTCTATGCAATAGCAAGAGAAGGTAAAGTTTTTGTACAAATACCAGAAGACTTAAACAATACAGTAGGAGATGCTACACCAATATTAGATGAGATAATAAATAGCACTCCCGCTCCAAAAGGAGATATACAAGGCCCATTCCAAATGCAAATAACTACACTAGAGTACAACAATCATTTAGGTAGATACTTAATAGGTAGAATAAATAGAGGAACTGTACACCTAGGCCAACCAGTAGTACTACTTACTAAAGAAGGTAAGCTACAGGGTAGAGTAAGAGAGCTTTTTACAAAGGAAGGATTGGCATGGGTGCCAGTAAAAAATTCAATCGCTGGAGATATTGTTGCAATAACAGGGATAGAATCCACCGCTATTGGTGCTACTCTTTGTGATATTAGCAACCAGGAGGCATTACCAGATATTAACATTACTCCACCTTCAGTAAAGGTAAAATTTGAAGCTAATAGCTCACCCTTTGCGGGTAAAGAGGGTAAGTTTGTAACTGCAAAGCAGCTAGAGCAAAGATTGATGCAGGAGAAAGATTTAAATATTAGTTTAGATATTACACAGGTAGGAGGTTCCACTTACTATGTAGCAGGAAGAGGAGAGCTTCAACTCTCAATTTTAGTAGAACAGCTTAGAAGAGAAGGGTATGAATTCCAACTTAGTAAACCAGAAGTTGTACTAATAGAGAAAGATGGTGTTACATTAGAACCAGTAGAGGAGCTAATAATAGATGCTCCTAGTGAATACCTAAGTACAATAACTCAAGAGGTAAGTAGCAGGAAGGGAGAAATGTTGAATATAGAGAATACTGATAATCAGACAAGATTTACATACAAAATACTAACTAGAAACTTAATAGGTTTACACAGAATTCTCATGAACGCGACAAAAGGTACAGCTTTAATTAGTAGCTACATTTCTGAATATATACCATATGAAAAACATGAACCACTTTTTAGGAAAGGGGTAATAATATCTGCAGAGACAGGTACAACACTTGCTTACTCATTAACAACTCTTCAAGATAGAGGTCAGCTCTTTGTAGGACCATCACAAGAGGTATATCAAGGTATGATATTAGGGATTAATAACCATGAACAAGATCTAGATGTCAATCCTTGTAAAGCAAGACAGAAAACAAACGTAAGGATGTTAAGAAGTGAGTTAACAGAAATTTCCCTTAAAACACCAATACAGCTAACCATAGAGTATGCTCTTTCCTTTATCAATGAAGATGAATTGATAGAGATTACTCCAAAAAATATTAGATTAAGAAAAAAGCTTCTTACAGATGTACAAAGAACATGGGCAAAAAGAAGCAATCTTACTGCATACGCTAAGCAACAAATGGAGAATCAGTAACTATTCGTGTCTCAATGCCTTTACAGGATCTAATCTAGCAGCTTTCATAGATGGATATATACCAGCTAGCGTACCTATTAAAATACTACAGAGGGTAATAATAGTGGCATTAAGAGGTTGGAAGTGGAAAAACTCCTCTATCTGTACAAACCCCTCAGAAGAAAGCATATCTACAACAATAGGGTCTGAGAGTTTCATAATGGAAAAGGAAACAATTAAACCTAATACTCCTCCCAACAAGCCTATTAACATAGATTGAATTAAATATATTACTAATACTTGTGTATTAGAAGCCCCAATAGCTTTAATAATACCTATCTCTTTCGTCTGTTCATAGATACTCATAATCATCGTATTTATTATTCCAATAGCAGCTACTAGTGCTGAAATAGAACCAAATATTATAAGTGCTACAGTAAGACCAGCAGTAAATGTATCTACCAAGCTTAAAATGGCATCGGAAGAGATTACAAACAACCCCATTTCTTCATCAATATATTTTTCAATCTCTTTTGTCTTTCCTTCCTGTGTTGTCATATACAATTGGAAGTAACCAATATTTGATAAATAATCAGAAGAATTCTCAAAACCTCCCAAGTCTACAAGTATCTCTAATGCTGTATCATTACTAATCCAGAAAGCATCATTTGCAGTATCAACTACACCTACAATCGTAAATTCATACTCCTTGTCTATCATACTCTTAGAAGAAGACGCGAAGAATGAACCCGTGGAAGAGCTTTTAGCTAAAACTTTCTTCCCAATTATATCCTCCTGTGTACTCTCAAAGAAACTCACTACATATTTACTAACATACATTTCATACATACCCAACTCTTCTTTTTCTCCATAGAACTCTTTAAATATATGATGAGAGCCTTTTAAGTCTGAAGCTGCAATCATTTTTATAGGGTAAGCAACAGGATCATTTTCTAGATATATCTCTAAGCCATCAATAAATAACAAAGGTTCTACTGAAGTTACTCCTTCTATTTCTTCAATTTCTTGCTTAATATCCTCTGTTAAAATCTTACTCTCTTTTTTCTTCTCATCCTTGCTTGGAGCCATAGCCATACCACCAAAGGACATATTGTCCTGACCTGATATATATAAATCCTGAGGATTAAATCTAGTTGTAATCTCAGAAAGTAATACAGTTTTTAAATCTGTCATACCAAAGAGAATAAAGGTCATGAGCATAACAGCAATCATAATACCAAGACTGGTAAGTACTGTTCTAAACTTTCTTCTTAATACTAAGCTAATTGCATACTCAAACATTCTTACCATCCACCAAAGTTATTACCTCAGGGGTATATTTTGCTACTTGCATATCATGTGTGACAAGCAAGATAGTAATATCCTCGGACTCATTAAGCTCTTCCAGTAAATTCAAAATCGATTCTCCCGTCTTACTATCCAAATTACCCGTAGGCTCATCTGCAAGAACAATTTTAGGAGAATCTATCAATGCTCTAGCAATTGCAACTCTCTGTGCTTGACCTCCAGACAATTCTTTGGGTAAATGCTTTCTTCTGTCCTCTAAACCTACTTTCTTTAATAGATACTCTAATCTTTCATTAATATCCCTCTCTCTCTTACCCTGGAATTTAATAGGTAGTAATATATTCTCTTCAACAGTTAAGGAAGGTATTAGGTAAAATTGCTGAAAAACAGTACCTACAATATATCTTCTGTAATAGTTTGGCTCATATTCCTTAATATTCTTACCCTCAATATATATACCCCCTGTATATTCCCAATCTAAGCCTCCAAGGATATTAAGCAGGGTAGATTTACCAGAGCCAGAAGAACCAACAATAGAAGTAAAGGATCCTTCTTTTAATGTAAAGCTTACACCCTGAAGTGCACCTACAACAATATCTTTCCCCATCTTGTATTTTCTTTTTAAGTCTTTAACCTCAATATATTCCATGTCCATTAAATGTATATTAAAAATCAAAAATATGCAATCAGTATGATATAATCGGTAATGGGAAAGATGCTAAGAATATTACAAGTAAACAACAAAGAGGATTTAGAATTCCTAAGAAAAATCTCTAAAAACGTTTCCTTAGATGAAATTAAAACAGAGAAGTTTCAAGCATTTTTAGACGATTTAATATATACAGCTAAAAATACTGAAACAGAAGAGGGGTACAAAGCAGCAGGGCTAGCAGCCGTACAAGTAGGTCAAGATATTTGCGTATTTACAATACTAAGAGATACAGGAGAATTTGAAATAATGATAAATCCTCAAATTAAGGTAATTAAACCAACCTG
>DHVL01000019.1:7736-22410 GCA_002412645.1 Candidatus Dojkabacteria bacterium UBA5209 | reverse complement strand
AAAGAGATATTCTCTAATTGGGAAGCTAGAGAAATACTCCATGAATATGACCATTTGGAGGGAGTACTCTTTACTGACAAACTTGTTGACTAGAAACTTTTTCGAATTCAATATACAATAAACAAGTAGTTTTAAACTCATACTGTCTAAATATGAAAAATATACTTGTATTAACGATTCTTTTTACACTCTTTCCTCTTTCTGTATTTGCACAAGAGAAAGAAACTTCTGTATCTGAGCTTTTTGCACCTGGAGAGGTAAAAGCAGAGGAAATAGAAAATCTTGATGAAATAGAACAAGAGAGAAAAGAACAGATTGAAAATCAATTAGGATTTACAATTCCTGAATATACAGATAACCCCAGCTATACAATTACCTTTACAGATCCTTCCCCGGAGAAGAGTGGGGTAGAAATCTCTACAGATGGTAAAGACTTTGTTAGAATTGAAAGTCCATATACATTCCCTTCACTTGGAATTGGACAGCATGCTCTAAGATTTAGATTTAATGATAAGGATAATAATGTACAGATTTTAGAGTACACAATGATAGTATTACCCAGATCCCCAATAATTCAACCCCCTGTTCTTAGACAAGACTCCATAGAGATAACTGGTACAGGGTTGGCTAATTCAGAAATTTTGCTCTTTCTTTCATCTAATACTTACAACTATACTCAGATAGTAGATATAGATGGCGATGGTAAATGGAGTACAACAGTTACACCAGAAGAAGGTTTAGCTGATGGTATATATACAGTTACTGCATTAACCAGAAAGGGTGGCTTTGTTAGTGAATTAGCAAAAGCTACTGTTTTTGAAGTAGGAGATAGTAATGATACTAAAAAAGATAAGGAAGAAGAGAATATTTTTTTCTCTTTTGCTTCTTTAACAAGTAGTGATATTAAGGATGTAATAAATAGAAATCCTGACTTAGTTCTTCTTTCTGTAATACCTTTTGTATTAGGTATATTTCTTACTCTTCTTTTTAAGGTAATCTTTAGAAACAAAAAAGATGATGTGAATATAAAAAGGGTAGAGGAAAGTATGAAGAAAAATAGTAACCCTAATGGAGAAAAAACATTAAGAGAGCTTTTTGAACAGAAAGATGATGTTAAGAAAGAAGAGAAAAAGCCAGAAGAGGGAAAAAAAGTTGTAGAGAAAAAAGAACAACTAGAGAAAAAGGAAGAAGTAAAGAAAGAAGAAGAACCTAAAGAGAAGGTACTCTCTAAAGAAGAATTCTTAAAAGAATATAAGGTTGCAGATCCAGATGACAACAAGGGGAAAGAAAGACCTTCTCCAAAGATAAATAAGGACATAAAGATTTCTCTTACAAGTAGGGAAGAGTAAAGATAATAAATGTGATAGAATCTCCATAAATATGCCAGAATGGTGGAATTGGCAGACACGCTACGTTCAGAACGTAGTCCAAGCAATTGGGTGGGGGTTCAAGTCCCCCTTTTGGCATATATTACTTAGACCAGTAAGCAATATCCTCAAACCTTTGATATGGGAATATGATATTTTCAATATCTCCAATTCTAATACCCTCTCTTACAACATACTTGTAATTAGGATGATATAGGAATATCGCAGGGGAATCTTGGGTTAAATACTTTTGAAACAGTAAGTATTTCTCCCTTCTAGTCTTTTGATCTATACTCCTTCTTGCATCTTCTAAAAGAATATCTACTCTTTCATACTCATAACCTGAAAGGTTTAAATCAGGGTAATTACTCTTAAGAGAGTGCCACAGATTGTACTGATCAGGGTCTACTGTTGTTGCAAACTCATACATCAATAGCTCAAAATCTCTTGTAGCTACAATCTCTTGTGTTAGTTGTGTATATGTTAAAGGTTCTAGATTAATAACTACACCTTGCTCTCTTAGTAACTCTTTAAATACCCCTGCCAATTTCGAATTAAACTCATTATTCAAATAACTAAGAGTAAAACTTAATATCTTTTTATCTTCACTCTCAAAATATCCACTACTTTCATTCTTTACATATCCGATATTTTTGAAATACTCTGTAGCCTTTACAGGATCATACTCATATTTAGAAATCTCACTGTTGTATGCCCATGATGTGGAAGGAATAGGGCCATGTTCAATTACTCCGGATATCTCAGCTTTTCTTAATAGCTCCTCTTTATCTATCAAATGATTAAGACCAATTCTAATATCTTTGTTTTCTAATTTCTCTTTCCTAATATTAAAAAATATCATCCTAATTCTTGTATTAAGAGATACTTCATACTCAACATAGTCAGGATACTCAGAAACATATGACATTGCAGAAACATTTACACCTCCCATTGCATCTAATACACCATTTCTAAATGCTGCTTCTAAAGCTTTATAGTCTGAATATAGACGATATACTATCGTATCTATCTTAGGAGTCACCCAGTAATAATCAGAAGCTTTAAGATATACTACGTTAGGCTCAGAACGTGTAATCATATATGGACCTGAACCAATTGGATATCTAGTAAAAGGATTAAAAGGAATATCATTAGGAGCAATATCTTCTAATATATGCTTAGGAACAATATATACAGAAACAATTTCAAAAAAAGTAGCATTACTCTCTGGCAATACAAACCTTAAAGTATCATTTGAAAGCTTCTCTATCTTAACATCTACCAAACCAGCTCCGACAGTATCATAGCCGTAATCCTTGGAAAGGGTTTTTGCTAATTCGAATGTAAAGATTACATCCTCAATTGTTAATTTCTCTCCATCTTGCCACATGTGATCAAGAGACATTGTAAATTCATACGTTTTTCCATCACTTGAAACTTTCCAACTCTTAGCAATATTTGCAACAGGAGTACCCTCTTTAGAAATATCTACAAACTTTTCAAATACCAATGCGTGTATATCACTATCCACTACATTTTGGGATATGAATATTGGATTAAAGGTAGAAAGAGCTCCTACATTACCCTCTACAAAGATAGTTGTTTTCCTAGTATTAAATACATCAGCAAAAGCATCACTTCTTAAAAATGAAAACATTCCAAAACCAAGTATTACAAAAAGAACAATGAAACTCAGTGGAGAAGTACTACTAAAGAAATTGGAGAGATTTTTAGGATAGTTCCAAAGCCAATCCCTAAAAGATTGTTTCTCCTTACCACTTACGCCTACCTTAATAACTGATTGAGATGGTTTAAGAAGCTCAAACGCTTCTTTCATAGAGAGTTTCTCTTTATTACCTTTTTCCAATCCCTTACTTACTTTACTCATTCTATCTGATTAAGAATACTTAACTAATACCAATGAAATAGCAACAAGAATCAATGCTAGAAATATGGTGAAATAGTAAAGGAACTTTTCAAAACCTCTTTTAGTTCTAAATACCTCTCCACCCCCTCCAAACATCTTACCTAGACCTTCCGCTCTGTTTTGTAGTAATACCGATAATACAACCAATACACAAACTACTATCTGTGAATAAAGGAGTATATTTTGTAATGATGAATCCATGTCCACGATTATACAATATTAAGAGCTTTTCTCAAGGGTATATAAAAGTGAGCCTATAAATGAGCTACAGACAGCACACAAAGCCATGGTAAGTATTGGTACTACTTCAAAGCTATTAATAACTAAAGTTCCCATTTCCATACCTTCAAAAGTATATGCTTCAATATGAAAACCTGTCATAAAGATATCTAATAGAAAAAACAATCCCGTTAATATCAGTGAAGACATTAGAAAGAAAGTAATAAAATTCTCTTTAATAGTAAGAAACTTAATAATAGGGGAAGCCATTAACATACCAAAAGCAAGTACTACCAAAGATGCAATAACATAAACAACATTTTCTGGGAGTTGTATACCATTAAAGAGAGTAATAACTAAATAAGAAACTAAGAGAAATTGAACAAGATTTTTTATAAACTTTTTCATTTTTAATTCCCTAATGTTAATCTACAAGCATTTTACATATATTAAACTTTCATTTGCAATATCTTTGTACATATAACTTGAAATATTTAATATAGGATAATGGGTAGCTTGTTTAACAGAGATAAATTCATGTATATTTAGTAATAACTGTCCATATGAAAGAATTCGCTAAAACAAAAATAATTGCCACAATAGGTCCATCCTCATGGGATAATACAATCTTAAAGAATATGATTGTAGAGGGTATGGATATAGCACGTATTAATGCATCCTTTGCTGATTTTGAAGAGCTTAAAAGAGTATACTCACAAATAAAACAGATCTCTCCAAGAGTGGGTATAATGCTTGATACTAAGGGTCATAAGATAAGAGCTGTAGGTTTTGAGAAAGAGAAAGTGCTTAAGGAGGGAGATTCTGTTGTAATTGTTTCTGAGGGTTTAAATAGTAGTAAAGAGCTAGCTCAAAATCATATTGCAATTACTTACTCTAACTTACATGAGGATATCTCTAGGAATGCAAAAATATTACTTGATGATGGTAATTTAGAATTACAAGTAGAAGATATTAAGGATAAACAGATACTTTGTATTGTGACCAGAGGAGGAATACTTAGGCCTAAAAAGACTGTTAATGTACCCGATACAATTCTTTCTTTCCCTGTATTAAGTGAGAAAGATAGGAGAGATATCCAATTTGCAGTAGAGAGTGGTTTTGACTATATATCTGCCTCCTTCATACGAAATGTACATGATGTTGTTTTAATTAGAAAAGTAATGGGAGAAACAGATTGTAAATTGATTGCTAAGATAGAGAATAGGGAAGGGTTAGAGAATTTTGATGAAATACTTAATTACGTTGATGGAATAATGGTAGCAAGAGGAGATATGGGAGTAGAGCTTCCCTTAGAAGAAGTTCCCATACATCAAAAACAGATGATCTTTAAATGTAGGAATGTTGGTAAACCAGTAATAGTAGCTACACAGATGTTAGAAAGTATGAGAGAAAGTAAAAGACCTACTAGAGCTGAGGTCAGTGATGTAGCCAATGCAATAATGGACGGAGCAGATGCTGTAATGCTTTCTGCAGAAACCTCTACAGGTTCATATCCTGTAGAAGCAGTAAGTACAATGAACAGTATTGCACTTAAGGTAGAGAACGTTTTAAGACCTCAAAAGATATTAGGCAATACAACAGCTTCCATTGAAACAGATGAACTTTGTAGATTAGTTTTTGATATTACAGAAAAGATTAACCTAAAGGGTATCATAGTTATTTCAATTACTGGTAAGACAGTAAGGAGCCTTTCTAGGCACAGATTAAATGTACCAATATGGGAAATAACAGATAGCATTAGACAAATTAGACAAAGCTCTCTACTTAGGGGGGTAAAGAGCTACTACTTAGAAAAATTCCCTACAGATCGAGATCAGGTTATATCACACTGTGTAGAAACCGTATATTCATACGGGGAGTTGGATTTAAATGATAAAATTGCTATTATTAGTGGCAGTTCTGTTAAAAATAAATCCACAAATACAATACTAGAGATAGTAGAAGTAAAGGATGTAATTACACAGTAAGGTGACGTAGCCAAGCTGGTTAAGGCCGCGGTCTGCAAAACCGCTATCACGGGTTCGAGTCCCGTCGTCACCTCCATTAAATACATTTAAAAATCAATAAATGTTAAATAGAGACAAAAGTATTGATTTCCTAAGAGGTACGGCTATTCTTTTCATGACTATTACACATGTAAATGCTCTTTACTATCAAGGTAGTAATGAAATAATGCACTTCTTTACAACAATAGGAGCTACAATATGTTTCTCCATCTTTCTCTTTTGCAGTTCATATATCATTGGTTTAAAAATAAAAGCTGGAAAAGAAATTTCAAAAAGAAAAGTATTAGTAAAATCTTTCAAAACATACCTGGTATACATCTTAATCTCACTTTTAGTGTTAATCACATATTACAAACAGTTTTCAGTAAAAAACCTCTTTGAAATCATATTCATAATTAATCCCCCTGAATTTGCAGAATTCTTAATATCACTTTCCATTTTTAACCTACTAACAATTCTTTTAATAAAACACTTAAAGAGGATAATAAGGAGACCCTTACTAGTGATTTCCTCAACAATATTCCTCTTTATCATTGGCAATTTAATGTACAAAGTAACTACGAGTATGTCATTTGTAGCTCCAATACAAATTCTAATTGAAAATCTCTGGGGATATGGTAATTTACACAGATTCCCAATCTTTTTCTACTTCCCAATATATATATTGGGAATATTACTAGCTCAATATTCCTCACAGAGAATTAAACTAATACTTAGCACAGCCTCTGTACTACTAATATTGTTTTTAAATTACTTTAATCTCTCTTTCTGGTATAGATGGCCTCCTTCAGTTCTCTTTCTTACATATGGAATTGGATATATATCATTGATAATGTATATAGCGAACAAATATTTTAATAGCTATGGAAACCACCTCTTAAAGATAATTGCAGGGATTGGTAAATATCCATTACAACAATTTGTTCTTTCAACAGTTTTGATATTTTTACCTCTATTTTTTCTACAACCAAGTAGTGATACATTTATAGCTCTAACAATTAATTCTTTAGTCATACTAGCCCTCTCTCTTTACCCTATAGTATTTCATTCTAAAATGGTATAATTAGGTATGGTAAAGAAGAAAAAATTTGCTCTAACAACTTTGTTAATAATAGCCCTGCTTTCTGTTGGAACAGTTCTCCTTTTAATAAATGAGCAGAAGAATAAAATTCAAGAAACAGAAGTAAAGGGTGATACAGTTGAAACATGCCAAGAGTATGAAGAAGAGATCTCTATACAGCTTGAGAAACTCTCCTTAATTAGAAATTGGTATTTGAAGTCTAACTATGTAGAGCAGAAAGAAATAAATATACAGCTTGAATTGCCAGAAGATCGTGATATTAAGGTTGAATATCTGCTAGATGATACTGTTTTAGAAACAGAAAATAGCTATTCCCTCTCTCTTCCTGTAGATTCTCTAGAAACAGGAGAACATAGGATTAATGTAAACATAGAGAACTGTTCAAATACATACTCACAAGAAAAACTCTTCAATGTCTCACAACCAGTGTATGTTGTTTGGAGTATAGACTGGGAAGGCTTTGATGTTAAACAGGAATATCTAGATCAAATGGCTCAAATATCATCAAAATATAATGCTCCGATGACACATTTCTTTAACCCATATATATACCTCTATTTAAATCAAGAAAGGTCCGCATATTTAACAAACTGGGTTAAACAGAGAAACGAATCAATCGGATTACATTTACATATGTACAGTAAACTTGTCTCTGCAGCAGGAGTACAGGTGAACAACAGTATTGCCTGGGGAAGCCCAACAGGCAATGGTCATGATACACCTAATACTACCTACAACTACAATGAATATACGAAGATAATAGATTGGTCCATTAAACAGTTTGAGAAAAATGAATTAAATAGACCTACAATGTATAGAGCAGGTGGATGGTTCATTGATGAAGAAAATCTTCGTGTTTTAAACGATTTAGAATTTACTCTGGATACCTCTGGTAGAACATCCTACGTACACGGTAGAAACCAACTTGTAGGGGAGTGGAGCTTAAAATCAACTACACAACCATATCAATTAAATAGTACAGACCAAAATATTACCTCCAATCCAAATATGAATCTTTGGGAATATCCTAACAACGGGGGAGATTCATGGGCATACACCTCAGAGAAGTTAATAGAAAGATTTAGAGATAATTACATAGGTGGTATATCTACACAGAAAAAAGTCGTAACATATGTTACACATCCTCACTGGTTTGATAAAGAGGGTCCAAATATTGAAGGTACATTAAAATATATAAATACGATGTCATATGGTACAGATAGTGGTCCCATCCTATTTATATCACTTGATAATGTACACAAAGATATCGTAAAACTATAAAATGCAAATCATAAAACTGCTTACAGAAATTAATAACTACCTTCCAAGTTATGAATTTAGAATCATATTTCTTCTCTTTTTAACCTGCATTACAGTTCTTTTACTAATCTTTTACTTCCTTAGAAAGAAGATAAAAAGGAAATTTATAATAGCTTTAATATCAGCACTTTTCCTCCCTATATATCTCTCACTACCAATATACCTATTTTTCAATGGAGATACATATGAGAAATACTTAACTCAGGAATTTGTAATAATCACAACCGCATATTTAGTAATATTAATATCAACAACAATATTTTTAACATTACTTTCTTTAAAAAGAGATTTCGTAAAGATTTTCCTTTGGTTTCAATTAGTAATATACATAATAGTAGTAATACTACTTTTAGTTGTTTCTCTCTTCACTGAGCCAAAGGTATATGTACAAGGAGCTAATAACGAGGGAGTACTCGAAGAGGCTAGTGGTATAACTGTATCCTTTTCTGTCCCTATGAATAAAGATTTACTCAATATCCATATCTCCCCTGAAACAGAAACAAATCTCTCATACAACTATATATTTAACTCTTCAAAATGGATTTCCAGCTATACCGTACAACCGAAGAAATCATTCTTACCGGAGCAAAAAGTCGTAATATATACAACTGGTATTACAAGACTCTTCCCATATGGGATAAAGCATGAAAACAGTCAGGAATTCTTTACTCCAACAACCCCTACCATAGAAGAAGTGGTTCTTGGCACAGACACAAATAATGTACCCATAAATGAGGGAATAGTTGTGGAGTTAGATTCTAAAGATCAACAGTTTGTTGAATGGGAAGCACTCTTTGAACCTACAGTAGAGTATGAAATAAAGAGAGATAGTAGTAATAAGATAATCATAATGCCCCTTAATCTTAAACAAGGTACTCAGTATAAACTCTCTCTTTACAGAAACATTATCCAATATGATACACAAACATATAGAAAGATATCCCAAGAATCACATGAACTAATAGAAGAGTTCTCTTTTAGAACAATTCCCGCTCCTGGATTACTTAGTTTTAATAGAGAAGGGGAATATATTTCTAATAAAGACCCTTTAATACTGAACTTTGAAAGCCCAATACAGGAGGAGACCATAAAGGGTAGATTTTCTCTTTCTCCACAGATAGAAGGAAATATTACACTCTCCGAAGATAAAAAACAGATTCTCTTCACACCATCCTCCGAGTTTCAAAAGAATACTGAATATACTGCAACCATATCTAAAGGAATAATGAATACACTCGGTGGATATATAGAAGAGGATATACAAATTACATTTAAAACTGCGGGATATGTAAAAATGAGTAGTTCAAGCCCATGGAATGGCGCTAAGAATATAGATATTTCAACGAGAACTCTCTCAATAACTTTCGATCAACCAGTAAGTAAAGAGAGTGTAGAGAAAGGATGGAGTATAACTCCGAGTGTAAATGGTACATTCTCTTGGAGAGAGAATACTGTCTACTACACATTAGCAAACAACCTCTCATATGGTACCAAGTATACAATTACAATTCCTGCAGGAATTGTCTCAATATATGGGTATAACTCTAATACATCCCTTACTACTTCTTTTACAACAAAGTATGAAACGGTGCGTCTTAATGTACCACAATATTACCAAACAGAATCATTTACATGTAACCTAGCTGCAACAAGGATGGTATTAGGATATAAAGGTATTTCAAGTACTGAAAGTGGGATTAAATCTGCAATAGGGATAGGTGAGAATCCTCTAACATCATGGGTAGATGGATACGGAGTACACGCAGGGCCAATATCTTCCTACATCTCCTCAAGAGGAGTGAGTAATACAATTAAGAGTGGTTGGAATCTTACAAGTGCCTTACAAGAAGTTAAAAATGGCCACCCTGTAATACTCTACGTTTACAACGGATACTCTCAGCCATATGGCTCTTTTGAATTACCAGGAGGATATACTGGATACAAAGGAATGCACTCAGAAGTAATAGTTGGTTTTGTTGGTAAACCAGAAGCACCACAGACAGTATATACTAATGACCCATGGAGGGGACCAAGAACATATACCCCAAGTTCTCTTCTAGGTAAGTGGGCATATCTTGGATACACTGCAATAGTTATTTACTAAATCTCTTGCAAATATACCCAATCTATCTTAAAATTCACCATCTATGCCGAGATGGCGGAATAGGCAGACGCGCGGGACTTAAAATCCCGTTCTAGAAATAGAGTGGGGGTTCGATTCCCCCTCTCGGCACTTTAATCAGCATCCTCAAAAAGATCTGGATTCTCATTACCACACCTAGGACATTTCTTTAACTCTTTAGATCCTTCATAAAGATATCCACAGTTAAGACACTTCCATCTTAACCACCTACTATCCAAATCCTCAGGATTCATCATATCCTGATTTGTAACACTCTCATTTGGATTAGGCTGTATATGCTCTGTAGGATCTACCGTTGTCTTCTGGATATCATCATTACTCTTTAATATATTGTCCATCCTTTAACTTCTCTAAAATTAAATTAAATGTCTCTACCTCATCTAACTTAGAAGTATCTAATACAATATCGTAATAAAGGTTGGGTAGGTCATATCTCACATTGTATAACCTTGCATACTTTTCCTTGTCAATTCCATATCTTTTCTTTAAAGCCTTCTTGGCCTTAAACTTCTTAAACAAACCCTTTGTACCCTCTTTTTGTATTTTTCTTCTTACCCTAGTATTTAAATCACTCTCTAACCATATACTAGCAGTAACCTTAATACCATTCTTTTTAGCCAAAGCAGCAAACACCTTACTCTCTATCAACACATTACCCTTCTTCGCATATTCAAAAAGTAAAGCATCTATCTCTAAATCCAAGCTGTTACCACCATTCGAAGTCTCTTGTAAGAACTCCTCAAATGAATCAATATCCTCTTGCTTAGCTTTTTCTCTAAACAAATCTCCAGCATATATACGAGGAATTTTAAAATGGTCGGCTAACATCTTAGAAATAGTGGAACTACCAGAACCACCAGGTCCACCAACTACAAAAAGAAGTTTTTCTCTCTTTTGTTTCATATTACAATATATAGTATATTAGTAGACATACAATGTCGAGGAAAACAGTAAGAAAAAGATCAACAAAAAGCTCATATCAAAAGTCAGATAGGTCAATTTTGATCTTTTTAATAATCATGGCCCTCTCTGGAGCCATAATGATATATGATGCTAGTGTATATCAAGCAAATCAGACATTTGGAGACCAATTTCACTTTCTAAAATTACAACTACTTTGGCTTCTACTAGGTAGTATCCCTGCATTTCTTTTCTACATTGTTGATTACAGAAAAATTCTTAAACTCTCTTTACCAGCACTAGTAATTACAATTCTCTTCTTAGTACTTGTACTGGTTTTTGGTGAAGAGATAAATGGCTCTAAAAGATGGTTTCAGATTGGAGGGCTTCCTCCAATACAACCTGCAGAGTTTGCCAAAATTGTTAGCATTATGTATCTCTCTAGTTGGTTAGCAAAGAAAGATTACCACTATACTAAATTTGAAGATTCCCTTAAAAAAGGTTTTGTAAAAAATCTAATAGGATTTCTTTCAATACTAGGAGCAATAGCATTACTAGTACTTCTAGAACCTGATCTAGGAACAACAATGATAATATGTGTGACTGCTTTTGGTATGTTCTTTGTATCAGGACAAGACAAAGCACATACAGTTGGCTCCATTGGCGTACTCTTTCTACTTCTACCACTAGGGGTACTAGCTGCAGTACTAGAACCTTACAGATTAAGTAGGGTACAAACATTTCTTACTCTAATCCTTACTGGAGAAGTCACAGACCCAAGAGGTAGTGGATATCAAATGCAACAGATATTAATTGGTATAGGGTCAGGGGGATTTTGGGGTAAAGGATTTGGACAGTCAAGACAACGTTTTGGATATTTAGTAGAAAATACGGCATTCACGGACTCCATCTTTGCCGTAGTTTTAGAAGAGCTAGGACTTTGGGGTGGAGCAATACTGGTATTCTCTTGGATCTTTTTTCTTTGGAGAGGCTTTAAAATTGCTATGAATGCGATAGATAAAGAGGGGCAACTTCTTGCAACAGGTATTACAATATGGCTAACATGCCAAGCATTCTTTAATATGGCAGCCAATGTAGGATTAATACCCTTAACTGGAATACCTCTACCATTCCTTACATATGGAGGTTCTAGTACAATAGTGACAATGATGGCCTTTGGTTTACTTTTAAATGTTAGTAGATTTAAAAAGAATGGATAAAAAAATATTAATTACAGGTGGTGGTAGTGGAGGACACCTCTCTAGTGCTAATGCTTTGATAGAGTGTTTAACAGAAGAATATCTCTTTCCCAAAGAAAATCTCCTTTACGTAGGTGGAGACTTAGGTATGGAGGGAGAAAAACCTGGTAATTCTCTAGAACAAAGAGAAATGACCAACAAAGAGTTTAAAACTATATTCATTAGAGCAGGGAAGCTACAAAGAAAAATATCTTTTAGCTCAGTAAGACTTCTACTAAGAACAGTACTAGGATTTTTTGATGCCTTTAAAATACTCTCAAAAGAGAAACCCTCATTGGTAATCTCTACAGGAGGCTTTGTCTCTGTACCTGTATGTCTCGTTGCATGGTTAAAACATATTCCCATCTTCTTACATGAACAAACTGCATCAGTAGGCCTTTCTAACAGAGTAGTAGGTAAATTTGCAAAGAAAATATATGTAGCCTTTAAAGATTCTCTTAAATATTTTAATAAGGAAAAATCTCTACATGTTGGTAATAACGTGAGAAAGAGTATCTTTAGAAAAGAGATAACAGAGAGAACAAACAAAGACATTACTGCTTTGGTTCAAAACAAAGGGGAGAAAGACTTCTTGTATATCTCTGGAGGTAGTCTGGGTTCACAAGTAATAAACAAAAAAGTACTAGCAGAGTTAGACTCTCTCTTAGAGGGATATGTTGTACTTCTACAAACAGGAAATAATGAAAAACAGAAAGGATATGAATTAGCAAAAGAGAAGTTAGAAACTCTACCAGAAGAAAAAAGAAATTGCTTTTTACCAATTCCATATATTGATGATGAAAGCATAGGGTATGTACTTAATAGTATGGATATGTTCCTTGGAAGATCTGGAGCTAACACTGTATATGAAATAGGGATACTAAAAAAACACGCCCTGTTCATACCAATACCTTGGGTTACAAATAACGAGCAATATCTTAATGCTAAAGTCTTAGAGAAAATAGGGAGTGCAAAAATACTAGAAGAGAAATATCTCAACGAAACAACACTACTTACTGAATTAGAACAGTTTAAAAAACAATTACTACTTAGAGATATAGAATATGAGAAATTAGAAGAGCTTTTTCCATTAAATGCTAGCTCCACAATGATTTCGGATATATTAAAATATATTTCTTAAATATGAGAATAGAAAAGAATATCTCTCTTAAGCCATATAACACTTTTAGAGTAGATGTTAATGCCAATCTCGTAATTACAATAGAGAATAGCGAGGAACTTCTCTTAGATGAAATATACCAATATATATCAAAAACAAACACTCTTTTTCTTGGTAGAGGTTCTAATACTCTCTTTAGTAAAGATTTCAAAGGTACAATCTTTCTTCTTAGAAATGAAGGTATAGAGGTTGTAAAGGAAAATGATACACATATCCTAGTAAAGGTTAATGCTGGAGAGCAATGGAATAGTTTTGTACAGTGGAGTACAGAAAAGAATTTAATAGGATTACAGAATTTAATAGATATTCCTGGTAATGTTGGTAGTAGTCCAATCCAAAATATCGGTGCATATGGAGTAGAGGTAAAAGATTACATAGAATCTGTAAATGTATTAATGCTTAAAGAGAAAGAAGAGAGGATATTAAGTAATAAAGAGTGTAAGTTTGGATATAGAGATAGCATTTTTAAAAATGAATTAAAAGGTCAGTTTGTAATTACAAAGGTCATATTCAAATTACCAAAGTTTAAAGGCAAGATAGAGGAAAAATATCTACAGTACAATGATTTAAAAGAAAGGGTTAAAGAACATACTTTAGGAAATCTTCTTAATACTGTAAGAGATATTAGAAAAGAGAAGCTTCCCTCCATTGATGAATACGGTTCTTGTGGAAGTACATTTAAAAATTTACTTATTGATACAGCTAAATACAAAGATTTAGAAAAGAAATTCCCAGGATTACCATCTTTTGAAACAGAAAAAGGAAATACTGTTAAAATACCTACAGCATATATACTTGATAAATTAGGTTGGAAAAATAAAAGAGAAGGAGAAGTAGGTACATGGATATACCACCCACTCATTGTTACCAACTACGGTAATGCCTCTGCTGGTGAAATAGTAGCATTCATTGGTAAAATACAGCAGGACTTTAAAAAGAATACAGGTTTGTACCTAGAAACTGAAATTAATATTTTTTAATAACTAATATGGCAAATTTAATAGTAAAAGGAGGGAAAAAATTAGAGGGAGAGATAACACCAGCAGGAAATAAGAATTCTGCATTACCAATACTTTGTGCAACACTTCTTACAGATGAACCCATTACCTTACACAACTTTCCAGAGTTAACAGATATTGAGAAGTTAACAACCTTAATGAAAGAATTAGGTTCTAAAATAGATTGGGATAAAGAGAAACAGGTTGTACACATTGATAACTCAAATTTCTGTGATTCATTTGGTGATGAGGGATTCCCATTGGGAATGAGAGG
>DHVL01000019.1:2080-7708 GCA_002412645.1 Candidatus Dojkabacteria bacterium UBA5209 | reverse complement strand
GTACTCAAAGAATTAGGAGCAAAGGTAAGTGTCGATGGCTCTATCAAAATAGATGCCACACAAGGACTAAAAGGTAGCTCTCTTTGGCAAGACTATATGTCTGTCACTACAACAGAGAACTTTGTAATGGCAGCATGTTTAGCAAAAGGAAAATCTACAATGGTAAATGCTGCATCAGAACCTCATGTACAAGATCTTTGTAACTTTCTTGTAAGTATGGGAGCAAAGATAGAGGGTATAGGATCTTCAACATTGGTAGTTGAAGGGGTAGAGAAACTACACGGTACACAGTTTACAGTCTCCTCTGACCATCATGAGATAACAACACTACTTGCACTTGGTGCAATGACTGGAGGGAACGTTAGAGTTACAAATGCAATACCAGAGCATTTTCATTTAATAAATAAAACGTTTGCGAAATTTGGTGTCACTGTTAAGTATGACAAAGATACTGCATATACACAGAGGAATGGAGAATTAAAAGTAGTACAACCATATACTAAAAATCTTTTACAGAAAATAGAAGCAGCACCATGGCCATACTTTCCTGCTGATTTACTACCATTAATGTTGGCTTTGGCAGTTAAATCAGAGGGTAATATTATGTTTTGGAATAAAATATATGAAGGTGGTCTATTCTGGATTCCAGAAATGATTAAGTTTGGAGCACATATTGTAATGTGTGATCCACACAGAGTAATAGTTTTTGGAGGAAAAGAGCTCTCACCAGCAACAGTAGATGCTCCTAATATAATTAGAGCTACAGTAGCTCTTTTAATGGTTGCATTAACAGTAGAAGGAGAGAGTGTAATAAGAGATGCTGATAGTATTAAAAGAGCACATCCTCACTTTGTAGAGAATCTTCAAAAACTAGGAGCGGATATTAAATGGTCTGAGTAGCTACATATAACTGTGGTTTTAAGAACATTCCATTTGTTTTTACCTTTGTTAAGACATTTTTTGTTTAGCCCCTGTATCTCTGCTATCAGGTATCCATGATTTCTTCCCCCTTCACTGATTCCTTTATGTAGAAAGATATATTTCAATAAGAGAAGGCTTGTAGTATTTCTCTCTTGACCCTTACTACCCGCAATGGTACATTAGTGGCAAGAAGTGGTAAAAAGTGGTGAAAAATGATATACATATTACTATGATTATCGGAGAGTATAGAAATAGAATAGGAGACAAGAAAAGAGTATCACTTCCAAAGAAGTTTCGAGAAGAACTTGGAGAAGAACTAATACTAACAAGAGGCTACGAAGACTCTTTAATACTTGTAAACAAATCAATGTGGAGTAGTGTAGCAAAGGAAGTAATGAATGGCTCTTTTATAAACAAAAATATCCGTGATACAAGCAGATTCCTTGTAGGAGGAGCAGTGGAAATATCAGTAGATAAGCAGGGTAGATTCTTAATACCAGAAGCACTCTTTGAGCATGCAAGCTTAAAAGCAGATGTAGTATTCATTGGGTTAGTAAACTGGGTAGAGATATGGGACAAAGANNAAATGGGAAGAAAGATTAACATATCTAAAAGAACATGGTGAAGATATTGCAAATGAGATTAGTAAAATGAACAGCACTAACTAAATGGATAAAATACATATACCAGTACTACTAAAAGAAAGCATCGATTCCCTAGATATTAAAGCTGATGGTTTTTACATAGATTGCACACTAGGAGACGGGGGGCACAGTTTTGAGATATTTAAGAAACTGAACTCAAAAGGCTTACTACTAAGTATAGATCAAGACCAATATGCAATAGATTTTGTAAAGGACTACTACAAAGATAGCCTCAAGGAAAATTGGAGAATTGAAAAAAACAATTTCTCTAAAATATCTGAACTTGCTAAATCACTAAACAGAACACCCGACGGAATACTAATGGATTTAGGACTCTCATCTAGACAGCTAGAATATTCACACAACAGAGGATTTAGCTACCAAGAAGAAAATGAACCCCTAGATATGAGAATGGATGAGCAGTTAGGAGTGAAAGCAAAGGACCTACTAGTAGCACTACCCGAGAAAGAATTAGCAAGACTTTTTCTTACCTACGGTGAAGAAAGATATGCAAAGAGAATTGCAAGTGTAATTAAAAAACATATAGCGGATATTAATACAGTTGGAGATCTTACAAGACTTGTCTATAGAGTTGTGCCGGCAGCTCATCAAAGTTCTAAGAACCCATCACGCAGGGTCTTTCAGGCCCTGCGGATAGTGGTAAATGATGAACTAAATAGCTTAAAGCTAGGATTAGAGAATTCTTTTAAGATCTTAAACAAGAGAGGAAGGATATCTGTTATAACTTTCCATTCTTTAGAAGATCGTATTGTGAAAGATTTCTTTCACAATCAAGTAGATAGCGGAAGTGGGGTTCTTCTTTACAAAGACGTTCTTGCCCCAACCGACGAAGAAATAAGGGAGAACCCAAGATCCGCATCTGCTAAGTTAAGAACATTAATAAAAAATTAAAATCTACTACTGTCTAAATGAATAGCACTAAAAGCCAACAATCTAATACACCCTTCAAAGTCTTTTTAGTAACCTTAGTACTTTTTGGTCTTTCCCAGTTGGTAGTTAATTCAATACTCACTCCACTAGGAGTAAAATTGCAATCATTAAATACAGAGAAAGAGCATTTACTAGAAGAAAATAGACAGATATCTGAAGACATTGCTAAAAACAACTCCATTAGAGTAATAGAGAATCTTTCAGATAAGAAGTTAAACCTTACACAAGACAAACAACAAACGGTGGTATATATAGAAGATACAACACTTGTTGCAAATAGATCCGATGAGTAGCCTTTCACGATTACATTCACCATCAAGGGGAAAGAAAAAATCTCTTTTCTCTAACATTCAAAAAAACAACTATAATCTTGTAATATTCCTAATAACATTAATGGGGTTAACCATCTTAGTACAAGCATTTAGATGGCAAGTATTACAGACTGAAAAATTCCAATTAATGGCCAAGCAACAATACCAAGAAAACAATACTAATACAGCACAAAGAGGCGTTATCAAAGCAAGTGACGGAACGATATTAGCTGTAGACCAACCAATATGGAATATATACGCTACACTTAGCCTAGATCCAAAAGAAAGAGAACTCTTTTTTAGTAAGAAAGAACAGTTCATAGCAACCGTATCTTCAATATTAGCAGTAGAAAACGAAGTAATAGGAAGTAAGATAACGGATGATTTTGTATATGCAGTACTAGCCAAAGGAGTAGATAACGAGAAGAAGAATGCTCTTCAATCTGCTAACATCTTTGGAGATGAGAACACAGATAGAAGTGGCTTTGGCTTGTATTTTGAAAAAGGTGTAAGAAGAATATATCCGAATGCAGAACTCTCATCACATGTGTTAGGATTCATTGGCAAAGATCCGCAAGGGAATGATTTAGGACAGTATGGAATAGAGGGGTTTTACTTTGGAGATATTACAGGTAAAGAAGGATATACATATGAAGAAAAAGATTCTAGAGGGAACACAATACTAACTGCAGAGTATGAACCTGTACTACCAAGATCTGGTAAAGACTTTAAATTAACTATACGCCCTTCCATTCAAAACAAGGTAGAGAAATATCTAAAGGATGGTGTTGAGAGAACAGGGGCTAAGAGTGGCTCTGTGATCATAATGGTTCCTAAAACAGGAGAAATAATTACCATGGCCAATTACCCAACATTTAATCCCAATGAATATTGGAGAGTCTCGGATCCATGGATATTTAAAAATCTCGCAGTAGCAGATGTATATGAGTACGGTTCTGTTCAAAAACCAATTACAGTTGCACTTGCACTTGAGTCTAATTCAGTAGATGAGAATCACACCTGTAATGATCAAACAGGATATCTAGACCTATACACTGCAACAGGATATGCAGATTTAAAGGGAAGAAAGATTAGTACATGGGACAAAAGACCAGATGGGTTACAAACCCTAGGAGAAATGCTAAAAAATTCAAACAACCCATGTATAGCTCAAACAGCTCTAAAGATTGATTCAGCATATTACTACTCTAAACTTAAAGAATTTGGAATAGGAGAATTCATTGGAATAGGATTACAGGAGGAATCTACTAGCTACCTTAAACCTTTTTCCCTTTGGACAAGACTTGATATCATAACTGCATCATATGGACAGGGTATCTCCGCAACACCTCTACAGGTAATCTCTGCAATAAGTACATTGGCAAACCATGGTACTAGAATGAGACCATATATAATCTCAGAGATATCAGATGAAAAAGAAACTATAGAATTTACACCTCAGGTTCTCTCAGAGCCAATATCTAAAGAAGTTGCAGACAAGGTAGCCCTAATGATGACTAGTGTAATAGAAGATGGAGGTATTAATGATAGAGAAATAGATTTACTCTCAGACTACTTCATTGCTGGTAAAACAGGTACAGCACAAGTAGCAAAAAAAGATGGCCCTGGATACGAAGAAGACAAGACTATTACAACCTTTGTTGGCTTTGCACCAGCAGATGATGCCAAGATGCTCATGCTTGTTAGGTTAGAAGAACCCAAAAACAGTCCATACGCATCTCCTACAGTAGTACCACTTTGGACTGAGATATTCTTAGGTATAGTAAATGACCTAGAAATCCCTAAGAGAAATTGAGATAATCAACTATAAATTAATACCATTTACATATGATTCCCATATTAAAAGAGAGCTTAAACTACTTGCTAATATCTACAGTAGTATCAGTAATCTTTGCACCAATAATGATAAGTGTACTGTATAAATTCAATCAGGTAAGTGGGCTTAAAAAGACACAACTAGGTTCTAGAAAAGGTACAAACTCAATGTTCATGAGGATAATGAATGCAACCAAAACAAATGGTACTCCAAATATGGGAGGCATATTAATATGGATAGTTGTACCCCTAATAACGCTAATCGTTGTACCTCTTACCCCACTACTTAAAATATTACTCCTTGGATTTGTAGTATTCGGTTTCTGGGGCTTTATAGATGTAGCAATATTCACAAACGGCTTTAAAAACAGACCTAAGATGAAAGCTATGCAAGAAACTTTTGAATGGAGACTTGCAAAATTAATAGTAGCAATACTCCTTAATACTGTAATAATGTACTTGCTTTACAAATCAGGAGAATTCCATAGCTTTACACTCTTTAATACAATGGTATTCTCATTTACACCATTAGCCTTAATAATAGCTGCAGTCGTAGGGCAGTTTGCAATATACTCTGGAGAACTTACAGATGGATTAGATGGACTAATGATGGGTATATTTACGATAATAACATCTGCATTTACAGTACTACTTTTAGTTAAAGGACAAACAGAATTCCTACCATTTTTAGCAATACTCTTAGGTGTACAGATAGTAGATCTTTACTTTAATATCCCTCCAGCAAGATTCTGGAATGGAGGCCCTGGAGCTATGCCAATAGCGTTTGCACTCTTTTTCATTGGATTAGTAAGTAACAACTTACCAGCATATTTCTTAATGACCTCTATAACATGGTTGGTAATGGGATCAAGTGCAGTACAAATACTAAGCATGAAATTCCTTAAAAAGAGAGTCTTTAAAATCGCACCTATACACCATCACTTCCAAGCAATAGGATGGCCACA
>DHVL01000019.1:0-2015 GCA_002412645.1 Candidatus Dojkabacteria bacterium UBA5209 | reverse complement strand
TATACATCTCCATCATTTTTCAAAAAACCCTCATACGAGCAATTTCTTGCAGGAATTAACGTACCAAATTGATCTTGGAAGAAGAGCTTAAAATCATCATCAAACTTAACAGAAACATCTCTAATCTCAAAAGTGGATTCACTAACACAAGGAATATTAAAAGAAGTATCTACTAAATTCTCACCAATTGTAAACGTAATTTTGTCTTCCTCATATTTGTAAAAACCAACATGAGGAACAACTCTGTTTTCTGTATTACAAAGGGTATTTTTCTCAACCACAACTTTTAATGTATTACCAACCTGAGAAATATCAACAAATCTTACACTTTCTGGAAGTGAATCAGCACTACTAACTAAATTTTGGAAATCATATCTAAAACTTAAATTCTCTGTAGTAAAGTCCTCAGACTTAACCATGAAATCAGTCTCCTCTTCACAAACAACTTTCCCCTTACTATCACAAATACAATTTTTTTCACCATCAAAAACAATATCTCCATAGGCACATTTAGTAAAACCTAAAGAATCTTGGAAAGAAACATAAAAAAGGCTTAAAGCCGAGAGAAATAAACACACCGTAATTATTACTAACCAATTAACATACCATCCTTTTTTCATCGCAACCTACATTCTATCACATAATTACCCAAAATTATCAACCCTACAATATACTACATCAACTATGTTAGAATACAATCATGCATGACTCACATATACATATGGCTCTTTCCCCCCTTAAAGAAAACTACCTAAGTGATATACAGGAGTTTGTAGAAACAGGAGGAAAGAAAATACTAGTACAAAGTACTGAAAGTTCTGATATTCAAGATACATTGGATATTGTAAAACATATTAACACCTCTTTTCCTAATATTGCTGATTTAGCCTTAGGTCTACACCCAACAATATTTACTGAAGCATACGAGAGAAATTCAGATATATATATGTATGGTAAAAAACAGTTAGATTTTCTTAAAGAGATATTTGAGAAAAACAAAAAGAATGTAAAAGCGATAGGGGAGTGTGGATTAGATTACTTTGATATTAGCACATTCCTTAATATCTCAGAGAAAGAGGAAATTAAGGAAGCACAGAAAATATCTTTCAGATCACAGTGTAAAATAGCAAAAGAAAACAACTTACCCCTAAGTATTCACTCTAGAGATATCTCGGAGAGTAAAGAGTGTACAAAAGATGTATTAGAAATATTGGCAAGTGAAGGGAAAGGGATACTCAAAGGAGCATTCCATAGCTACACTGGAAGTATAGAGATGGTAGATGATATTTTGGATATGGGTTTTTACATAGGATTTAATGCAATAATTACATACCCTAGTGGAGATGATGTTAGAGAGATACTTAAAAAAACACCAATAGAAAAGATACTCTTTGAAACAGATGGTCCATTCCTACCTACACAAAGTATTAGAAAGAACAAAAAAGAAAGTAAGAAATATGGAAGACCAGTATTAATAAAAGAGATAATAGAAATGGCTGCAGCAATAAAACATGTATCACCAGAGAGCTTAGAAAAGCAAACAGATATAAACTACCTTACTCTTTTTGGGGAGATATAATTACTACAAACTCACCATGTGGATCTTTGTCAAAACCTCTCTCCTTTAGAATCTCAATTAAGCCCTTAGCACTAGATTGTAAAACCTCTTCCCTTTTCTTTGTTAAATCCCTTGCTAATACAATACTACATCCCTCACAAATAGAATCTAATATCTCCAGTAAACGAATCATTCTCTTTGGAGACTCATACAAAACAATTGTAGAATTTAACTCTAAATATTTTTTTAAAATATCCTTTCTCTTTTTGTCTGACTTAGGTAAAAACCCTAAGAAAGAGAATTTGTCTGTAGGTAAACCACTAATAGAAAGAGCTGAAGTAACAGCAGTAGGGCCAGGAATACTCTCTACGATATACTCCTTCTCCCTTAACTCTCTCACTAATTTAAAACCAGGATCACTAATTAAAGGAGTACCACAATCAGATACTAAAGCTAA
>DHVL01000017.1 GCA_002412645.1 Candidatus Dojkabacteria bacterium UBA5209 | reverse complement strand
AATTTGTATATCTGTTTTGTAACACTCTCTTTATATATCCACTCTCCTTTATATACCTCATCAGTAATATTGAGGTTAATAGATAAACAAAGATTCTGGTGTACATAATAGTTGATGCAATATCTTGTACAATGAGAGCTTGTATAATAAAAAGGGCTAACAAAAGTAGTAGGTATCTATCTTTAAAAAGTTTAGCGAGAGTATTTTTACTAACTAAAAATGTTAATTGTATTAATAGTAATACAACAAATACATCTATTATCGATAGAGTAGGAATGAGATAGTTAACCCAGAAACCTGATACATATGGATTAGTACTTGGTAAAAATATCTGTAATGTAATGTTAAAAGGTATTACAAAAAGAAGTAAGGGAAGTGTAGTTAATGTGTTTTTTTTCTTAATAGAGAGAATATACCATATTGTAAATATGATAATCAGAAATAGACCTTTTGAAATACTCTCAAAACAGAGATATATACTACCTAAAGTTAGAACACTATATAGAAAATGTGCGTGGTATTTTTTAAGGAATGTATACATTAATACATTCTAACAGAGAATTACTTACTCCTCACTCTCTTCCTCAGATTCAGGAGTATCAATATCTACACCTATCTCTGATTCAGTTAATGGAATTATTCTAATATGCCTATCTCTATCCTCTCCTATACTCTCTGTTTTAATATCATCAAATACTTGGAGTGTTAAGTGTACAACTCTTCTGTCAGATGCTTTCATTGGAGGTAGGTCTACTGGTTCTCCCAATATCCTTGCATCATCTGCTTTCTGCATAGCGAATTTTTCTAACTTATCATCTCTCTCTTTCCTATATCCACATACATCTAGTACTACCCTATACTGATCTTCCTCTTTGTAATGCTTTCTTAATATCATACTTAAAACAAATTGAAGAGAGTCTAAATGCTTACCATGGCCTCCTATTAAATATCCTAGGTTCTCACCTTCAAATCCAATCTTTATATATGAAACTCCAGATACTTCCTCAATATCTAATGTATACTGTGCATCTATATCCATTAACTTAAGTAATGTGTCTAATTCTTTTATTACTATGTCTTTCATATTAGGAATTTTTTAATTTATTTTCTTTTTTAAACAGTATATCCCAAAGATTTTGTACACCTTTTTTGTTTTTATCAAAATCTAATATGAAGTACTGTATAACTAACATAAAGGATTGAACCATCCAATACCAACCTAGTGCTGCAGGCATACTTATCGTGAAGAATACTGTCATTAGTGGGAACATAAACATCATGGATTTTTGAATTTGTGCTTGCATATCTTCTGGAGATTGAGCTTCACCCTTTTTCTTGTTCTCTTTCTTTGGTGTAGTAGGTGCTTGCATCTTTTGAGTAAATACTGTTGTTGCATACTGTACTACACCAACAAGTAGTGCTAACACAATATATGGTAAGCTCTCTACCGCCAATCTACCAAATTCAGAAGACATACCGTTATATGATTTTGTTAAATCCCAGAAAAGGAATTCTGGGTTAATCATATATCCATTAGATATACCTACTAAATCTCTAACCCAAGTATAAAGACCATCGAGATTACTATCTGTGACAGCTCTAATTACTCCTATTAACGCAGAAAGTATTATCAATTGAGGTACGAATGTACCAATACACCCGAGAGGGTTGTATCCAACTCTTTTATAAAGCTTCATCTGTTCTTGTGAGAGTTTCTCTTTGTTATTTGCATATTTCTTCTGTAACTTTTCTAACTCTGGTTTAAGATTAGCCATCTTTTTAGTCATTGCAGTTTGTTTCTTTACTAATGGTGTAAGAATTAAACGAGTAACAATAGCTATTGCTAAAATTGCTAACCCTAAGTTATCACCTAAGTAGTGATAGAGAAGAATTACTGTATTTAATACTGGGTTAAAAAGGACTGTATTCCAAATTGTTGCTAGCATATTAATAAATGAATAATAATAAAAATCTTATGCATTATACATTAAACTCAATTATTTTTCAGGTACAGGATCATACTGACCTGCTTGAGTCCATGGGTTACATCTTAATACTCTCTTTATAGCTAAGTATGTACCTTTAAAAACACCGAACCTTTCTACTGCACGATATCCATACTGTGAACAGGTAGGGGAGTACTTACATCCACTAGAGTTAGGATATATCTTTCCTAAATATCCATAATCAAGTGAGAGAGTTTTCTGATATATACGTATTAATAGTAGTTCTGTATGTTTAGGAATTTGTAAAAGCCATTCTAATTTGTTTAGAGTATTCATCTTTGAGCTTTTCATAGGTATTACAATATTTAAAAGCAATATATTGGCATTTATATGGTTTATTTTCTAAACCGTACTCTTTTAATGTTTCAATGGTAATCTGTCTTAGTAGTCTAGTCATTGCATGTCTTTGTACAGCATTCCCTATCTTTTTACTTACTACAAATGCAAATTGACACGGTCCTTTATCAAATTCTTTTACAACAAGCATACCGAATTCTCCTCGATATTTCTTTCCGTCGTTATAGATACTTTTGAGATGTTTACTGTCTAATCTGTGTATATATGGAAGCATATCTAAGTATACACTACCTAATTCTTGATGTAGGCTTTTTTCTTAATGTCTTGTATTCTTCACTTGCACTTAACTCTTTTCTTCCTTTTCTTCTTCTTCTTTTAAGGACTTCTTTACCTGCAGATGTCTCACTTCTAGACATAAATCCGAATTTTCTGATTCTTTTTAAATTTTTTGGCTGATATGTTCTTTTCATAAGCGAGCTTATTATATATTAATACCTACATATATGGCAAATATTTAATGTATATAAATGTATCTAAGATTCTTAGACAAAATATAGTATCCTATTTTTACTTATTACAAGGAGCTTTCTAGTCATATTCATACCCTCTTATCCACATTTTAATAAAAATCAATATAATGGATTATCAGTCCCAATCGACTATAGCACTGCCCCCTAACTGCCTTATATATATTTGTATACTTCTTGTTAAGTATGGATAAAATAGACTTTGAAAAATATAAAGGAGATCTTCCAAAGCCTGATTTAAAAGAGAGTACCTCTTTAGAGTCTAATATCGATACTGAAGATACATGGAAGATAGTGTCTGAGAATTTACGAATGGTACTGGAGAAAGTAGATTATAACTCTTGGTTTAGTGATACATATTTAGAAGATATTAGAAATGGAGTAGCTACATTCTCATGTAAGAATGATTTCCAAAAGTTAACTATTGAAAAAAATTTTAGAAGTCTTTTAAAGAGATGTTTACTACAAGCAACAGGACAAAACATGGAAATAGAGATACTTGTTAAAAGTATTGAACAGAAAGAAGAAAAACCAAAGGATAGGTATGCCTACTATGAGAGAGAGAATAGGGGAATGGATCTTTTTTCTGAAGCAGAGAGCTCAGAGAGAAAATATCAAGAAGCTATTTCTAAAGCTAGGCTTAATCCTAAATATACATTTGATACTTTTGTAGTAGGTTCACACAATAGATTCGCTGAAGCTGTTGCACAGGCAGTTATTAATGAGCCTGGTAAAACATATAATCCTGTATTCTTTTATGGTAATACAGGTGTTGGTAAAACTCACCTTATGCAAGCAATTGGTAATGAAATATTAAAACAGGATAGTAGTAAGAGTGTAGTATATGTNNAATGAAGATTTTAGAAGTAAGTATAGAGAGGTAGATTTGTTGATAATAGATGATATTCAATTTGTAGAGACATATCCTAAAACACAAGAGGAGCTATTCCATACTTTTAATAGTTTGTACCAAGCAAATAAACAGATAATACTGGCTTCTGATAGACCTCCAAAAGAAATTAAAAATATTACAGACAGACTAAGATCTAGGTTTGAAGGAGGTATTGTTGCTGATATTCAAATTCCGGATTACGAGACTAGGGTTGCCATATTAAAGCAAGAGATGATAGAGAAAAACTTTAAAGTTTCAGATGAATATATAGAGTTAATTGCTAAAAATATTGAGAGTAGTGTAAGAGAGTTAGAGGGAGCCTTTAATAAGGTAGTGACCTTAATGAAGCTAGGAGAAAATCCAACATATGAGGATGTAGCTAGAATTCTTCAAGTAGATATAGATAGTAAAAGATTAAAGATTACACCTCAGAAGGTAATAAAGTGTGTATCTAATGTCTTTGATGTACCAATATCTGATATTAAGGGTAGTGGTAGGACAGCATATGTTGCTCTTTCTAGGCAGGTAGTCATGTATATACTTCGTAAAGAGCTAGATTTACCTTTAGAAAGAGTAGCTAAAGAGGTTAATCGTAAAGATCATACAACTGTCATACATGCATTTAAACAGATTTCTGAAAAGATAGAGAGTGACAGTAGATTTGCTGAAAAGATAGAGGTTTGTAGAAGAGAATTGGCTAGTTAGTTCTGTATAACCTGTGGATATATGTGGATAACATAAGTATAAGGTCTGGGTATTCCACAAAATAGGATTTCTTTTAGATAGTAACTTTTAATTAAAAACCCTTTAATTAACTATACTTCTTAATCCACACTAAATACTCACTTATCCAAAGAAATACACATTTAAATCCACAGTAAAATATCTTAAGTTATAAACAGATTTATCAAAAAGGTAGTAAATAGGAGCTCCTACTTTTCGACATTCTTTTGAAGAGTAATAAATAGGGTAGGTAGTAGGTAATTAAAGAATTTATATACTAGTTATCAACTTATCTACACTCTCTACTACTAAGACTACTTATTTATATAAATATTAAAAGAGTAGAAAAGAGTCATAATATTGAGTAGAATATATTAGTTACTGCCTATATATAATATTTATATGTTAATACAATAATGCAATTTACATGTAATCAAGATACATTCTCTAAGTATCTGAATATTGTTAGTAGGGTAGTAAGCAGTAAACCAGGATTACCTATTCTTAATAACGTACAGTTTGAGAGTAGTAAGGGTAAGCTAATTATTACAGCTACTGATTTAGAGATAGGGTTAAACACATGGATAGGAGCTGATGTTAAATCAGAGGGCAAGATTACTGTACCTGCTAAACAGTTAACAGAGTTTGTTAATAGTGTACCTTCCGAAGTAATAGATGTGATACTAGATAATCAGAATTTTAATATCTCTAGTACAGGTAACTTTGCTAGTTTAAACACTATGCCTGCAGATGATTTCCCTGAAGTAGCTTCTGTGGGAGATCAGAAAGCATTACTAAAGATATCTAAAGACTCATTGATAAAGGCTGTTAACAGAGTTGCATTCGCTGCAGCCACTGATGATATTAAACCTGTATTAACAGGTATTCTTCTAGAAGTATCTGGTGAGAGTATTTCATTTGTTGGTACTGATGGCTTAAGACTTTCAAGACAGATTGTTAAATTAGAGTCTAATGCAGAGAAGGATATTAATATTTTAGTACCTGTGAAAGCTCTACTAGAGCTAGCACATATTGCTACAGAGATAGGGGAGGAAAGTGATATTGAGTTATTCTTAATAGAAGATAGAAATCAGGTTCTCTTTAGATATGGTGATTTGGATTTGGTATCTAGATTAATAGATGGACAGTTCCCAGAGTACAGACAGATTATTCCTACTGGATACAAGACATTAGCAAAGATTAGTAAATCAGAATTTTTAAACTCTCTTAAAATTACCAACATTATTGCTAAGAGTGTACTTGGTAATAAGTTAATACTCGATATTGATTCTAAAGATAAAAGTATAACTCTTTCTGCTACACAAACAGACTTGGGTAGTAATAAGAGTACATTCAAAGGAAGTATAGAAGGGGATTCTGTTAAGATTGCATTTAGTTCAAGATTATTATCTGATGTTTTAAATCATCTGGACTCTGAAGATATTATCTTTGAGTGTAGTGAGACTGTAAAACCAGGAGTATTTAAGATTGAGGAGGATCCTGACTTTGTTCATCTTGTAATGCCGATGATGCTTTAGTAGCTTTACGGTCTTTTACTCTATATCCTTGACCGTGTACTGTCTCTATTAGAGATTTATTCTCTATCTTGTCTCTAATCCTTTTAATATGTACATCCACGGTATTAGAACCTGTGTAGCTTCTGTAATCCCATACATGGTCGAGTAGTTCGCATCTACTTACTGTTCTATTTTTGTTCCTAAGTAAATACTCTAGTAGTTCGTACTCTTTCTTTCTTAAATCAACATCTTTATTCTCTACACATACACTCCTATTCCTAGTATCTAATACAACATTACCAATATACATCTGACTATCTATATAGCTAGAAGGTCTTCTAAGTAGAGATTGTATCCTAGCTATTAACTCTTGCATTGGAAAAGGATATGAAAGAACATCATCACCACCATTGTTAAGGAAATTTACCTTATCTCTCCAATTACCAGTACTACATATGCCCAATACCTTACACTCTCTTTTCTTCTCATTACCAATCTTCTTTAATATATCCAAAGTAGAGTACTTCCCCGTTATATTAGTATCCAGTATTACAATCTCAAATATATTTCTACTAATTAAATTCTCACTATTAAAATCTCCGTTATCCTCACTCACGTTATATCCATATGCTATCAAAGTCTTTTTTATTATGTATGAAATAATCTTAGATTTCTCTATAATTAAGATATTCATAAGAAATAGAAAATAAAATTAATTTCTAAGGATAGTGGGTACTCAAATAGATGAGAAAACTTATAAAGATAGAAATATTAAATTTCTTTTTTCTTTGCTTTTTCTTAATATCTTCTGTGTTGCAATCCTGTTGTACTTACTCTCCTTAGGGAATTTCTTACCAATAGATATTAATGGTGATTACAATTACCTAAATATTTCAGTATTTGTAATACTTTCATTCATATTTCTTGCGTCCTTAATATCTTTAGTTATGTATGGATTCCTTTTACTCTTTTCTAAGAAAGAAAGTATTGAATATATACAGATATATGTAGTAAAGATGGGCTTTATCCTTACCTTTGGTCTTTACTTTGTAGTAATGCTTCACTTCTTCCATATCTTAAACATATATTGGGGAGTAGGGATATTGGTTTTTCTTTTAGTAATATCATTTGTTCTGTAATATAATAGAGAGATGAAGAAAAAGACTTTTAAAAACGAATTCTCCGATATCTTAGATATAATCTCTGGAGAGATGTCTTTGAGAGAGAAGGAAGAGAATATTCAACGGCTTAAGGAAGATGCTATTAAAAAGAAAAAAGCTGAGAAAAGAAAGAAGATAGCTCAAAAAGATATTGTACTTGAAGAAAGTGATATTCCTACTAAAAAGGTAGTTCAAAATATTAAGCTTTTTGAATGGGAAGCTCCTGAGAGACATGCTTTTAAGTTTGAGGAGAAAACCTTTTATATCGTTCTTGCTGTTTCGATGTTTTTCATTTTATTCCTTGCAATACTAGGTAACTATTTCCTTATGGCATGCGTAATAGCTCTTCTCTTCTTTATATATGTTGCTGGTACAAACAAGCCTACAAATATTAAGCATAGAATAACAGCGAGAGGTATTGATACAGGTAATCATTTGTATGAATGGTTTGTATTGGATAACTTTTGGTTCTCTATTAAAGATGGTCAATATTTCTTAATAGTAGAGACCAAATTAAGATATCCTAGGGCTTTGATAATGCTTTTAGATGGTTCAGATAAAGATGCTATTTTTGTATTACTTCAGGAAAAGGTTATTTACAAGGATATTAGAGAGCAGGGTAGGATAGAGAGACTTACATATGGTGACTATATTCCCTTTGATCAGATTTAAGGCTTTTAGATTTCAATAAACCTTTTTACTACGATATATATTAAAGCTTAGCTTTGGTATAATTACATTACTGGAGAGGTGCTAGAGTGGTCGAATAGGGTACTCTCGAAAAGTGCTGTACGTTATGCGTACCGTGGGTTCGAATCCCACCCTCTCCGTTTTTCCTCATAAACAAATTACTCACAAAAATAGTCAGAGATGTGGATAACTGTAGAAATATTGTTAGCATAGCCTTTTTGACATACTAATTACTATATTCCTCTCGCTATCACTCTATAGGTATATATCTAACCTCTGTAAACAAGTACTACTTTTATGTATTATGTATGGTATGAAAGATTCGGAAATTACAACTGAAACAGTAAACTTTGTACCCTCTTTACCCGAAAAAGAAGGTAAAAAGGAGAATTTTAAAATATTAGAAATATTAGTTGTACTCTCTGCAGTCACAGTAGTAGGACTACTGGCTCTACTAGCTATTAATCCAAGTAAAGAGGCTGCACAGGCTAGAAATATGAAAAGATCTGCGGATATAGCTTCAGTATTGGCAGCTGTATCCTCGTGGAGTAATAAGAATGGGAAGCTACCTGAAGAGATACCTACTAGTCAAATATGTGTTGATTACGGTAGTGAGATATGTAAAACAGGACCATATGATTGTACTGATTTAGTAAATATGTCATTTCTTTCTAATGGTAATTCTGATGAACTAGTTCAAATGCCCCAAGACCCTCTGTACGTGTCTATAAATGGAACGGGGTATTACATCTCCCAGAATGGATTAGGATACGTTACAGTGTGTGCTCCTCATGCTGAGAGGAATGAAAAAATATCTTTTTCTAAAATGATGTACTAAAATATATGAATATGGAAAAAAGCTTTACAAAGGTCAATGTTATGAAGAAAGAGATAACCATCTTAATCTCCGTTATCATCTTCCTTGTATTTGGATATATTGCAGGTACTTTAAAATGGTTAGAAGATTTTCAATTGATATTAGATCTTTTTGCAGGTATATTTGCTTTCTTCATTGGAA
>DHVL01000041.1:194-10000 GCA_002412645.1 Candidatus Dojkabacteria bacterium UBA5209 | reverse complement strand
ACTGTCATGAAACCATCTACAGCTTCTCTTTGCCATCCACCTATCACTTTGTCGCCTTTTACAAACAATCGCATGTCTTTACCTGTGTCTGAATATTGCTGTATGAAAAACCTAGAGTGTGTTAAGTCTTTTAATATCTTCTGTCTGAAATCATCCTCATTTGTAATCTTAAAGACATTCTTCTTTGTAACATCCTTACCATCCTTTTTCTCTATTCTATTCATACCAGAGTACTCTTTCATAATGATGGGGAATGTTTCTAGTACATCTCTATGTGCTAAATAGTTACCATCTGATCTGTAGTATGTATCAAAATAAGGGATATCGTTTGTAAAGCATAGCATAGCTAGTGCAATTTTGTTGTAGTAAGGGAGTTTTTTAATAGCTTCACTATTTTGTACCAATATCTTACTATCTTGGTTGTGCACATTATGGTACTCAGCAAAGTCTACTATGTACCTTTTGAATTGATACTCCATTTCGTTATGTAAAGCATGACCTCTGAACAGTATATGACTGTATTTTCGTATATCTTCTCTTTTTGCTTTTATCACTGTTTCACCGTTGATAAACTCAAACTCTAGTTCATCATAGTATGCAAGAGAGTGGGGTATATTTTTTTTGTCCAACTCTTCCATTATCCTCAAAGAGGCAGTGGCTATTCTGTCATCATTCCCTGTCTCTACTCTCTGTCTTTTATCTAGTATTAAGTACTTCATATCTATATTTTCTTAATTTTATCTATTAATTTCATACGTTTGTATTTTTTAAGAATCTTCATATATCCCTTCTCTTTAGCTTCTTCTTTTGTAATGTAAACGTTATTAATATGATCAAAACCAAGTCCATATTCTTCTACCTCTTTCCAATCTCTAAAGTGAAGTATGATTACATCTAACGAGGCATTACATTTTATTGCTTCCACTAGGTGCTCTCTTTGTAATCTTTCATTAATGAGTACTCCATTTATGTAGTATTTGTCTCCAACAGCTTCACCTACAGTCTCCTCTCCTTTTATTACTCTCTTCCTTCTTAGTAATGTAGATATATCATCTTTACTCTGTCCAATGAATATATATTTCTTACAGCTATTTTCAGAGAGTAGGGCATTTATGTAATTTCCAGCTACATACTCTCTCTGTTTACCAATTACGGGGTAAAGATTAAGATATGATTCTGGCATTGTATTAACTTCTAATATTGCACCATTTTCTTTGGTTAATGGCTTAGAGATATCCTTACAGAGTATATCTACACCTAGTGTAAATGCGTGTATAGATTGGGCTATACTTTCTACCATTAGTCTTATTTCTTTGCTTACGCTGTCTGTGAAGTCTTCCGTAATTCCTCCTTGACTCATACTAGCTATGTTTCTTACATTAACGATTTCATCTTTTTGAGGAATACTTTCTAAAGAAAGATTTTTACTCTTAAGAAGATCTAAAAGAGGCTTATCAATAACTATGGGTTTTAAGATATGGGCTGGGTTGGAAATATCTCTTCTTGGATCACTATTTGTTTCTTCTATTAACTCTTTGATTGTACTCTTCCCATCTCCTGTTACAAATGCAGGAATTCTCTTTGTGACAACTTCTAACTTACCATCTATTACTAAAAGTCTGTAATCTTCTCCAGTTACTTGTTCTTGAATCATTATTTTGTTTTGCCAAGGTTCTCTTGTTTTTGTAGAGTTTTGATTTTTTGCACTCTTGTATGCCTTCTTAGCCTCTTCTAATGTATTTATGTTAACAGATACACCCTTACCTCCAACTAAACCTGTTGGTTTGATAACTAAAGGCTTAGAGTATGAATCCCATACCTTTTCTATATCTTTTTCAGAGGTAAGAATTTCCCATTTAAGAATAGGTAAAGCTAATCTCTCAATCAAAAGATTGGTTGACCATTTATCCCTTTGTATTTTTTGAGAAACAGAGGAATCCTTGGTAGATGCTATGGAGCCAATGATTTGAGAGCCCTTACCACATCCTATGACATAGTATCTATTAAATGTATCTATGTATCCCTCTTTATATCCTGATACCACCTTTTCGCTTAGTACAGCCAATGTACTATCTATATTCTTCTCATGTGCTGCTTGTAAAAGAGATATGGTAGACATTGATTTTATTCTTTTTGATATGATTGTATTTACTACAAAGTCATATACACTCTCATATTTAATCTCTCTCTTACTTAACTTTTTTATATATTCCTCTGTCTCACTCCATATTCTTGGGAGTTTAGATCTAATTACTAACTCTTGTGGAGTTATGCTGTACTCTTTAATAAAGATTGGATGAAAAGATGCAATATGATCCAGTAATTTTGTTACATCAGAGAGGTTATCTCCCTCTAGTGCAAATTTAATTGTTGTGAACTGTGATTCTAGATTAAGTCCTTGTAGTATTTTACTCATGTGTATATTTGGTACAGTTTAAATATTGTTAATAATGTATTGGAGAATTGGTACTGCAACCTTTACAGATTCTCCTTGGTCTACTTTATAGTGTACTCTTAATCCAGGGTTATAGTTGATTTCATTTACTCCACACTTTGCAGGCTTAGTAATATCTTCTGTAATTATATCTACACCACCAAACTGTGTACCTATTGCTTTTACTGCATTTACAGCTAAATCTTTGTAATATTGATGAGTTAGAGATGAGCACTCTTGTGTAGTACCACCAGTTGTTAGATTACAGTTATATCTAAGTAATATTTCTTCCTTTTCTTTTGGTACAGAAGAGAATTTAAGACCTAATTGCTCTAATCTGAGTTTAACTTCAGAATCAATACTAATTGGTTTTAGTAAGTTCTCTCTCCTTTCTTTATTTTTTATCTCTATTAACTTCTTAATACTATCCTTACCATTACCAACTACAAAGGCGGCTTTTCTTTTTACAATACCTACAACAGAGTCTCCTACAACTAGTAGTCTGTAGTTTTCACCCTTTAAGAATTCTTCTCCTAGTACTTTGTTACCACCTTTTGTTTTAGACTTTTTATAGGCTTCATTATATGCACTTACTACCTGTTTTTTATTTCTTGGTAGTAATGTAACTCCACTACCACCTAACTGTTGAGTAGGCTTTATGACAATATCTTTGTATTCATTAAAGAAGTTAATGGCTTCATGCTTATTTTTAAGTACTATCTGCTTAGGAACAGGTATACCTGCCTTTGAGAGTACTAAATTAGTTAAATTTTTTCTTTTTGCGATTGTTGTACTAGTAGTATTTGTAAGAGGAGTTGCAGTATTGATGATATACCAATGCTTGCCATTATATTCAAATCTTGCCATTAAAGATCTTTTTTCTATCTCATACTTAATACCTAAGATTTCAGCAGCCTCAATATAGTAGGCTAGGTGTACATTACCAGCTATCTTAAGATATTCCTCGTAACTTTTTGTCATATATTTATTTAAAAAGATTAGAATGTACCACTTGTATCTATTAGATATCCAGAGAGATCTGCTCTTCCTATTACTACTGGTTGAGGTATCTCTTGACTATCTGTAGATACAAACTCTGCAATTCGAACAGCATCTGAGATTTTGATAACGATATCAAATACAGGTCTCACTTTTATCTCTCCATCTTCAACGATTTTAGCTAATCTCTTAATATCTTCATTTTTACAAATCTCCTTCTCATATTTATCTATGTATTCCTGTGCTTCTTTAAAATTTTCAAATTTCTCTGGCATATTAAATTTATTAAACTCTTTTGTTGCAGAAAGATATCCTATACGGTTTGCTAGGGTAGAGGAGATTCTAGATGTAAGTATACCTGTATCCATGAATGCTTTCACTATCTCTCTTTTTACACTTTTACGTATCTTTACTTTTGATATATCAGTACCCTTATTAAACACAGATATTTTTTCTGTAATATTTAATACCTTTCTACCACTGATAGCTTCGATACTTTCTTCAATTTCTCCACCAAAGAGATTTTTGGATACTCTGATACCGTGTTTTATACTCTTTATCTTTAAATCTTGAACCTTTTCTAATCTCCATCTAAGACCTGCTTGGTTTGCTACCTGTATACCCAATCCTGGTCTTGCGTTTACTTCAAATACAACAGGACCTTTTTCTGCATCTATTGCAATATCTACACCTATATATCCTAGTTTAGTAACTTCTTGACATTTAAGCGCTATTTCTAACATCTCATTCCAGTAAGGTATTTGAATACCTCTTAAGGGTTTGTTATCTTGTAAATCTAGTGTAGTTTCTATTAGTTTGTATGAATCTGTTCTAAATGAAGAACCAGGCATATGCATAGAGTAGGTAGTAATACCTGATTCCATATCTATACCCGTACAAATTGCACCTGAGTGTAGATTTGCAGTACCATTAGATTTCTTAGTAGGCAACCTAAGCATACCCATGACAGGGACTTGATTAAAGCATATTATTCTTATATCAGGAACACCTTTGTATGAGTACTGTTTAAGTATTGGATCTGTTCTTATCCTCTCCTCGATTATCGCAATATCCTTTTTACTTCCCATTGAGAACCGACCCTCTAAGATGTTCTCTATATGGAGAATGATATCTCTTTTACTCATTGTATTCCCATTAGGGCGTATCCATGCTTCTTGGCCTTTTTTCTTACCGTAGAATACTATTATTCCATTCCCTCCTGTTCCTTTATTTGGTTTTATTACAAAGCTTTTAGGTAAACTATCCCAATCTAAAAACTGTAACTGTTTTTTAGATCTAATTAGTTTGTATACCTCTGGGGTTTGTATTAGCTCTTTTTTAAGAACTCTCTTTGTCACAATCTTATTATCAGCGATTGCCTTAGCAGACGAAGAATTGTACTGTCTAACATATTCTTGATTTCTTCTGTTTAATCCAAGAATATGTTTGTATTTTTTACTAATTATTGGAATCATCTTTTGCTGTGATTCTAAATCTAAGGTAATCCTTTAATCTTAATCCAGTAAATCTACCAAGTAGAATGTTTAATATTGTTAGTAGGGGTAATATCCAAAGGTTGTTAAGCATATATTCGGAAATTATCTCTCTAGTTATTACAAACCATCCTATTACTGCTACAAAGATTGTCCCAAAAAGTGTTATCAAGGAACCCTGAAGAGACTTTTTAAGATATTGTTTGATGAAAAAATCAGAGAGAGCGGCTATGGATATAAATGCTAGAGGTGGAATATTTGCCATATTCTCTAATCCTAAACCAAATCTCTCTATTAGTATGAAGAAGAGAATTAGTACCATGGCAAGGACTGTATAGTTGGTGGCTATACGGGTAATGTAGTGCATTCTAATTTTATTAAGCACTGAAAAAGAGAGTAGGGAAGTTAGTATTACTACTAGAGTAATTGCTAATCCATACTTTAGTCCTGTGTATGAGTAAGCAATTGCAAGTAGTATTGGAGCATATATTCCGTATGTTTTAGAATCAAAAATATATCTTGCTATACTTACAACTGTTGCTAATATACATACCGCTATTAGTAATTCTAATACCGTTTCAGAAACTCCATTGCTTAATATCCATTCTGTTAATTTAGAGGTTTCAAACATATTTGTGATATACAAAAATTAGAATATTCTCCGCCATCATTATACTTTGTCTATGTATATATTGTCGAATATGAAAAAAGAGGTCGATATGACCTCTTTTTTTTGTTTACCAAAGTAAAGAATTGGTTATGCTAACTCTACTGTAGCACCTGCCTCTTCAAATTTTGCTTTGATAGCTTCAGCGTCCTCTTTCTTAACAGCTTCTTTTACTGTTTGAGGTGCACCATCTACAAGATCTTTAGCTTCTTTTAATCCAAGCTCTGTAATCTCTCTTACTACTTTGATTACAGCAATCTTGTTTGCTCCTGCTTCTTTTAGAACAATATCAAAGGATGATTTCTCTTCCTCTGCAGGTGCTGCTTCTGCTGGAGCTGCTGCTACTGCTACTGGAGCTGCTGCGCTTACTCCGAACTTATCTTCCATTACCTTAACGAGGTCTGCAAGTTCTAAAACGGTCATTTTTTCAACCATTTCAATTACTTTCTGTGCATTCTCTGTTAATGTAGGAAGCTCTTTGTTTACTTCGTCTGACATTTTGTAAATAAAATAAATTAAAATAATATATAACTAATTAAGATTTGCTCTCTGCTATACCATTAAGTACTACAGTTAAACCTCTTACGTTACCTGTTACTGCATTCATAAAGCCGGTTAGTGGTGCATTCATAGTACCAACTAATCTTGAGAGTAGTACTTCCTTAGATGGGATTTCTGCTAATTGCATTACCCTCTCTGCCGTTAAGAACTCTCCTTCAAATACTCCGCTTCTTGGTTCTAAAAGTTCTGTTTCTTTCTGTATCTTCTTTACTAATTTTGCAGGTGCTGTTGGATCTTGTTCAAATGTAATGATAGCTGTTGGGCCATCAAATTCCTGTACTTGTAGGGGTTGATCTGTTTCTTGTAATGCTACCTTAAAGATACTATTTTTAAGAACTGTAAAGTTTGCATCTACATCCTTTAATTCTATCTTAAGACCTGTTACTGTTGTAGTATCGATCTTTTCAGAGTTTACTAAAAGGTATCCAGATTTACTTTCTATTAAATCTTTATACTTTTTAAGTAGCACTTCTTTTTGGGTACGACTTTTAGACATCGTATATACTTATTTAATTAATATGTTGAATTATCATTTTCCTCGCATGGATTTATTTTTGTACCATGTTTCTTAGGATAATTACTGAAGTGATTATATATGAAGAGTAGGGGATGGTCAAGGGTTTGTTAGAAGGGAACTATAGATAATCTCAATTAAGAGATATATTTGAACTGTATAGTTCCCTTCTGATTTTAGATCTACCGAGTTTTTAAATTTACCAGTTAGGGTCTGCCAACAATCTAGAGGGGATTCTACCTATAAAAATTTTCTGACATTCCTGATAATCAGGCCTCCCTTCCTTTCTTGCCTTGATTCTAACAATTTTTGTTAGAACAATTTCTTTGTTTTCAAGCTCTCTTATATGAAATAGAAGTCCTTCTTTTGTTCCAATTATGGATTTCTGTTTCATCCTTTTGTCTTGAAAGTCTTCTGATATATGATAAGCGCGACCTTTGTGATACAAATAATCACCAGTAATTTGTACACGGTTGCTCTTGTCAGACTTGGAATTTTGCACTGGAAATGCAATTTCTTCTATTAGAGCTTTCTCTTCAGCTCTGCAATCATTACAGTATGTTTTGTCTTCGCAAAGATTACACATTTAGAATCTCCCTTTTTAATGAACAATGGGTCTCGGTAGACCTATTAACAAGGCATATTATACCTCTATAGGTTGGAAAATATCAAGGTAAAAAAGACCTCCTTTAAGGAGGTCTAAAAAGTCTTTTTAAATGTGGGTTTTATTCAGGCTTACTATATTGTATTTTGAAGCTAGGACCCATTGTAGGAGCTAAGTGCATCCTATCGAATGCTTGTAAGTATCCCTTACCAAGCACTTCTTCTAGTGCTACTACACATGCATGTACATTCTCTATTAATTTGGCATCATCCATATCTAACTTACCAGCACTCATATGAATTACTCCAGAGGTATCACAAGCAAATGTTTGCTTACCTTTTTTGTATTCACTTACAGCTTTTTCAATATCTTCTGTTACAGTTCCATTCTTTGGACTAGGCATTAGTCCTTTTGGACCTAATTCTTTACCTAAGATTGCAATTTTTGGCATTACTGAAGGAGTTGCAATTGCAACATCAAATTCCATCTTACCTGCTTTAACATCTTTTATTAGGTTATCTAAACCTACAAAATCTGCACCTGCTTCCTTTGCTACTTTTTCCATGTCAGGAGATACGAATGCTGCAACCTTTATATCCTTTGTACCACTAGAGTGGGGGAGTGCTAATGCACCTTTGATAGATTTAGGATCTCTGTCTTTTGGTACTTTTATATCAAAATGTACTTCTAATGTACCAACAAACTTACTGTAAGAGGTTTTTTTAGCTTCTTTAATAGCATTCTCTACAGTATATGCTAATGATCTATCTAAACCTTTTACTACTTTTGTATATTTCTTTCCTCTTTTCATTATTTATATTTTTATACGTTATATTTCTGTTTCTACACCCATTTGTCTTGCAGTGCCAGCTACTATCTTTGCTGCTTGCTCTGGGTCTGAAGTATTTAAGTCTGGCATCTTTATCTCTACAATTTTTTGAATCTGTTCTTTAGAAAGTTTTCCTACTTTATCTAAGTTAGGTCTTGCAGATCCCTTCTTAATCTTTATCTCTCTTCTGATCAATTCTGCTGTAGGAGGGGTCTTGGTTATGAATTCAAAAGATCTGTCTTCATATATTGTAATTATTACAGGTGTAAGAATACCGTTACCTTCTCTTGTTTGCTCATTAAATTGAGTACAGAACTCCTGAGTTGAGATTCCATATGGTGCTAATGTTGGACCAATTGGAGGTGCAGGTGTTGCTTGTCCTGCTGGTATTGTAATTTTTATTATCTTTTTTATTTCCTTTGCCATTTTTATTACTAATCAAATATATATTTTAAAGCTTGTTGACTTGTGAGAAATCAAGTTCAACGGGTGCTTCTCTACCAAGGAAAGATATGAGGACTTTTATCTTACCTTTTGTATTGTCAATGTATTCTACACTACCAATGAAACCTGCAAAGGCTCCCTCTGTAATCTTAACTGCTTCTCCAACGCTAAAGGAGCTTTGGTATGAAGGTTGTTCTACTTCCATGAATTTCATTATTGCTTTTACTTCTGCTTCTGGTAAAGGTTTTGGGTATTTATCTGTTTTAACAAAACCTCTTACTCCTTCAGTATTTTTTACGATATCCCATGTATTTTCATTCAACTCCATTTTTATTAATACATATCCAGGAAAGAGCTTATCCTCTTTTACATCCTGTTTACCCTTCTTAACAAAGATTTTCTTTTGTACTGGAACTAAAATATCTTCTATTTTATCTTGTAATCCAGTAGCTTCTATTCTTTGCTGTAATTCCTTTTTAATACTGTTTTCATATCCAGTCCTAATATTTAGAACGTACCATTTGGCTTTTGGATTTCCTTTTTTAACTTTGTCTGCCATCCCTTGTTAAAGGTTTAATATTAAATTACTTACTGTTTCTCCCTGTTCTCCTAACCAGAGATCTCTTAACCAAAAGAGAACAAGATCAACCCCTACTATTAGCAAAGCGATTATACCACAAAGTATTACTGTATATATGGTTAACTTTGCTAGTTGGTCCATACTTGGCCACTCTGTCTGTTTTAATTCTGTTATTATATTTCTTATTAATCTCATATTTCTAGTGTATATCTACAGGCCCACTCCGACTCGAACGGAGAACTATGGTTTTGGAGACCACTGTTTTAACCAATTGAAACTATGGGCCCTCGTTTGTAAAACAGCTTAATTATTTAACTTTGGTCTCCTTATGTAATGTATGCTTCTGACATACAGAACAGTATTTATTCTGTTCTATTTTCTCTTTTATATTTTTAGTTTTGTAAGAGGTGTAATTTATACTCTCACAGACTGTACATTTTAAAGCTATTATGTCTCTTTTTACCTTAGCCATATTTTTGCGGGTCAAAATTAATAATTAGGATATAATGGGAAATACAAAGTATTATATGTAAATATTAAGGATAGGTCAAATATGTTTTAAGGTAAATGTTTATATGGGTTTCTTCTTTCCTATTCCAGTCTGTGATATTATGGATATATATAACCTTTTACTGCTTTAAATATGGAGAATGAGATTGAGAAAAATGAGAGTTTAACCAT
>DHVL01000041.1:0-151 GCA_002412645.1 Candidatus Dojkabacteria bacterium UBA5209 | reverse complement strand
TGTGGTATTAAGGTTGATGAGCAAGAAGAGTCAACTCCTCAGGCAGAAATTATTCCTGAAGGAACTAATGAAGATATTAGTGAACCTATATTAGAGGGGGTAGAGGTTGAGTATGCAGAGAGAGGCTTTACATTGGTTAAGGATCCTTTTA
>DHVL01000053.1:4557-8633 GCA_002412645.1 Candidatus Dojkabacteria bacterium UBA5209 | reverse complement strand
ATGATTGGATTGTTGGGAAGGTGTTGTCTACTGTAACCTTCCAAGCGTCTGTCCATGCACTCTTATTTCCTGCAAGATCCACAGCTCTTACTCTCCACCAGAAAGTAGATTCTGCAACATTGTAAGCTGTTTTTGAAGTACCATTTACTTCTTGATACCAACGTAGGTTAGTTAGTGATTCGTTGTGATAGCTTTCATATTCGTAATATTCAGCATCAGATATTTCTGACCAACTGTTTGTTAAGACAGCTCCTTTTACAGAGCTCATGTTATCTGGCGCAATTAACTCTGGAAGCTCAGGTGGAGTTTCATCATAGAAGTAATGAACAGGTTCACTCCATGCTCCTTCATTCCCCACATTATCAATTGCTTGTACCCTTATTGTTACACCTCCTTGTTCAGAAAGATTTGGTATGTGATTTCTTTGACTTAATATCGCTGTTCTATATGGAGCACCTGAGAATGTATGTCCATCATCATATATGTATTCTATCCTATATTCTTTTATCCCTGATGGATCAGATACATCAGTCCAATCATTTAATATTGGTGTTGAATTGAAATATTGTCCTTCAGAAGGGAATGTTATTGTAGGTGCTACTGGTCCCGTACTGTCATATGTTATTTGACAGCTACCTTCTAAAGTTTTCCCACTTAATGACCAAGGTGATTTGTTTCCAGCAAGATCAACTGCTCTTACAGCATATCCATATACTCCCTCTGCTGTTGGAACCCAATTGTGCAAAAATTCAGAGGTATAGAGCTTCTGTTCATTTATGCCAATGCTTCCATTAGGATGGAAGGAAGTATATTCGTAGTGAGAGAAATCAAACTCAGAATTATCATCCCAATCAGGTATTAGAGTCTGTAATTGAGCAATATCTCCACATTGATATATTGTACTATCAAGTCCTCTTCTTTCAAGCCCTACAGGCTTCTCTGGAGCTGTTTTATCATAAGTTATTTTACATTCATTACTCCAATCTGATGTTAAATCTGTGTTATCAAGGCTTCCATTTCCATTTGTATCTACCCATGCTCTTACCCTTGTATTCCATTCTCCCTCAATACCATTTGTTTGATTTCCAAACCATACGAAAGGAGTATTTGTGTTCGTATATGTCATTGGATCAGTCCACCAACCTCCTGTCGGAGTTTTTGCTTGTCTCTGATAGTTGATATTCTCACCATCAATTTCAGACCAAACATGGCTAGGGGTATTATCATTTGTGTATGAACCGCACGCAAGAGCTGGTGGTATTTGACCTGGTTCTGTCGCTAAGCTTGAGACATTCCATCCTAGAGTTTCTGGAGCTTGTAAGCGACATACTCCGTTTTCACTTATCCATTCTGTAGAGTATGGTTCACAAAGCCATTCTTGATAGAGAATATTTTCATTAACTTTGTCTCCAAGTCCTAATGCTTCACCAGAAGGACCTGTATGATGTCCCCACCAGTTATTTTGAGCTTGTACTTCTTGATTTGTAGATTTAAATCCGTAATCGTTATCAAAAATATTATTATGATATGCTGAGACTATACTTGTATCACTTGAATCATATCCTACAATTACACCGTAATAGTTATCATACAGTTCATTTTCATATATCTCTGCGGCAGAGCCATCTCCATAGTATGTTGAGATGAGAATTGCACCTGAGTGAGAATTATCTGAAGATGCAATACCAGTACAGTTAGAAATGGTATTACCTTTTACTTCTACTTTTGCGCCTCCCCCTACTTCTATTCCGTAATCTAGCCAATCTCCATCTCCTTTACCTACATAAGTATTGTTTATTAGTTTATTATCTGTTGATCCAAAAGCAAACATTCCCTGTCGTCCAATATTTTCAAAATGAGAGTTTTGAATTGTCATAGTGCCCATAAAAGCAATTCCTGTTCCTAAGTATTGTCCGAATCTCATGTTCTTAAAGACAACATTATCAATAAAGCCAGTACCGTGTGCTCTTATCCCTTGATAGATTTTGTTGTCTAAGCCATCAAGAGTTAAGTCTTGTAGATTTAAGTTAAAGCCTAGAGGAATAAGAATCCATCCTCTGCCATCTCCACTACTAGTTGTGTCACCTGTTGCTTCTACTATTGTATTAGTGGTCCCACTTCCAATGATATTTAAATTCTTATCAATAACAATTTGTCCTGTCTCTGGGAAAGTCCCATCTCCTACATAAATAGTTCCATTATCTGCTACCTTATCGATTGCAAATTGAATTGTTGCAAAAGGCTCATTCATATTACCTGTAGATTGATGAACCTTATCTACTCCAGTTGTTGTTACAAATACAGGGTTTCTATTGCCTTCAAGAGTAGTGACATCAGTAGAAGTCTCTCTTCTAAGATCAAGTATATAAGCATCATTATTAAGCTCTCCTAAAGCTATTACACTCTGTTGATAGTCAGGGAATCCATAAAAAGGAGATGGAGAATTCCATACAATATCCCATTCGCTATGTGCTGAAGTCCATTCATTATCAAGCATTGTTCGATTATCAGCGTCTTCAAAACTAGATGTGTAATGCATAATTCCACCCTTGGTGTTGTATATTGTATTCTCACTAGTATTTGTTTTATTAGTTAGTCTTACAACAATTCCATTCCTAACAGAATGTATTGTATTGTTTGTAATATCTATATCTGTACCACCATTACTACCTACAGTTATACCTCTTGTGTACATATCTTTCTGTGCTGTAGAAGGTGGATAGTTTCCATAAATAAGGTTATCTTTTATTTCTACATTTGTGATATTTGCATTATCAGGAATAGCTACCAATGCTCTTGCTACTTCATTACTGTCTTGTGTAAACGAATTCTGATGAGTAATTTCAAATCCTTCAATACTTACATTACTACTTGCTATACTAAATACTGTTTTTGCAGGGGTATCTATATTTATTAACTTTGTTCCACTTGTTCCAATAAGAGTAAGCTCTTTGTTTATTACTATCGTATCCGATATCTCATACTCTCCAGCTAATACATTTATCGTCTCTCCATCGTTTGCTGCAGTTATAGCCTCTTGTATAGAGTCATAACAAAGCATTCCACTACCTACTACTGATACATTACACGTACTATCTACATCTGTTTCACCCTCATCAACACCTATTGGTATAGTTCCTGATGGTACTACTACAAAAGTAGTAAAGTGATCTAATCCTAATATCTTAACAATATCTTCATTAATTAAAGGCTGTTCTACTGAGGAATATGTATTACCATCTTCAGTATACTTAACCTCTATATCTTCACCTTGTTCATTAGGAAGTACTAAATCATATGTAAATGATCCATTACTCATTGTAGAAGTAAAGTTCCATCCATACTCTTCTGTGGTATTTAATTCTGTTTTTTCTTCTTCAGTAAGTACAACCTTCTGTATTACAAGGTTCCCTTCTTCTGTAATAGAGGTAAATCTAATCCTTACCCTATCATCATCTGGATATACATACTCTTTCTCTTCTACAAGAGATACAGTATATACTCCCTCTTCAAAGATGGATGTTGAAATACCCTCTTCTAAGATATCTTCTGATTCATCGATAGGGATTTCTTCTACTATCTCTGTTTGTTCAATATCTAACTCCTGTGCAATTACTATCGCAGGAGATAGGACATTTGGAACAATTAATGAAAAAAGTAAAAGGAAATTTAAAACTTTGGCAGGTGCTTTCTTAAAAGCTTTTCTTAGGGTTATTTTACCCATATATATTAAGTATAAAAATTACTTAATAGAGGAGTGCCTCTATGACTTATAATATACCTGGTGAAATATGAAGTCAAATATGCTAGATATCCCTTGTTAAAAGGAATATTCCAAATCCAATACTACCCCCTATTAATGCAGTATATATCTGCATTAAGCCCATAGATGTTAGAAATATACTTGGTAAGCCAATTGTTTGTACAAGTATATATGTAGCTGTATATAGAAATATTACCTTAAGAAATATTCCAATTAATATACCTAAGATATTTTTCTTTTTTGATATAGAGTAAGAGAGAAGGATATTAGATATCATAATAAAGGGCATTAGATATACTAAGAACAGTGTAGC
>DHVL01000053.1:4255-4519 GCA_002412645.1 Candidatus Dojkabacteria bacterium UBA5209 | reverse complement strand
CTACCTACTAAGAGTTGTGGTTTGGATATTAGCAGAGGTATTAAAAAGGAGAGTGTGTATAGAGTGTAAAGAGTAATTGTATTAAGATTTAATTCTTTACCTAAGAGTGTATGTCTTTTTATATCTGTTAATTGCATATTAAAAGTGTATCACAATATATATTTGAAATTAATATATTAAATGATTAACATGTAATATGGAATTTGATAAAGAGAAAAAGTATTTATGTATGTTAGCTCCCTCCTTTGTCTCTGTATATGAATA
>DHVL01000053.1:3479-4070 GCA_002412645.1 Candidatus Dojkabacteria bacterium UBA5209 | reverse complement strand
AATGTATTCGTTGGACCCTGTTTAACAAAGAAGATGGAAGCACAGGAGTTAGATACTATAGATGAGGTATTAACTTTTAAAGAGTTAGATGATTTGTTTATTAAGTATGAGATACCTGAGAAGGTTACAGATGCTAAATATGTAAGTACATTTGATAAATTCTACAATGACTATACCAAGGTATATCCACTTTCAGGAGGTCTTTCTAATACCCTTCAGTATGATCATATTCTTAAAAAGAAAGATATTCTTGTGATGGAGGGTATGAGTAATATTATTAAAATACTTGATGGTTTTAAAGATGGGTATTACAAGGATTATAAATTCTTAGATATTCTTACCTGTGAGGGTGGTTGTATAAATGGTCCAGGGATAAATTATCAGTATTCTGTTAAAGAAAGAATTAAGAGAGTAAAAAAATATAAAGAGTATGCTACTAGATATGAGAAGGATTTAGGTAGAACTGGTACAAAGGCAGATGCTGAGGGCTTAGATTTCAGTAGGAGCTTCGAAGAGAAATGATGATTGTGTAACTATTAGCTTATATCCACTATTAAGTTCTACCTGTATTAATTCTGGATCTGTATGTTG
>DHVL01000053.1:0-3381 GCA_002412645.1 Candidatus Dojkabacteria bacterium UBA5209 | reverse complement strand
TTCTGTTTATTTTGTGTGATATTGCTCTATTTAATTCTCTTACCTTTAGGTAATACCAATGGTTATTGGTCATTTCATATGCTTCTTTTAGGAGTAATTCCTTTGTACTGTAACTTTCTTTCTCATTCATGATAGTATTAGTAATAACTTGTCTAATTATACTACTAATATGAACGAATATATGAGAATTGCTTTAGAGGAAGCTAGAAAAGGTATGAAGAAGGGGCATGGTGGTCCCTTTGGTGCAGTAATTGTTAAAGATGGTAAAGTACTTGCTAAGAGTCATAATATGGTAATTAAGAAAAAGGATGCTACATGTCATGCTGAAATGAATGTAGTAAGAGAAGCTAGTAAGAAACTTAAATCATATGATCTTTCTTCTTGTGAGATATATACTACTGGTCAACCTTGTAAGATGTGTGAGGCTGCAATTAATTGGGCAAAGATTAAGAAGGTATATTTTGGTAATACATACAAGGATGCATTGAATATGGGTTTTGATGATGAGAGAGGTAATAACCGGGGATTAGAACTAATTAGGTTGGATAGTAGTGAGACTTCTAAGCTGATTGATGAGTGGAATTCTTCAGTAAAGAAGAGTACATATTAAAAGAGTTTGACTTTTTTGTTTTTGACCTATAACCTATTCAATAACCTCAAAACATATTAATCATGTCTAAATACATATTTGTATCTGGTGGAGTAATTTCTGGTATTGGTAAGGGTATTTCTGCAGCTTCTATTGCTTTCATTCTCAAATCATATGGTTATAAGGTAACTATGATTAAGGCAGATCCATATCTTAATGTGGATGCAGGTACTATGAATCCACTAGAACATGGTGAGACATTTGTACTTGAAGATGGTTTTGAAACAGATATGGATATTGGTTCATATGAGAGATTTGTAAATGAATCTTTCTCTAGACCTAATTCTATGACTTGTGGTGCTATCTTAGACAAAGTAATTAAAGATGAACGTTCATTAGCATATGAGGGTAAATGGGTTAGTTTAGATTACCATGTTCCTGATGAGATAATTGCATGGATTAAGGGTGTAGCTAAGAGTAGTAAAGCAGATATTACAATTGTAGAGATTGGTGGTACTGTAGGAGAGGTTGGTAATGGTTTGTTTTTGGAGGCTAACAAGGTTATGAAGATTCAAAATCCTAATGATGTTGTACATGTTCATGTCTCATACTTACCTGTTCCTGGTACACTTGGTGAGATGAAGAGCAAGCCTGTACAGATTTCTACACAGCTTCTCAATGCACATGGTTTACATCCTGATTTTTTAATTGCTAGATCTAAGAGTGGTTTAGATGATGTTAGAAGGGAGAAACTTTCTAGATACTGTTTTGTTCCTGTAGAAAACGTTATCTCTGCTCATGATATTGATTGTATATATGATGTTCCAGAGAGTTTTGAGAATGCCAATATGGGTAAAAACATTTTAAAGAAGTTAGGTCTTAGACCTAAGAAGACTCCTTTAATGGATGAGTGGATGAAAAAGATTAAGAGGATGAGAAGAATTAAGAAAGAGATAAATATCGGTATCGTTGGTAAATATTACAAGAGTGGTAAGTTTGATTTAAAGGATTCATATGTATCTGTTTTAGAAGCTATTAATCATGCTAGTTGGGAACATGGTGTGAATGCCAATATATATTGGATTGTGGCTGATGATTTTGATTCAGACAGAAAGTTGCAAGAAAAACTATTGGAAATGGATGGTCTTGTTGTACCTCAAGGTTGGGGAAGTAGAGGTGCGCAGGGAAAGATTAAGGCTATACAGGTTGCTAGAGAGAATAAGTTGCCCTATTTGGGTCTATGTTACGGTATGCAGATGGCAGTTATTGAGTATGCTAGGAATGTAGTTGGTTTGAAAGATGCTAATAGCGAGGAGGTTGATTCTAAGAGTAAGGATTTGGTGATTCATTTAATGGAAGAACAAAAGAAATATCTAAAGGAGGGTAAGTTTGGAGGTACTATTAGACTTGGTGGTTGGCCATGTAAGATAGAGAAAGGTTCTATACTCGAATCTCTGTATTCTAAATACAGTAATGATCTCTTTAGTAGTTTACCTGTTGTAATGGAAAGACACAGACACAGGTATGAGTTTAACAATGAATACAGAGAAATATTACAGAAGAGTGGCCTAATTATCTCCGGTATGAGTCCTGACGGTGTTCTTGTAGAGGCTGTAGAGCTTTCTAAGAGAGAACATCCCTTCTTTGTAGCTACACAGTATCATCCTGAGCTTAAGAGTAGATTTATAGCTCCTCATCCAATATTTATGGGTTTTATAGAGGCTTGTATTAAACAATCTAAGAAGTAGGTATTACTTCTTTATATATACCTTCACATCAACAGTAATAGCCCTACTTTCTGTTAGGATAACGGGATTGATATCTAAGGTATATATCTGAGGGTATGTAGTTAGAATCTTTTGTATACTATCTATACTTTGTAGTAATGCATCTTTAGCTAAGCCTGGTTTTCCTCGATACCCATCTATTAATTGAGAAATCTTTGTCCTATTTAGTGCTTCTTCAATATTTTTTAAAGTCTCTGGTACTAAGAAATGCTCAATATCTCTGTATACCTCTGTATATATACCACCCTGCCCTATGGCCATTAGATGGCCAAATCCCAATCCTTTCTCTTCATATATATCTATTGCTCCATGTCTATTTGCTCCTATGAAAAACTCTGCTTTTGGTTCTATCATCTCTTGTACTAATATATCTGGTGTAGTTTTACCAGTAATTTTTTCAATACTGTTTGATAATTCTTCAAATTTACTTTGAAACTCTGATACTGTCCTTATATCTAGAAAGAGACCTTTAAAATCCGTCTTATGTGCTAAATCTTTAGAAGTAGCTTTAATTACTACTGGGAAATTCCTAGCGGCAAACTCTGTTGCCTCATCTAAGCTTGCTGTAATTAATTGATTAGGAAGATCTAAATTAAATTCCTTAAAGATATTTTCTGCAATATCATCTGGTAGTACCTCTAGTTCTTCTGTAATTATTTCTTCTATCTCCTTTGTATATTTTCCTTTCTTTTTTAAATCATTAATATCCCTTGTAGAGTATGTCTTCTCTTCTATTTGATACTTTGTGATTTTAGATATGAGTTTAACGGTATCTTCCAAATTGTTAGAAAAGTATTGTCCATATGCTCTTAATATCTTATTTCCATCTTCTATATCCCTTCCTCCTAAAAAGCAAGAAAATATTGGTTTAGAGGTTTGCTTCTGAATATCAGAGATTAACTTTGCTACACCTGTTATATCTGTCACTAGCTGTGGTGTAAGAATTACAATCAATGAATCTACATTAATATCATCTAGAAGTACTCTTATTCCTTTCTCATATCT
>DHVL01000016.1:1300-8187 GCA_002412645.1 Candidatus Dojkabacteria bacterium UBA5209 | reverse complement strand
TGTACAATGATAGAAACAGGAATTTGACCTTTTATTTTTGTTAAATCAGAACTACTCATCCAATTGTACTTCTTCAAAAATTACTGGTATTGGTAAAAGATACCCCTTTATATTCAATGTATATCCTTTTCTAACTACAATTGGTACTGTAAGGGATTCAAAGTTTTTAGCTTCTATTTTTATTTCATATTCACCTTCATTTATATCAAGATTTGTAATTGGTGCTGATTTAAGGAATTCAGAATTAAGATATATCTTACTGTTAATTGCATTGGTTGTTATTGTAAGTTTCCCTTTATTACTACCTATATTATTATCCTCCGTGTAATACAGTACAGACCCGTATAGATTATCATCTGGTCCAATTTCAATATTTATTCTTGAGGTACTGTTTTTGGAAAGCTGAATTTTAAATATCTGAGGTTTGTAATATCCACTCTCTGTCGATATTCTTTCTAATTCTACTTCATACTCTCCCGCTATTAAGTTCTGTACATTTACTGGAGTCTCTCCATATTCCTTACCATTTACTTTCACGGAGGCTTTACCATTAGGTACCGTAACCTCTAATGTTGTGTTCTGGTAGAAGCTTTTTAGTATTGGTGTATGCTTAAAAATATCTTCTGGTGGTAGGAAAAAGAACAAAAGAGATATTAAAACAACAACTGATGTTATTATCAAGGCAGATTTCCACTTTTTCATATGTATTCATTATATGAGAGTGCCTTGCGTTTGTCTACAAAGCTATATTAGTAAGAGTATTTAGATTCTGGTGATTTCTCCTTACTATCTTCCTTTTTATTAGCTCTGTAATTGATAAAAACGATAAAGGAGATTACAAATGCTATACCAAATATTAAAGCAAAATATCTTAGTGCTCCTGTTGTTAATATTGCTAATGAACCAATTAAGAGTGAAAGAGCTGTTTCAATTAGGAGTATTTGCTTAGAGGTTAAGTCTAGTTTAAGTAATCTGTGATGTAGGTGAGAGGTATCATTTATTTTCATTAAATCTAATGGGTTCTTTGGTTTGTATTTAAAGGTTCTGTAAATGATTACGTATATTGCATCAAGTATTGGTAATGCAAGAAGCATTAAGGTAGTGGAGAACTTAACACCACTAACTAATGCAAGTATTGCTATTAAAAAACCATATATTGTTTTACCACTAGAACCAGACATTATCTTAGGAGATGGATATGCAAAGTAAAGAAGAGAAATCATCGATCCTGCAATTAAAATACTCATACTCGAAGAAAAGAGAGAGAATGTTCTTACTCCGATTAAGAAGAGAAGTAGAAATATTATCAAAGAGTAAGATTCTACTAATCCAGGAGAGCCTCCTACCCATTTAACAGAATTAATACAGAGTAGTATCCACGCTATCAGTATTAAATCTCCAGGAAATACAAAGGAAAGTGGAAAAGAGAATATATTAAAACTCCAAGAATATGAAGAAAGATTAAGAAAATCATCAGTAAAGAAGCTGACAAAGGAAAGATCTATTATTGAAAAAGCAATTATGGCTGCTGCCAAAAGTTGATATCCAATCTGTACCTTTGAAGAAAGATTAAACACATCATCTAAAACAGAGCCTACCACTAGCACTCCCAAAGCTAAGAGTATGGGTATTGTAGTTGCATCTAATCTAAACAGAATTATTATTCCCAGAAGTATTGGTATTGTTACTGCCAAGCCTCCCAGTGCAGGAGTTTCTACATCGTGTATTGCCTTCTCTGGATTGTCAAAATCCTTACCATTTCTACCTTTTCCAGGAACATATGTTATATTGAATTTCTTAGCAAGATTCCCTATTAAAGGTATTAGAATGAAAGAAAGAATTAAACCTGCCACAAAGAGTGGCCAGTAGTTTAAATATTTGTCATATTCAGAAGATATATTAATATCATTTATTTTTAATATCTTCTCTAATATTGATGTTGGTATACTAAAATCCATATTTAAAAGGTATAAACTAATTTCATAAAAATTACTGATAAAGAGAGGTTAGCTAAAAGGATTGTAATTAGTAATGTTTTAGCTAAGTCTCTCTCTTTATGGAAATATTTGTTAGACAAATACATTCCTAGTAGTAATACAGTAAGTGATATCGCAGGATATGTATATATCCAATATGAATCTGCAAGTCTCATTGAGAGAGTAAAGTAGTAGCTAAATACTGGGATCTTAGAAGGTAATCTCTCTAATGTTTGTATCGTATACACTTGAGTAAATATTAAAGAACTACTACATACTAGTACAAACCATACTAGTACGTCTTTCATAAATTTGTGAGTTTCTAATCTTGCAAGCCATAGCTCATACTGATCTTTGTATTTGTAGTATACATTTTGTGGGGGATTCTTTAATCCAAAATCAAGCTGTTTTTCTTTCTTCTCGTCTTTTTTCTTTTTCATCTCCCTGATTATATCATCTAAAGAGAGCTTTTAGACAATATCATTTTGTAATCTTCTAAGGAGAGTTCTTCGGCTCTTTTAAGGGCTATCTCACTATCAATATTCTCATATTTACTTCCATTAAGATTGTTTTTTAGATTTTTTCTTGGCTGCTTAAATGCTGTCTGTATTAATTTCTCTAATTCTTTCTTGTTTTTAATACTTTCATTTCTTGGTTTAAAACAAACAAATGAACTATTTACATTTGGTTGAGGTCTAAAAGAATCAGGAGATATATTAAAAAATCTTTCTATGTCTGCATATATTGCAGTAGTTAGTGAGAGTATACTGTAGGGTTTTTTATAAAGATATTTTTCTGCGACCTCTCTTTGAATGATGAAGTAAGAGGGGTTAGTAAAACTTTCAGAGGTTATTATTTGTTTGATAATTGGCTTGGAAACATTGTATGGAAGAGAACCGAAGTATGTAATATTGTTAAATTTTGAAATATCTAAATCTAAGAAATTACTATTTATTACCTCTATTTCTGGGAAAAGAGATTCTAAATTCTGAGCTAGCTCATTATCCTTTTCCACGACTATTACGTTCTTAAAGTGTTTTGTTAATCTTTCAGTAAAGAAGCCTAGCCCAGGGCCAATCTCAAGTACAGTATCACTACTGTTTTCAATTACTTTGTTAACGATATGATCTCCTAAATTTTTATTAATGAAGAAGTTTTGGCCTAATGATTTTTTAGCTTTCATTTATACTCTAAAGTCCCAGATATTTTCTTTCTTAAAATACTCTTTTTTACACTTATCACAAACGGCTTTCTCTTTAGTAAATATTAACGAACTTTTACACTCTGGGCATACTAAGATTTCTTGAATACTATCAAAATCTTTACTATTTTCAGCCTGCTCTTTTAAAACTGTGCTGTCTACAAATATACTAGGGGAGATATTGCTCCATGAGAAAAGAGTTTGGAAAAGCCTCTCGAATATTAGTAAGAAGCTACTACCAAATATCTTCTTTAAGAAATTAACCCTAAAGAATGAGCATCCGTATTTCCCTTCTATTTTAAAACCTTGCCTAATTAAAGCTTCTTTTATCCATGAGTAATGGTAATTAAAGAATGGTACAGAAACTCCTTTCCTTGCTCCTTCAAAATTCTCCTGTGTAGGCTGCTGATATGGCTCTTTATTAAATATTGAGAAATTAAGAGTAAGAAGAGCTTTTATAAATGCTTTGAGATGTAATTTATTTGCAAACTCCTGTATATATGAGGAATTACTCTTTAATATTCTGTGTACTTCTTTAAAATATGTATTAGGGTCCTCAATATGGTGTAATACTCTTACCATTAAAGCACCATCAAAAGAGCTCTCCTTAAAGGGTAGGTTGTATGCATTAGCTGCAATTAGCTGTATATATTGATGTTTGTTTTTAAGGTAATTAAAATTCTTTTGTAATGTTTTTAAGGAGTAATCTACAATTACGGATTTTTTGTATTTATCGTAATATGTATCTGTTAATCTGCCGTATGAGCCCCCAATATCTAAGAACCAATTCCCACTCTTTTTTTTAAAGATCTTCTTTAAAACAGTATGCTCTGCCATATTCTCATACTCTCTGTTTGCCCAATATGTCTTGTAATTGTAATCTAATGTGTCATAGTCTGCTATTTTGCTCATATTTTTTCTTTTCTTCAGTTAAATTTTGATACTCTTTTAAGAGTTTTTCACTCTCTTTCTGCTTACCCGTAGCTTCAGCTATAGATATCTTAACATTAATCTCTCTCTCTTTTCTTGCGTAGTAGTCATGTACAATGGTTCTATACAGAGAATCTAATTCCTCTATACTACTTTGCAGATTAGAAAAAGAAAATATCATATCTTCAATTATTTTTCTTAAATCAGTATTCTCAAAGTGATTAAGTATATCAGCTCTTGTAGCCCCCTTATTTTTCTTCACGTATTTTAATACATCATATGTTTCTTCCCCTTCAAAATATTTAAGATCGTAATTTTTAGGAAACTCAATATTTTCTAAAAACAGTATCAATTTCGTAAATAAAATAGCCCAGGCCTCCTTGTTTGTGGCTTTGTTATGGGAAGAATTTAGACCCGGGTCTACCCCCTTGGAAAGTCTTTTATCATACACATTAATTTTGGCTATTTGGCGCACTTTTTCCACGTAGAAGGTAAAGGTGGCTCTATTACGCTCGTTTTTGAGCATACGCTCTATCCAATTTAGAATTTTCTTGTATTCTGAGAGGTTATTTAAATCTTTATCCTTCAAATTCTCAGTTAAAAGATATGTGAATGTATCTATGCGCTTTGAAATTAGAGTTTTAAATTTTTTAGGGTCTTTTACTATTAGCTCGTCGATATCTTTGTATGGGGCTGTAGTAGCTGCGTATGTTGTCAAATCAAGCTGTTGAGAGATGAAAAAAGCTCTTTCAAGTGCCTGTTGTCCTGCATTATCACTATCAAAAAGGAAGAGTATGTTCTTACTTAGTTTAGATACTTTCTCTACCTGCTCTTTGGTAAGTGCTGTTCCAAGTGGTGCTACTATATTTTTTACACCAATTTGATGAGCTGAGATTACATCCGTTGTGCCTTCACAAAAGATCACTAAGTCCTCTCTCCGTATATCCTGTCTTGATTCATACTGCCCATATAGATTCTCCTTTTTGTGATATATATATGTTTCGGGTGAGTTCATATATTTGGGACCAAAGTCATTACCAGGTAGAACTCTTCCAGTAAATGCGATTACTTTCCCAGAGCTTGACCTAATTGGAAACATTATTCTTTTGTAAAACTTTGATCTAACCTTGCCCTCTTTAAGAGTGAAGATTCCCGAGTCTATTAACTCTTCTTTTGAATATTTAGTATCTTTCTGTATGAAGGAGAGAAGTTTGCTACCATCTGATGCATATCCTATTCCGAAATTTTTAATGCTTTCTTTGGTAATTCCACGCTCCAATACATACTGTAAAGCATCTTTATTTAGAGGGTTTAGTAATTCTTTGTAAAAGAATATAGCGGCCTTTTTATTAATCTCTTCTAATCTTGCGTATTTGCTGTTTATTTCTTTTTTTTGAAGTATTACTCCTGCTTCTTTTGCAAGTTTCTCTAAGGTTTCAGGAAAATCTATATGTTCAATATTTTGAACAAAGTTAAAAATATCTCCAGAAGCACCACATCCAAAACATTTATACCTTTGAAGTTCAGGACTTACAATGAAAGAGGGAGTCTTTTCAGTATGAAAGGGGCATAGCCCAAGAAAGTTCTTGCCTGCTTGTTTTAGTTGAACATATTTACCAACAATATCTACAACATCCAACCTACTTCTTATCTCTTCAATTTGGTCTCTATTAGAATCCATGTACAAATTATACCAGTTTTATGCCATTTATTTACACTCTAATGTATTTTGAACAATTTGGCATGTAATTTGACCAACTCCACTGTTTTGAGAAGATGTTATTTCTAATGCTTCTCCATTAACTTCTAATGTTGTAGCACTAATTCTTCCAGTGACTAATGTTAATTCATTTGTTACTGTAAACTCTTGTGAAGTATTAGGTTCTAATATTTGTGCTACCTTGTTCTCTCCGTCTATATCTAACTTAATCCAAGCAGATGCCCCAGTAATCTTAAGTACCACTTTATATTCATTCACAATTTCCTCTTGAGTTATTTCTTCTTGAGTATCTAGATTGTAAAGTACTTTTAATGTTTGACTACTTTCTAAGCTGTTGTTAGAGTTCTTTTTGGAGATTACAGTAATACTGTTTACTCCTTCATTTAGAGTAATCTCTTTTTCGAATGTTCCTATAGGGTCAAGTTCAACAGGTAATCCATTAACTGTAACTGTAGAGCCTGCATCTGTACTACCTTTTACCAATATCTTTTCCTCTTTAGCTTCAAATTCATCTGAGGGTTCAAAGATGGTGAGTTGTGGTGGTGTCTGGAATTTGTATATCTGAAATCCAATATATCCAACTACTGAGAGTAGAAATACAATTAATGCAACTATTGCAATTAACTGAGGTGTTACAGTTATTTTAGCCCCTTTAGTTTTTTCTTTGTTAAGAAGAGACGTATTTGTTTCTTTTTTACCATTTTGTAAATTACTTCTTCTGTAGACAGCAAGAAGCTTCTCTACGTCTAAGCCTAAGTATTTGGAATATATTTTGATAAAGCCAGAGGCAAAAACTTCGGAATCAAACTTGTCGTATTGATCATTTTCTATGTATTCTAGGAATCTTCTTTGTATCTTTGTATCAGTAGATACTGTATTTAAGTTTTTACCTAGAGATTCTCTTTTGTTTTTTAATACTTCTCCTGCAGTTATCATTGCATACAGAGTATATCAAACTCTAGTACTCTTGTGTTGAACTCTCGCCTCCCAAGATCTCTTCTGGAGAGCTAACTAGCACTTCCCTTGGCTTAACTCCATCTTGAGCAGCAATAGCGCCGGA
>DHVL01000016.1:0-1234 GCA_002412645.1 Candidatus Dojkabacteria bacterium UBA5209 | reverse complement strand
GGTTTCTCTATTGCACTCTTAAGCTCCTCAGAGTATGTTTGGTGATCCTCTTTAACTTGTGCTTTAACTTGTCCAATTATATCTTCTGTATCTTCAGTAGAGATGAAAGTTCCCTGTATTCTTATAGACTTAGGCATAGTTTGATCTTTAAAGAGCATATCTCCACTTCCAAGTAAGTTCTCTGCTCCTGTTTGATCTAAGATTACTCTAGAGTCCATAGAGGAGGTTACTGCAAATGCCATTCTTCCTGGAATATTTGATTTGATGAGTCCAGTGATAACCTCGACGATTGGTTTCTGAGTGGCAAGAACTAGATGTACCCCTACTGCTCTACCCATTTGTGCTAATCTCTGTATCTTTGGTTCTACCTCTTTACCAGCTACCAACATCAAATCTGCCATTTCATCTACTACTATCACCAAGTATGGCATTGCGACAAAACCCATTTTTTTGTTGTACTCAGTAACTTTTCTAACTCTGGCTTGTTCTAACATACGATATCTTCTCATCATTTCTTCAATGGACCAGTTAAGAGCATTAACAACGAGCTCCATATCAGTAATGATTGGGGTTAGAAGATGTGGAATACCATTGTAAGGAGTCATTTCTACTCTCTTTGGATCAACCATTATTAATTTCAATTCGTCAGGAGTTTTAGTTAGTAGTAATCCAGCAAGAATTGCATTAATACCTACAGATTTACCAGTATTAGTAGCACCAGCTACAAGTAAGTGAGGAATATTTACTAAATCCTTAATTACAGTTTGGCCAGCAATATCTTTACCAAGAATCATTGGCAATTCATATTTATCCGCTTGTGCGAGGAGCTTTTTAGCCATTTCTTTCACATATACGAAATTGGGTGTCTTGTTTGGTATCTCAATACCTACAAAAGAGGTTCCCGGAATCGGAGTTTCAATTCTTACTAACTCCTTATTAATCATTAAAGACACTGCTAAGTTATCAACCAAGCTTTTTATCTTCGCAATTCTTGTATCTGCAGAAAGACTTAATGCATATCTAACAACAGTAGGACCAATCTCTATCTTAACGGCTTTACCATTAATACCAAAATTTTTAAGTACTCTTTCTATTACTCTAGAATCATGTTTGTATGCTTCTTCATCCTGTTTTGCTTTCTGGGGTTCCTGTAAGTTATCAATATTTGGATATATCCAGTTGGTATACATTGGAGTAGAAGGTTCTGTTGTATTAGTAGCACTATTTGTAGTAG
>DHVL01000055.1 GCA_002412645.1 Candidatus Dojkabacteria bacterium UBA5209 | reverse complement strand
TCTTCTGTAATATTCTCAGCTGTATTTACTTCTTCTTTCTTGTTGTCTTTTCTTAAAATCATATATATTGCAAAAAGAAGAACTGTAAGGGAGAGTAATATGCTAATTAGAAGCAAGAGGTTTTCTTTTTTCATTATGAAATTATACTACACTAGTAAAAAAAAGAGGGGAGATTTCCCCTCTTCCTGTTAGTTTATACTGATTTCTTTCGTTTGATACTCTTTAGCTTTAGGGAGTTTTACTGTTAGTACTCCATCCTCAAATTTAGCATCTACATTTTCTGTATCTATTGTTGCTGGTAGATTAAATCTTTGAGAGTATGAGTAATTCTGGAAGCTTCTTAAGAAGTATTTTTTATCATCTTTTTCTTCTGTTTTTTCTTTGGTAGTTCCCTCTATACTTAAGGTATCCCCATTTACTGTTATCTTAATATCTTCTTTTTTAATACCTGGCATAGCCATCTTTACAAAAATATTATTGTCTTTCTCCCATATATCTGCAAAGAGATTATCAAATGTTGGGAGCATATCGTCCCATCTTGGGAAGCTAAAGAAATCATCTACTAATGATCTGAAGGGTGTGTAGTATGTTTCTTGGGGCTTTTGATTTGTTTTAACTATTTTCATATTGTTTTAAATATTAAAATTTAAATATATATGATTAGCAAAGTATAGTGGAGAGTGCTAATTTATGTCAAGAGTTTTTAGGAATTTTTTATCTTGATTTCCTTTAATTAAAAAAATATACTTACTTAAGTTATGGAATATTCTAAAAGAATACAAAACAGGGTAAGTAGGATTGAAGGTCAGGTAGGGGGTATTAAGAAAATGATTAAGGGTAATACCTCTGAGGATAAAGTTATGATTCAACTTCAAGCTGTTATATCTTCTTTAGAGAGTTTGAAACTAGAGCTAGTAAAAAAACAGATGAAAGAGAGTTTAATAGAGGATATTAGAAAATCTCTGTCTGTATCAGATTAATCTGATATACTAAGGAGTGTACTGCCCGATAATATGAGTATATATTTTAAAGATGAAAATTAAGAATCTTGGTTGGTCTACTTTCCAGATGAGTGTTGGTGATATTACCTTATTGACAGATCCTCTTGCTTTAAAAGAGAGTGGGTTGAGTTTTACAAAAGTAAAAAGTGATGTTGTTTTATTTAGTGATGAGAAGCTACTTGGTAAGGAAAATATATTAAAGGAAAAGGGGTTGGTAAAAAAGGTTGAACCAGATCACAGGAAATCTCTTATTGAGATTTCATCTCCTGGAGAGTTTGAAATTGGTGGGGTTATGATTAGGAGAGATATTGATGCTCCTTTCTATATTATCGATGAGACAAAGTTAAGAGTTGTATATATGGGTTTGGTAGATAACAGATTGGATATTGGTGTTACAAAAGATTTGGGTGATGTAGATGTTCTCATCCTACCTATTGGTAATGGTTCTCTGTTTATTGACTATGACAAAATCGAAAAGATTTTGAACAATATTGATCCTACAGTTTTGCTACCTTGTGCTTACAAGAAAGATGACCTAGCTATTGGTGAAGATATCAAGAGTCGTGAGGACTTTATTAAGTTTTTTGGTTTTACAAATGTTAAAGATGAATCATATATTAATGTAACTCCTGCTCCAGAAAGTGAAAACAAAAATTTAGAGGTTATATTTCTTAATTAAATGATATGGAAAGAGTTCCACCACAAAATTTAGAGGCTGAGAAATCAGTTCTTGGTTCGGTACTTTTAGACAAGGATGCCCTTATTAATGTTTCTGGATGGCTTTTACCTATTCATTTCTACGATGAGAGGCATGCTTTGATATATCAGAATATCTTAGAGCTTTTTGAAAGTGGTTTACCTATAGATTTGGTTACTGTTTCTGACAAGTTGAAGAAAAAAAAGATATTAAGCAAGATTGGTGGTAGGGCATACTTAACGGAGTTAGCTTCTTTTGTTCCTACATCTGCACATGCTGAAGAGTACGGCAATATTGTTAAAGAGAATGCTACTCGTAGAGGTTTAATATCTTCGGCATCACAAATTACTTCTCTTTCTATGGATGAGAGTGTAGATATTGCGGAGGTAGTGGATAAGTCGGAGACTTTACTTTTTAATGTAGCACAGGAGGGTGTTAAGAGTAACTTTGTACATGTAAAAGAGCTTCTTAAAGATGCATATGAGAGGGCTGCACATTCTAAGAGTACTGATGATTACGCTGGTATTTCTACGGGTTTTAGAGAAATGGATGTATTGTTGGGTGGCTTTCAAAAGTCTGACCTAATTATTCTTGCTGCTAGACCATCTGTTGGTAAGACATCTTTGGCTTTAGATATGATGAGACATGCTTCTTTAATTGAAAAAAAGAATGTTGCATTTTTCTCTTTGGAAATGTCCAATATGCAGATTATGGATCGTTTACTTGGTATGCAGTCAGGTATTCCTTTCTGGGAGATTAGAACTAACAAATTGAATGATGAGAAGGTTGTTAAGCTTGCAAATACCATGGGTGAGTTGGGAGATGCTAATCTCTTTATCGATGATATGGCAGGTCAACATATTAATCAGGTTAGAACTAAAGCAAGAAGACTTGCACTAGAGCATGGTGTAGATATTATCTTTGTAGACTACCTTCAGCTTATGCATGGTAGTAATAGAGAGAGTAGAACATTAGAGGTGTCAGAGGTATCTCAAGGACTAAAGAATTTAGCTAAGGAGTTAAATGTTCCTGTTATTGCCCTTTCTCAGCTATCTCGTGCAATAGAACAGAGACAGGGTAGAAGACCTCAATTGTCAGACTTAAGAGAGTCTGGCTCTATCGAGCAGGATGCTGATGTGGTGGTGTTTCTAGATAGAGAGGAAACATGGAATCCAGAGACAGAAAAGAAGGGTGTAGCTGATGTCTTTATTGCAAAGCACAGGAATGGTCCTACCGGTTTAATTGAGTTAGCTTTTGTTAAGGAAATTGCTAGTTTTAGGAATTTGTATAAAGAGGGGAAATAGTGTGTACATATGGCATATTTTTGATATATAATACATGGACTTTGGTCGAGTGGTGGAACTGGCAGACACGCGGGACTCAAAATCCCGTGCTAGCAATAGCATGAGGGTTCGATTCCCTCCTCGACCATATTTTTAATTGTTGTTTTAAAAATATGAATTTAGAAAATTTTATACTAGGTTTTTTTGATTTCGTTGGTAATATTGATTTTAATATCTTTGGAACTGCATTGGCTATTCTTCTAGGATTGTTTTGGATTGTACTCATAGGGTGGGTATGGATAGACTCTGGAGAGAGAACATCTAACACTTCATACCGAGTTATATATCTTCTTTTAGTAATCATTCTTAATATACCTGGTCTNNCCTTCTGAAACCATAGAGCAAATATATTGGGCTGATTTAGAGAGAAGATATCTTAAATATGAGACAGCTGAGCTAGGAGATTGTTCAAAATGTGGTAGTCAATTACTTCCTGGGTATATTTACTGTACAAATTGTGGTAATGAAATTAAAAAGAAATGTCCAAGTTGTGGGGTAATGATTGGTAGAAATGTAAAATTCTGTGCTTACTGTGGTACTCAAGTGGGAAGTAGAGTAGTAAAGGAAGAGGAGTATCCATCTGTTGAGGTAATGGAACAGCAGATATTAGCAAGCAAAGAGGAAGCAACTGATACTGTAGAATCTAGGAGATTAAGATACAAACAGAGAGGTAGTTTTGTTGTTAAGCTTGGTAATATTGCTATTTCCAATTGGAAGAAATTGATTGAGTTAGTAAAAAGTAAAACAGAACAGGTAGAGCTTGTTAAGGAAGAGAAGGAAGTAGAGAGGGTTGAAGAGAAGAAAGTTGTAAGTAGTAAGAAGAAGAAAAAGAACAAGAAGAAAAGAAAAGGTAGAAAATAACCTGTTAGTAATACTGCTGTGTTAAATTGGCTTTTAAATATTAGAGATTTTCTTGTAGGTATTAATCCTTTGATTGTACTCTCTTTAATATTTATTATTGGTTTATATATTTTCTGGTTGGGTTGTACAGAGTCTAGGAAGAATAGGTCTTCTGTTTTTGATATGTTTTTGCTTGCTGGTTTACTAAGTACTCTGGTTGGTAGGGTTATGTACATCATTGTTGAGTGGGATAGATTCTCCTCTTTTATTTGGTATTGGTTACCATATGAGAAATATGCCGACAAGATATATCTTTTTAGATTACTACCTTGGAGATTTTTTAGTATCTGGGATGGAGGGCTGATAATTCTAAGTATGTTTGTTGCTATTATCCTTTTTATGACTCTCTTTACCCTTGCTATTAAGAAATGGAAATGGAAGGATATGTTCTTCCCTATATATTTCTCCTCCGCCGCTATGTTGGGCCTTTCTTTTGTGGCTACGGGTATTGTGGGAGATTTTACAGAGTGGATATACAAGGGAACAATTCTTCTTCTTTCCTTAATTGTATCCTTCGTACTCTTTAAGATGATTAAGAAAACAGTGAATAAACCATTAAGGGAAAGATATTTCATTAGTTATGTGGGTCTTTTAACTGTATGGCTTTCTTCCATATATATTGGGTATATATATCTTGCAGATGATCTCTCAATATATGAGGATATAACTGTGTTCCTTTTTTTGATTTGGTCTTTTGTAATGGGTATATTTTTCTTGGTTGATTTAAGAAGACCCAATGTAAGGATAGAGACAAGATCTTCAATTAGATCGATTAATGTATCTTAGTATGAGAAAAGGGAAGTATTTAGTCCTACTATCAATTATCATATTCTTTCTTAATCTCTTTTTTTCTTCATCTTTAAACTCTTGTGTAGAAAATTATGGCATAGCTTTTGGTTGGGAAATCCCTTTAGTAGAGATATTGTCTTTTGTATTAATAGGTATACTTTTAATTTTGAGTTTTACTTTGAAAGGTAGATTGAGATATATCTTTTTAAGTCTGTGTATAGCAGGTAGTAGTAATTTAATAGAGAGAGTGCTTAATGGTTTTGTTTGTGATTTTATTACCATCTTTAATATCTCTTTGAATTTAGTTGATATATGGATTACTGTATTGGTAGCATATGCTGTTTTAAGTTTTTTAAAAATAGAAAATGGAAGTAAAAATAGGGGAGAGTAATGTTGGTAGAAGATTAGATACATATCTTAATGAATATTTAAATAAAGAATTAGGAATATTTCTTACTAGGAATATTGTTCAAAATTTCATAGAGAAAGGGTGTTTAATTAATGGTAATGTTTGTAAAAAATCTTACAAGTTAAAGGAGGGAGATATATTAATGATTAATACTAAATATTGGAATGAACTAAGAGAGGAGTTAGATTTAAGTGAGGAAATACTTCCGCAAGAAGGTAAGCTAGATATTAGGTATGAGGATGATGACATGTTAGTTTTGTACAAAGAGAAGGGCCTCGTTGTACATCCTGGGGTTGGTAATGGTAGCAATACATTAGCTAATTTCGTTCGTTACTACTTAGAGCCAAAGGGTGAGTATGATTCTTTGATGGATAGGGGTGGTATTGTGCATAGGTTGGATAAGGGGGTAAGTGGTTTAATAGTGGTTGCAAAAAATAAAGAGAGTCAGGAATATCTAAGAGGTTTGTTTAAAAATCACGAGGTTATTAAAATTTACAGAGCGAAGGTTGAGAAAGTAGGTGAGAGTAGGATGTCAGAGTTTAAAAACTTTGAACAGGATATCGATTTCGAAAAATATTTAGAAAAATTGAAGATATCTTTTGAACCTTGGAAAAGTTGGTTTAACATGAGAGGATATATTGGTAGATCAAGCAAGAATAGGTATAAGATGGAATTTAGAGAGTATGAGTTTGGTGGTTCTAAGTATGCTCAAAGCTATATA
>DHVL01000032.1 GCA_002412645.1 Candidatus Dojkabacteria bacterium UBA5209 | reverse complement strand
AGCTGTAGAAGTTCCAAAGGGTCGGATATTGGATGAGAGGAAACGCTTATTTTCTTAATAGGTAAATTTTGTGCATAATTTAATGCCATTATATACTCATCTATTTCCTTTGGTGTTATATCCCTTACTTCCTCAGAGACTTCTCCCCATTGTTCAGCATTCTCATATACCTGTTCTATATTTTCTAATATAAAGAGAAGAGACTTATCTCTTTCTATATTATCTATTCCTGTTGGATCATCTAATATATTTCTATCTTCTATACTCATGATTATCTTTTATTAATTACTTTATCTACTAATCCATACTCTTTTGCTTCTTGTGCAGTAAAGTATTTATCTCTATCAGCATCTTTCTCTATTTGTTTTACACTCTGTCCTGTTTGCTTAGCTAACATCTTATAAAGTAGCTCACGTATCTTTAATATCTCTTGTGCTTCTATTGCAATATCACTTGCCTGTCCCTCTACTCCACCAAGTGGTTGATGAATATGTATTTTACTGTTAGGTAGTGCAAATCTCTTACCTTTTGCACCGTGTGTAAGTAAAAAGGAACCCATTGAGGCTGCTAATCCTACTGCTGTTGTAGATACATCGCACTTTATATAGTTCATTGTATCGAGTATTGCCATACCAGCATTAATTAATCCTCCAGGGGAGTTAATAAACATTTGAATATCTTCATCAGGGTTTTCTTTTTCCAAAAAAAGTAACTGTGCTACTACTGTATTAGCCATATCCGTTTCAATTGGTCCACTAACGAATATTATTCTATCCTTAAGGAGTCTAGAGTAAATATCATATGCTCTTTCCCCTTCTCTATCTTTTTCTATTACCATTGGTATTAAAAAGGACATATTGTTAAGATTTAATCTTAATTATGCTCATCTAAGAAGTCTTTACCTAGTACTTCTCCAATATACTGTCTAAAACCTTTCTCTTTTCTCTCAACATTTTTAATATATTCTCTCCACTGAGGATTACTGAATATATTTTTATCTGCATTTGGTTGACTTGCTTTAATACTGTTAATCTTTTGCTCTAATTCTTCATCTGTTATCTCTATCTTATTCTCTTTAGAGTAAAGACTTAGGAAAGTATCTGCTTCTAGTGCATCTTTAGCATCCTTTAACCAAAGTTCTCTCATTTTTTCAATTGTAATATTGTTTGCTTTTAAGAAGTCCTCTATCTTTACTCCCTTACTTTGCATATCTTGATTAAATGCTTTCTCTCTTTCGGAAGCTTCAAACTTAATTGCACTCTCAGGTATTTCTATTTTAGATATCTCTATACCTTGTCTTAGTGCTTCATCTTGTAATTGATGTAATTGGTAGTGATCTTTTTGTGATTGTAGGGCATCTTTAATCTTGGTTTTAAGCTCTTCTAAGGTTTTTACATCTTCTGCATTTATTACTTTTGCAATTTCTTTTGCCCATTTGTCATTAACCTCTTTTTCTTTTGTCTCTTGTGTTTTCTTTAGATCTTCTATTGCATCTTCTATTTCTTTATCTTCTACTTTCAACTTCTTTTTATCTATCTTTATCTTACTAACATCTCCCAATTTAAAATCAGGCATTGTAGTTACTGTTATTGTAAAAGTAATATCTAAACCGTCTAAGATTTTTGGTATTTCTTTATACTCTGGAGGTGCTATTGGTTCTACATTTTCTTTTGAGAGAGCAGTATTGATGTAAAGTGGTGCTACTTTTTCGAAGGTTTCAAACTTAACCATCTCTTTTACTTGATTGTTAATCATATCTGCAGGTACTTTTCCTTTCCTAAAGCCTTTTATATCTGAATCTTTAGCATATTCTTGTATTAAAAGGTCGTAAGAGTGTTTAAAGTTATCTGCTGGAATTTTAATTTCAAACTCATGTGTGTATTCATTGATCTCTTTTTTTGTATAGAAGTCGTTCATTGAAAAATATCTAATATTATTTATAAAGTAGTGAATTTTATGTGTTTTTATACAATTTGTCCAGTTTACCTATTACTACCAGTCTCTGTTTATCACTCCAAAGGGGTGTACATGTGACAAGAGTCATCCTGTAATCATTGAAATCTTGAAGTACAGAAATATCATTTTTTTCTACTATCAATGTATCTGTAACGATATATGTAAAACTGTTGTTTTTCTGTTCTACTGTAATCCTATCCCCTACTTTGACTTTGTCTAGATTAAAGAAGGTGTCTTTTTCTGGTGGTAGTTTTGCATATCTATGCCCTATTACTACGAAGTTACCTTTTTGGCCAGGTAGTTGTGATATTGGAAAATGCCAAAATCCAATATCCATTGTATTTGCCGATATTCCTTCAAAAATATTCCCCTCTACCTCGATTGATGGTAAAAATATCTTTGTATTTAATTCCTCTAATCTCTTTTCTTCTAGTAGTAAAGAGGAATCTAAACTCTCTTCTATGCTTTGTGCAATACTTCTGGTTTCTTCTACACCTAACACTTTATCTTTAGTTGGAGAGATTTTACTTAGTAATTGGAATGTCACCTCTTCGGAATATCTTTGTATATTGAATCTTTTTATAGGTCCAATTACCTTGTTGTAATTTGGATATATGAGAAACAGAAAAAGTGGTACTAGAAAAAGTACAAAGAGTGTTGTAGATATTGTAATTTTTAATATTTTTTTCTTCATTGTTATATATATTATATATTTTTCTTGCACTCTGTAAAATTTTATTCTATGCTATTTGTATAGAGTATATAAATTTTAATATAGGACGGAGTGGCAAAAAAGAAAAATACCAAAAATGCTGCCCAGACAAAAGTTGCAAAGCAACAAAGTGAGGATATGAGAAGTAAGGTTGAAATTAAACAACCTGTTAGAAATAGCCAAGAGAAGATGTCTAGATTAGTAGGCTCTATCTTTATTGGGTTAGGAGTATTGCTTGTAGCTTTTGGAATATATTCATTTATCAGATTTAGGGAGGAACCTGCTTTAGATATAGAGTTGGAAGCCCCTGTACTTTCTGAAGTTACAGCTCTTACTAGTGGAGATACAGTAATTGTAAGAGGAACTGCAGAGGGTTTTGATGATGTATTTATATATGTTAATGATGTAAAGATTGGAAGTACCAAAGTAGATGGAGAGAACGAATTCCAGTATGAATATACAGTTGAGAGTGAAGGAGATTACGCTGTTAATGTTGCTGGGGTTAAGGGTTTCCCTAACAGAGTAATTGGTCCAAGAAGTGAAATTAAGATGGCTAAAGTAGACTGGACTCCTCCTAGTGAGGATTCTGTATCATTTAAGTATGGTGAAGAGACCAACAAGGATACATTTATAATTGCAGGTACTGCTGAACCTTTGAGTACAATTACTGTTAAGAGAGGAATTCTAAGTTACGATGTACTATCAAATGCAGAGGGAGAGTTTAGATTAGAGGGAGTAGAATTGGAAGAGGGTAGGAATGTATTTACAATTGCAGTTAAGGATGAAGCAGGTAATGAGATTACTTTAGAAGAAAAAATTAGAGTAACTTACTCACCTACTGGATCAGTAAATGGTGATGCTGTTGTAGATGGTAATATTCCTCAGGCATCTGGAGAATTAGATGCTCTTTTGGGTAATAACTTGATGCTAATATTTGGACTGCTTGCTTTAGTAGCATTTGGTTCAAGTTTCTCAGTTATGTACTTTAAGAAGAGTTAATTAAAAAGAATATTTTTTAAGAGGGGTGCATACCCCTCTTTTTTTTGTATAATGGGGGGATGAAAAAATTTCTTTATATCTTTTTACTTGTTCTTTTCTCTTTTAATGTACTACCTGTTTTAGCACAGGAGAATGAGGAATCTTTTAAGGGTGTTGTTGAAGAGATACACTCTGTTGAGTGCTCTGAAGTTTTGAGTGATACCTATGATTGTTATGAATATACAGTAAGGGTATTAGAGAGTGATGAAAGTGTTCGAACTATTGCTTCTATGTCAGAAGATGGAAAATCTAGATTTAAAATCGGAGATAGGGTTTATGTGACATATATGACAGATGGGTATGATTATGAGGGTTGGAGTATTACTGGTTTTGTAAGAGAGGGTTCTATTCTTATTATGCTTTTTCTTTTTTCGTTAATGGCGATATTAATTGGGAAGAGACAGGGGCTAGGTTCTCTTCTTAGTTTGGGATTAACTGTTGTTCTCCTTTATCTTTGGGCTATACCTAAAATATTGGAAGGTGGAGATATTATTCTTATTGGTATAGCGACAGTATGTGTGACATTAGTTTCCATTATGTACGTATCTCATGGCTTTAATATTAAGAGTAATATAGCGGTGGTATCTACTTTGGCAGGGATATTGATAGTGGCACTTCTTGCTAAGCTTTTTATCGCTATGATGAGAGTAGATGGCTCTGGTAGTGAGGAAGCTTTCCTACTTTTAAGTCAAACAGGTGGGAGTATAGATTTAGCGGGGGTATTTTTCATTAGTATCCTAATTGGAGCTGTCGGTGTATTAGATGACGTTGTTATGAGTCAGGTATCCTCTATCTATGAGCTACATATTGCAAATCCATCTCTTTCTTCCTCTAGACTGTACTCTCAAGCTATGAATATTGGTAAAGATCATCTCTCTTCTATGGTAAACACCCTCTTTATTGCTTACGCTGGTTCTAGTTTTGCATTAGTAATACTTCTTACTTACAGTAGCGGTGGTATTGGAAATATACTAAAAGCCGACGTTATTGCAGAAGAAATTGTAAGAACTCTCTCTGCAAGTATGGGTATATTATTAGTAGTACCTATTACCTCTATACTTGCTTCATATATAATACCGTATGTAAAAAGAAATGGAGATTCTCTTTTTAAGGGTTGAAATGGTATAATGTGGTATTAATTAAAGATTTTTAGTATATGATGAAAGTATTGAATATGGATTCAAAAAG
>DHVL01000038.1 GCA_002412645.1 Candidatus Dojkabacteria bacterium UBA5209 | reverse complement strand
ACAAAATTAGAAATTTTTCAATAATAGCGCATATTGATCATGGTAAATCTACATTAGCAGATAGAATGTTAGAAGCAGCCCATATAGACATATCTCGTGATAAAAGAGACTCCAGAGTATTAGATAGATTAGACTTAGAACAAGAAAAAGGTATAACCATTAAGCTTCAAGAATGTAAGATGATATGGAAAGATCACGAACTTAATCTAATAGATACACCAGGGCATGTAGACTTCTCATACGAAGTATCCAGATCTCTTGCAGCATGTGAAGCTGCAATATTACTAGTAGATGCATCACAAGGAGTACAAGCACAAACAATATCAAATACACAAAAAGCTCTAGATTTAGGATTAACCCTAATACCAGTAATTAATAAAATAGATTTACCAAATGTTGATATAAAGGGTACAGAATATGAACTTGAACAACTCTTAGGCTTTAGTAAAGAAGACATTGTAAAAGTATCTGCAAAAACAGGAGAAGGTGTAGAAGAGTTACTAGATAAAATAGTTGAAATATGTCCCCCACCACAAGGTGATAAAGAAGCTCCACTTAAGAGTCTAATCTTTGATTCCTTCTACGATGAACACAGAGGTGTAGTTGTAGCAGTAAGAGTCTTTGATGGAAAGATAAAATATATCCCCAGTAAAAGTTCCGAGCTTTACATCTTACAGAAAGAAGAAGCATTTAAGCCAACAGAAGTAGGAATATTTACACCAGATTTAGAAGAAACAGAATTCTTAGATACAGGACAGGTAGGATATATAGCGACTGGATTTAAAGATATTAGTCTCTTTACAGTAGGAGATACCATCTCAGACAGTAAAGATACTCAACCATTAGAAGGATACAAAACTCCTAAACCTAATGTCTTTGCAACCTTCTTTCCTGTTACACCAGATGACTATGAACCACTAAAGATAGGGCTTAATAAATTAAGTATGAATGATGCAGCACTAACATTCACAGATCAAAGATCTAATATGTTAGGCTCTGGGTTTAGATGTGGTTTTTTAGGATTACTACATATGGAGATAATACAAGAGAGATTAGAAAGAGAATATGATGTAGATTTAATAATTACTGCACCAACAGTTGAGTATAAAATTACAAAAGTAACAGGAGAAACAATTAAAATACAAACACCACAAGAATTACCAGATCCTACAGAAATAAAAGAGATATTAGAACCATGGGTAAGACTTAAGATAATGACACCAGATAGATATATAGGACCTTTAATGGAACTGTGTCAGTACAAAAGAGGTCAATATGTGAATACACACTACCTAACAACAACCTCTGGAGATATACAGCTTAAAGACCAATACATCGAGCTAGATTACGATATGCCATTAGCTTCCCTAGTCTCTAACTTCTTTGATCAACTTAAAAATAAATCAAGTGGCTATGCCTCTATGGAATATGAATTCATAGATTTCTTCCCTGTAGATTTAGTAAAAGTAGCAATACTTGTTAATCATGAAGAGATACCCGCATTAAGTTTCCTTGAAACAAAAGAACATGCTAGAGCTAAAGCCGCTAAGATGTTAGAAGTAATGAAAGGAGAAATACCAAGACAACAGTTCCCTATACCACTACAAGCCTCAATAGGGGCAAAGATAATAGCAAGAGAAGATGTAAAAGCGTTTAGAAAAGATGTTACTGCAAAACTGTATGGAGGAGATTACACTCGTAGACTTAAACTCTTAGAGAAACAGAAAAAGGGTAAAAAGAGACTTAAGATGGTAGGACAGGTAAACATCCCACAAGAAGCATTCCTTAGTATATTAAAGACATAATGATTGAGAAATTAATACTTAAAAACTTTAGAAAGTTTAAGGAAAAGACCTTCATCTTTAATAAAAACATAACCATATTCTACGGAAGTAATGCTCAGGGTAAAAGCTCTGTATTGGAAGCACTCTACTTGATAAGCAATGGTAAATCACCATGGGCATCTACAGATGAATTCATTAATACAGAACAAAGTAAACAGGTACATACAAGAATAGAGATATTAAAAGATGATAGAAGTCATGTATATTTCAAAGACAAAGAAAAAAGAATATTCAAAATAGAGGGTAAGAATGTAAGAAGCAAAACCTTTTTTGAGAATAGTTCTGCTACAATCTTTAATCCAGAGAAAATAGAACTCTTAATGATATCCTCTTCACAAAGAAGAAATTTCTTAGATGAAACCATAAGTAAATACAATTACGAATATGAAAGTACTTTAAAAGAATTTAAGAAAGTATTAAGACAAAGAAATGCATATCTTAAGAAATTAGCTAAACTCTTTTATGAAAAAGGCGTTATCGCTGTAAATGATCCTCTACTAAATTTCTGGAGCAAACAGTTTGTTGAGAAATCAGTACCTATATTACAAGAAAGAATTAACCTCTCTAAAGAACTCTCAGCTCAAGGATATGATATTAAATACAAAACTGATTTTACGATAGATAGAAGAAAGATAAATAATCATGAGTATATAATAGAACAGCTCTCTGTAGATTTAGAAAACAGCAAACGAAAAGATATTGCAACAGGATATACAAATGTAGGTCCACACAGAGATGATTGGGAAATATCACTTGGAAAAGATATTAGGAAATTCGGTTCAAGAGGTGAGAAAAGATTAGCAATAGGAATGCTAATATTTCAAAGCCAAGAGGTAGTACATAATAAAACAGGTTTCTACCCAATCTTACTCTTAGATGATATAGCTTCCGAATTAGATATATACAACACAGAGAAGATATTTGACAAAAAACTCTTAGATAAACAACAAACCTTTATTACAGTAATCGACTCTAAAACACTTCCAAAGGAACTCTTAAAAGATTCCGATTTAGTACACTTAAACGGAGAGTAATTTCTTCAACACCCCCTCTTTATACCCTTTCGGAAAGAACTGTATACTACCTTTCTTGTAATTAGAAAATATTCTCTTTAACTCTGGCCTATGATTACTAACAATCATAAAAATAATCTGAGCTACATATGCCAATAAATTAAACAACCTAACTAATAAATTTACTCCCTTACTCTTCCTTACCCTATTTTTTAATAGCTCTTTGTTTATAAAATAATCTTCTAATAACCATTTGTTTTTACTGTATATATAATTAATATACCCCTGGTTATAAACAGGTATTAAACACATTAATTCATGGAAATTAAACATATCCGATTCTAAATTTAAACCCCTCTCTTCTACAATATAGTTTAGACAGAAAAGATCTCTCACCCTCTTACCATCTCTTTTAGTTCTAATAACATGATTAAAGATATTCCTAATACTCAATATCCCCCTATAAATCCATGCAGTGCCATTCTTAACAACAATAAATAAATCTATATCATCTTCTTCTTTTGCAAAACCAGCCCCTACAGAACCAGAGATACCAATAAAACGAACCCATTTAAAAATTAATAACATATTTAAATTACTCTTAGCAATCTCTACCTTCCCCTCTATAACTCTCGCATTCTCTTTTTTACTACTCTTTTCTAATACTTTTAATGTATCATCTGACAATCTCTTCAATACACTCTTACCCCATATATACTGGACATTCTTAGTAGTAAGCCTAACTCCCATATTAGACTTAAACTTAATAAATTCTTTTACAATCCCCTCTATCTCTTTACTATACATTACAGGATATGATAACAGGTAGTAGATTTTTTAAGAAGTATTCACTCCACTATTACTAATAATTCTGGTAAACTATTTGTGAATAATGAGACAACACCCTATTCCACAAAATGTATTAGATATCGAATTTAAACTCTTCACAAGATTTACTCTAAAAGAGTTTGCATACCTTGCACTAGGTATAGGTACGGGAGGAATATTTCTTTACTTCTCGATAAGGGGAGATATACCAGGAGCAGTAGGTATACCAATATTTGCAATACTCTCAGGTATAGGAGCATTCTTAGCATTAGTTCCAATAAATGATCAACCAGCTGATAAGGCTATAATAAATTTCTTTACAGCAATAAATAAACCTACCCAACGAGTATGGTTAAATCAGACATTAAAGGAACAGAGAGTAAAACCACTAGTAGCACCTCAAACTAACAAGAAGAAAGTAATAGGAGCATCAGAGAAAGCAGAGAAAGAACAGAAAGCACAAATATTTGAAGAAAAATCAGGAGATGACATATTAGCTCAAGCAGATACACAAGAAGAGAATACTGAAATATTAGAAGAGAAAAAAGAGAATGTAATACTACCAGACGATGAATATATTACAATTACAGAAGAGAATATCTCTAAGTATCAATTCCCAATTAAAAGTGTGGATCAACTACCTGGTAATATTAACATATGGCTTTGTACTAAAGATAATCAACCTCTTTCAAATATTAATACATATTTAAAAGATTCTAATGGTAAGATACTGTATGCAAATAGAACTGGTCCTAATGGATATTTCTTAACCAATAGAATATATCCCACAGGTATGTATACTGTAGAGTTTGAAGGTATACTCTCTAGAGTACCAAAGTTAAAAATATTAGTAACTGAAAATCAAAGTAAATTACCTTTGAAAATAGCGTTAAAATAATGGATGTAAATGCAAGAGCAAGAACAACTGCCTCTACTCAAGAGCATTTAGAAGTAAGAGAGATTGTAGATGATTTAATCATTACTAAAAGTGGTAGTGTTGCACTAATAGTACAAACATCTGCAATAAACTTTGATCTTTTAGCAGAGTATGAGCAAGATAGTAAGATATATGCATTTGCAGGATTATTAAATTCACTAAATTTCCATATACAAATCCTAATTAGAACTAGAAGAATAGATATTTCTAACTACGTTGATTACCTTAAGAATCAAGAGAATGAAAGTATGTCAGAAGGACTTAGAAAACAGCTCTCAATATATACAGAGTTCATACAGAACTTGATTGTACAAAATGATGTATTAGACAAAACATTTTTAATAGTAATACCATTTAATACTGCAGCAGATATCCCTGGTTCTTCTTTACTAAAATCTAAAAAAACAAAAGAAGAGATGGAACAAGCAATACAAATGAAACAAGAACAGCTATTAGAAAAAGCAAAGATATTCCTCTATCCCAAAAGAGATCACATATTAAAACAGTTAGGGAGAATGGGATTGTTTGGTCATCAATTAACTAATAAAGAGCTCCTAACAGAGCTGTATACAATATATAACCCAGACGAAGAGATATTAGAAGTAGGAAATGGACAATCAACAGAATAAAAACAATATAACATCAAAAACTATACAGATGCTCGATGAGCGTCAGAATAAATTTGCACAGAATAACTACGCTACATTCCAAGAGGAGCTCAAGAAAGAGTTAAGTTCTACACAGAAACAGAAAGAAGACGTTATAACTAAGGAGAGATTCAATGATACAGAAGTTAAAGAGAAAAAGAATCCTCTTTTTAAAGCCCTTGATAGCTTAAAAGATACCCTTGGTAATAACAGTAAGCTAGAGGAAGTAAGACAACAACCACAAGAGGGAAAATTTGAAGGATTAACTACACAGGATGTAATAGCCCCAATAGATATAGAAGTAGATTTTAATACTCTACAGATGGGAGATTACTACTCTAGAACATTTTTCATTAGTGGATATCCAAGATTTGTAGGACCAAATTGGCTCTCCCCCATTATCAACTTCGAACACTCTTTACGTATTAGTACTTTTTACTACCCAGTCGATTCAAAAGTAATATTGGAAAAACTTAAGAAAAAGATTGGAGAAATGGAAGCTACTCTTTACTCTCAAATGGAGGATAGAAAGGTTGTAGACCCATCATTAAAAGTAGCACTCTCAGATGCACAACAGTTGCAAGATTCAATAGCAGAAGGGACAGAAAAGTTCTTTCACTTCGCTATGTATGTCACAATATATGCACCAGATAAAGAACTCTTAGAAAAATACTCTAGAAATGTAACTTCTACTCTAGCTGCAATGAATGTCACCGCTAAACCGGCGACCCTTCAACAAGAACCTGCATTCATAAGTACACAGCCACTAGGATTAGACAAACTGTACATTACAAGGAATATGGATACCACATCCCTTGCTACCACATTCCCATTTGTTACATCAGAGTTAACAATGGACCATGGAATCATGTATGGAATAAATATGCATAACAAGAGTTTGGTGATATTCGATAGATTTGAATTAGAGAATGCTAATGCAGTAGTATTTGCAAAATCAGGAGCAGGTAAGAGCTACTTTGTAAAATTAGAAGCTGTCAGAAGCTTAATGTTAGGAACACATGTAATAATCATAGACCCAGAAAGAGAGTATGAAGATCTTTCTAAAGCAGTAGATGGCTCTTACATATCATTCTCACAAGACAAAGGACACAAGATGAACCCATTTGAGCTCTCCGGTGTATCTGAAGAAGATGAGGATGAATTAAGAATGAAACTGCTCTCCTTACATGGTTTTTTTAAAGTGATGTTTGGAGGTTTAACAAATGTAGAAGCCTCTATCTTAGACAGAGCTTTAATATTAACATACAGAGAAAAAGGTATTACATTTGATCCAGCAACCCAAACTAGACAAGCTCCCCTACTCGAAGATTTATACAAAGTACTAAAAGGAATGGCAGAAACAGAAGCTCATGATTTAGCAAGAAGAATGGAAAAATACATAATGGGAAGTGGAGCAGGAGTATTCAATGAAGCAAGTAACTTTGAGATTAACAACCCATTTACAGTATTTAGTGTAAGAGATTTACAAGAAGAACTAAAACCTCTCTCTATGTACCTAATGCTAGACTTCATATGGACTAAAATACGAAAAGATCAAAGAAGAAGATTACTAATTGTTGATGAAGCATGGTATATGATGCAAAGTGAAGACTCCTCCAAATTTATGTACTCAATTGCTAAGAGAGCAAGAAAGTACTACTTAGGATTAACAACCATTACACAGGATGTAGCCGACTTTATGAACAATGATATGGGTAAAGCAATAATCTCAAACTCATCTATACAGGTACTGATGAAGCAGAGTCCATCTGCAGTAGAGAAACTTCAACAGGTCTTTAATCTCTCCGATGGAGAAAGAAACTTCTTACTAAACTGTGATCGAGGACAAGGACTCTTCTTTGCAGGAGCAAACCATGTAGGAATACAGGTACTCTCTAGTCAATCTGAGCATGAATTAATAACCTCGGATCCAAGAGAAATAGAAGCGAGAAAATCACAATTGGGAATGACCGATACAAGATCAATATCACAACTAGCACAGATATATGATCCTCCTGCAGTACAACAACCTATGAAAACAAGTTCTAGTGATATTTCTAAACAGAATGAATTAATACAAAGAGCAGTAGAAAGAAGACAGGATGATATAGAGAAGATAAAGACAGAGAGAGAAAAATATCAAGAGGAATTAGAAAAGAGATTAAAAGAACAAGAGGAGATGTTAAATCCAAGAAGGTCTGAATTAAATAAACCATTTGTAGAAATGATTAACGAAAATACCATACCAGGGCAAATAAGAAAACAGAGGGAAGAATTAAATAAAGGAAGGAGTCATATAACTCCACAAGGCATTATTG
>DHVL01000011.1 GCA_002412645.1 Candidatus Dojkabacteria bacterium UBA5209 | reverse complement strand
GTCTTTGCATTGTTGTAAAAAAGTAATGTCTCTAAACCACAATACTCAGGTTTAAACTCTTTGATAATGTGATTAAGGTCATGATATATTTCAGAGAGCCTGTCTCCAACCCCTATTCCCTTGTCTGTTGTAATAGCGCCGTAATCTATTGCTGTTGGTTTACCATCATTATCAAAATCAACAATTGACCAACCTACTATAGCTAAACCTGGATCTATACCTAATATTCTCATAAAAGTATTTTACACTTTATCTCCCACTATTTCACACTAACCAAAAAGTAATAACACTCATCATACACATCCTCTTTCACCTCTACTTGCATATCTCTTAACATTAAAATAGCTCCACTCTTTTGATCTTCGCTTTCTAAGGTAAAAAACTTCATTTCATCATCTAATTCCTCATCAGTAATATCTAATACCAAAAGCTCTTCTTCTGAAAAATATTTAACTAAATCCATCATATATGCATCACAGTATTTCCTAATATCAAACTCCCTCATATACAACATATATGTAGAATTATCCCAACCCTTTTTAAAATCGGAGATAAAAATCTCTACTGCACTCTCCTTCCCCCTATCTAAAACAAAAGAAGAGACCTGACCCTTGCTTAAAACCCTGTTTAACTCCGTTGGTAATCGCTCATAGACTAACCTTTGAATGGTATTTAATTGATTTCTCTTTCTCTCTAATCTATTTGGGATTTCTTGTTCTACAGACATTAATATACATTTCTAATTTATACTGGGCAGTATAAATATTACTCTAAATCACTCCAAACATTTTGTACATCATCATGATCTTCCAATCTCTCTAGTGCATCTTGTGCTTTTTCCAAATCTTTTTCTGATACTTTTTTACTCATCTTAGGCTCTTTAATAATCTGTGCCTCTTCTATTACATACCCTAATTTAGAGATTTCATCTCTAACCTTTGCTAAATTAGAATACTCTGTATATATCTCTAAACCCTCTACTCCATCTATATCAACCTCTTGGATATCTAAGATATTCTCTAATTCCATTAAAACCATCATTACCTCTTCTCTGTCTTCAGCAATATATTCATCCTCTTGTCCATATTTCGCAGATTTTTGCATATGTCCAGATTTAATAACTATTAAACCCTTAGGTTCAAAATTCCAAGACACAGATCCACTCTCACCCATATTCCCACCTATCTCTTCAAAAAGTTTTCTTAAATCAGAGACAGTCCTATTTTTGTTATCCGTAAGTGTATCAACAACTATTTGTATACCACCAGGACCAAAACCCTCATATGTAGCCTCTTCAAAAGTTACTCCATCACTACCCTCTCCTGTACCCTTTGCTATTGCTTTCTCTATCCTATCTACAGGAAAACCAGCACTCTTTGCTTTATCAATATATAATCTTAAATTTGGATTCATCTCTGGATCTCCACCACCCTGTCTAGCTGCATGAGTAATTTGTGTAGAAAGCTTAGAAAAAACCTTTCCCTTCTTAGCATCATTAGCTGCTTTCTTGTGTTTAATTGTAGACCATTTAGAATGTCCAGACATATTTCAAAAATACAATATTAACAAGAATATTTTAACACAAAGGATATACATATTAAAAGAAGAAGGGGAACCTTAAACATACGAATATGTAAAAAGTTCCCCATTTGGAACATACGGATTAGTCTTCTTGGGCAAGCCTCTTGAGCACAAGCCAAGTGTATATTAGGAGAACAACTATTCCAATGATTAGTATACCTCCTCCGAAGAATGGCAAAGCTGCAACAAAAAACTTTGCTGTAGTAAACGGCTCTTCCGCGCTGACCATTAAATAATCACTCCACATAAACAGTCCTTTTGCAATAAAACTTAATATTACTACAGAAAGTATGTACCAACAAACACTACCAATTCCAACTCTTAACTTCTTCATCTCTAAATAAATCTTTTCTTCCATTTTTTCCTCCATTTAAATTCCCTTTTTATATTTTTTACAGTCAACGCTGCACACAAACTTTAATGTTTAAAATCTCTGTGCAACGCTTCTGCATATATAAAAGGTATGGGGAATAACTAATCCTATGTTTTTAAAGGGCATAATATTCAACATACTCAGATATTGAATATATTAATATTATACCACACTATAGGGTTGTTTTTCAATTTCAGCCTACTCCTTCACCTCTATCTCATACTTACCTTTCTCACTCTTTTTTGATACAACTTCATCCTTTTTAACCTGCGATCTATTACCCTTCTCACTGTAAGCTTGATTACTCCATCTAATTATCTTCTCCTCTATCACTTCTTTAGGTATACCGTATTTTTCTCTAGAAGAAGCTATTACCTGATCCTTCAAACCAAAAGGTTCAAACCTAGGAGCTAGAGATACTGCACTAAAGGTATTAGAAGTCATACCATCTATACACAGTTTAATGTACATAGAGTGAGCATCTAAAGATACTAAATCAGAAGCAGAGATATTAGGTGCAAACTCTTTCTCAAGTATAGCGGCATCAGACTGACTAACAACAAAAGAACCTAAAGTTCCAACATTACCAAAGATTGCTTGCCTTACTGTTAAAGGTAGTTGATCAATATATTGATTAGTCATACATAAGTCTAATTTAAACTTTCTAGCTTCAGACAGTATCTTTGCAAAAGAATCCGTTGCAAAATTTTGGAATTCATCTACAAACAGGAAGAAATCATTTCTCTGATCAGCAGATACATCTACCCTCTCTAGTGCAGTAGATTGCAATCTTGTAATTATCATCCCTCCTAGTAGAGAAGCTGTCTCTTCTCCTAACTTACCCTGTGCAAGATTAACAAGCAATATCTTCTTATTATCCATTATCTCTCTCAAGTCTATAGTGGATTTTACCTGCCCTATTATATTCCTAGTCACAGCAGAGGATATAAATCTACCAACTTTGTTTTGTATAGGGGAAACAGCCTCAGAAAGAAGCTTTTGATTCTGACTCATCTGGGCAAACTCCTCTTCCCAGAATTTAACTAGTATTGGATCTTCTACATGTTTTAAGATAAATTTACGGTAGTTTCTGTCCATAAGTAGCCTTGGGACTGAAAGAAGTGTAGTACCTTGTGCTTCCAGTGCAGTCGCTACAGTATTAGTAAGTATGTATTGTAATCTAGGACCCCACGAATCACCAAACTGTTTCTTAAATACCTCTACTACTCCATCAGCGATTAAATCTCTTTGGGACTTGTCTTTAAGTTCTAGTAAATTAAAACCAATTGGATATGAAGTATCCGTTGGATTAAAATATATAACATCATCTACTCTCTCTGGAGGTATATGATCTAAAAGCTCTTCGACTAGCTCACCGTGAGGATCAACAATACAAGCACCTTCACCACGCAAGATATCAGAGATAAACATATTCTTAAATACAGTAGACTTACCTACACCAGTTTTACCTAAGATGTAAAAGTGCTTCCTCCTATCCTCCCTCTTTATACCAAATTCTACCCTAGAACCCCTGTAGTCTGTCTGAGCAAAAGCAGTGACACCATCATCAGTAGATTTAGGTAAATTCATAGGAGGCTCTAATTTCTTTGATCTACTCCACGCAATATTAGGAGTCTCTACAGAAATATTAGGCATATGATACAAAGATGCTAACTCTTCAATATTTAAGATATCTACAATATCACTAGGAAGATATCTCTTAACATAGTCGGAATATATAGAATTACCATCCTTAACTGGTACAGAATGTACAAATGTATTCAAATGAGCAGTAGTAAACTGTTTAAAACTAGCTACAATATCTCTTAATATCTGTTCAGATTCAATCTGTGTAGAAGCCTTTGTCACAACTCTAATGCCAAATTCGAAACCAAGTTTAAGCATCTTGTTCTCAATCTCCGTTAACTCCTCTTCTTGACCTGGTTCTAATTTAACAACCTCTTTCCTTTGAGGCTCAGACTCACCGCCCATATTGGAAAGACTCTTGCCTACACCAGCAAAAAGAGAAGAGAGCTTGTCCCAGAAACTCTCACCAT
>DHVL01000021.1 GCA_002412645.1 Candidatus Dojkabacteria bacterium UBA5209 | reverse complement strand
TTAGTTGTGGGAATTGAATATTTAAATTCTCATGAGCTATTTCCCACTGTGATGGAGCATATTGTATATCGTTAACTCTGTCTATTATATTTGTTAATACTGAGCAGAGCATAAGATATATTTGTATTTTCTCTTTGTATTCTGGTTTTTTAAACTGTTTACCTGTTTTGTAATCAACTATCTCTATTGGTTTTTTTGGAAAATCTTTAGGTATACATATTTCATCTATTAATGTGGGTATCAAGAGATTCGAGTTATTAAAATACAGATTAAGTATTAAAAAGGTCTCATTTGCTAAGAAGGTTTTCTCTGGATTTAATTTGTCACTCTCAACATCTTTAAACCCTTCTCTAAATCTATCAATATCTTTTATCTGTACAACACCATCTTCCCACATACTACGTATTTGAGTTGGAGAGAGTGTATAGTTTTTATGCTTTCCTGGAGTAAAGTCCTGACCATTCATTCTCCATTCGTTCCAGAAGTTTTGAGAAGAATCTAAGACTTCTGTACTAGTATATTCTTCTGTTAATTGTAATATTTTAAGAAAGGAGGAGTAATATTCGGGTTTTCTTTGTAAGAATGTATTCCTAAAATCTTCATAAGTAGGTACTCTGTTGTAATATGCACTTCTAGCAAAGAGGAGTGTAAAGTACTGTAGAGAGTGCATCTGAGTTCCATATATTGACCATTTCGCATTCTCCAATATCTCTGTTTTCTCTTTCTGTTTGAAAAGATTCTCAATATCAATTTCTTCTTCACTGTTAGAATATTTATCATACAGTTGTGAGAGTATTTCTATTTGTGATGGATTTATTCTTGATCCTGTTGTTTGTTCTTTCTCTTTTTGTGGGATGTTTTCTACTACTTCTGAGGGTACATACTGTGGTATTAGGGAGTCTTGTATAGGCATATATTAAAGTATATAGGGTGGGGGAGTAGAAGGGAAGATGTAAAAGAATTGAGGGTCAAGCTAAGAAATATTGTAAATATATATTACAAGATTTAGTCTCTTGACCCTGTTTAAAAAATATTCAAAAAGGTTTTTATACTTACCAGTATTTATACCAATCCTTCCATTCAGGAAATTCAATCATGCCTTCTACAGTTATGATTATTAGGAAAACCCCAATTGGTCCTAATGTGAAGAAAATGTCTAATGCCCAGCTGTTGTAATCTACAAAGAGATTATATACTAGTATTCCTAGTAGTAAGACTGAAGCTATTTTTGATGCCAATGCAAACTTGTTATCTTTCTTTGAATCAAATCTCCATATTACTATGAAAAAGAGAAGGCCTAAAACTAGGGTGATAATTTTTAGTAACATTTTTTCCCTCCGTCCTTGCTTAACTGATTATCATCTGCTATGAAGATAATCCCAATGAGTATGAGTATTGGTAGTACTGTAAAGAATATACAGGCTGTCCAATTCTCATATTTTATAAAAACAGTATTTAGTGCCAAATATATTAAGAAAAATAGGGCACTAATCTTTGTTCCTTTGGTGTATAACCTCTCTTTTACAATGATTCCTGTAAAAAGAATACCCAAAAGAAGCGCAATAAACTTTAATCCAAACATTTTTCCTCCTTTATCATACCCTCTCTTTTACAAAGTTCGTATAGTTGAAATATGACTATACTAAAATACAGTATTAGAGTTATTAATATGACAATACTCTTTTCTTCATTATGTATTTTAGTCATATTTAGTAATACAAATTGTACTACTGTAATAACAAAGGTACCGATACCAAGATATACTGCTAATTTCCTATTTCTAAGAAATATTAGCAAGAATAAAAGGGCTACCATCATAATGATGGCAAATAATGAAAAGAACCCATATACGGCCATTACTCCTCCTTTTTGAATATATTTTTAATGTGCAATACATAAATCTAAAAGACATATTGTCTTTATAGTTACTGTTATTTCTAACAGAATTTATGTGTTGTGATTATATAATAAAAAGGCTTTTAAGACTATAGGTATAGATTTAGAAGAAAAGAAGATACAGTAATACTAAAAGAAGAATAAAGGATGCAAAAATACCTACTGTTTTAAGAAATAGAGAAACTGCTTTTTCTTTCTTACCATCAATTAAGAGTAAAACTGGTTGGTAACAGAATAGATATGCCATTATAGCTGCAGAGAGTGTAAATAGAGATAGCATTACTATTGGCATAAGGTATTGTTGTATACCTACATTAGTTTCAAGTTCATCTATAAGGTTAATAGAGAATACTATTACTATAATATATGCTATTGCACCGAGAGCGTTGTAAAAAGGATTTTTACTCATATGTATTTATTTATTAATATTTATCTTTTTATCTTACCATACGAAAGAGACCTTGGGGGTTTTAATCTAATAGTTGGAGAGCTTTATCATTAACTTGACCTGTTATAGTAGGTTTATTCATATTTAATTATATATAAGGGGAGACCATATATGGCATATTCCTTAACTTCACACAATTCTATTTCTTCTCTAGGTCAGAGAAGTCTCTTAACTCTTCCCATTTTTCCTGTATCTCTTCTCTAGAATTGGCATCTTTCACAAACTTATTATATTGAGAATGTGATTTATTTATTCTTCTATAATATTTAATAGGACACCAATATCTTTCTGTCCTAGCACCAATCTCTGTAGAGAATCTAAATATATTATTTACATAACTACAGTATATACAGTTAAACTTCTCTATGGGGTTTAAAAAACTGAATAGCTGCCTGTCATACACGAGGTATTCGCTTTGTTTTACTAATGGAATACCGTATAGTCTAAAACATACTTGTTGATATATTTGAATAAATATATGGAGTAATACTGTTGGAATAATCATGGAATATATAAAGGGGATACTAATGAGATATTTCCAATTAAATTTCACTTTAGGAAACTTAATTCTTTTAACAATCTCTTTCTCTTCTAGGAATTTATTAATCTGTTCGTCTAGAGTTTGGGTTACATCCTCTTTTAGTTCTATTAACCGAAGATATGCTTCATTTGTCTTGGAGATTTCAGAGATACTCTCTTTAATTCTTTCTAGTATTTTTTCTTTCATGATGTAGAGTAGGTAAAATAATAAGTATGATTACACATCACGCTTGTATTGGCAAGAAAGAAAAAAAACTCCGCGACCAGGACTCGAACCTGGAACCGAACGGTTAACAGCCGTTAGCTCTACCATTGAGCTATCGCGGAATAACAGAATTATTATATATATATCCTAATATTTCTGCAAGAATTACTCTTGTTTATATTGACTAAGTAAATATCCCATTCTTCTTTCATCTAATACTGATTTCATTATCTCAGAATCTCTTTTATTATCGTATATGTATATTCTATATGAATATCCATTTGCATATGGTATTGCTCCTTGTAGGAGTTTTCTTTCTTTAAGAGAGGCTCTTTCTTCTACAAACACATCTAGGAATCTTAAAAAATCTTTTATAGTAGGTAGATCTGTATCTAATTCCCATACATCCTTTCGATCTTCAGGTATATGTGTGGATGATGATATTGCTATTAATCCACTAGGTGTTAAGAAGAATCTAAAGATATCTACATCCTCTAAAAGAAAATCTCTTTCTAAGTAGTATTCTTTTCCATCGATTATTTCTGTTTCAAAAATCTCTCCATATCTCTCTAATATATCCTCGTTGGATTTGAAGATTATACTCTCTTCTTTGTAATCTTTAGGCTCCATGAGTACTTAGTAAAAAATTATAGGATGATTGTATATATTAAATATACTAATGTAAAGATTTAGGTTTGAGAAAGAATAGGGTAGAATTAAATATATATAAGTTGTAATTCCCCCAATATATGAACTTAGAAGATATAAAGATTACATTTGTTGGTATGGATCCTACACAAGCTATTAAAGAGTATGTATTAGAGAAGATAGGGAAACATGAACATCTTTGGAGTGAAGCTACAGATATGGAGATATTTTTAAAGGAATATACTAGTAGTAAGGGAGTAGAGCATGATTTTAGGATTGATATAAATGTGTATTTACCTAAATCTACAGTTAGAGTAGAGGTTAAGGGAGCAGATATGTACGCAAATATTGATGAAGCTTCAGATACATTAGCAAGAAGATTAAAAAGATATTCTGAAAAGAGAGCATACTGGGAAGGTGCTACCCCATGGAAGGTAATAGAGGCAGAGGCAATTAATAGTAGACCTGTTGAGATAGAGGACGATTACTCTGATTATATACCAAGTATTTCTGTAAGAAAGAAAATAGAGGATATGAGTCCATTGGAAGAGGGTGAGGCAATAGAGAGGATGGAGTTACTGGGATACAATCAATTACTTTTTAGAAACAAAAACACAGGTAAAATCTCTATGCTTTACAAAAGAGAACATGGTGATTATGGCTTAGTAGAGCCTGCAAACAACGGGGTAAAATAACAAAAAGGGGGCTTTAAAACCCCCTTTTATCATTTCTAATAACTGTTTACTCTACATTACTATTCATCTTCTCTGTTAAGTTCTTGATGATATTTATTGTAGTAGTAAGTACTCCATATTTAGGTTTCTCTGTTGAGTTATCTTGTATTTTGTAATTAGTATACAAACCATCTATCCAACCATATTTCTCTTGCTCAACTTGCTGTTGTATATATACATCTGTTGTTTCTTCCTTGTAAAGCTCGTAATCTAATTTTTCTCCCTCTTCCAATTCTGCTGTCTCATTTGGGAATATTACTGCACTATACTGATCAAAGAATGCCTTTACATCCTCTTCAGTATACTCTATGGAAGGCTCTAAAATTTCTTTAGTTATGATATCTAACTTAATCTGTTCTTTAAGATCTTTCTCAGCTAAGTTGTTTGCAACAAGAGCTGCTTCATATGATTCCTGTCCACCAATACTTGAGATAATGTCATCTAATCTTTCCTGTACCTCTTCATCAGTAGCTTGGATATCTTCCTTTGCAGCCTCCTGTAATATTATCTCCTGATCTATTAACTGCTTAGCTACAGATTGTCCATACAAGTCTTCTAATTTCTTATGATATTCATTCTTACTTATTCTTACTCCATTTACTACTGCTATACTGTAATCATTGTTTAGGTATTGTACTAATAAATCTACTAATACAAATGCAACAAATACTACTAAGACTGTTGCTACTGGTCTAAACAATTTCTTGTAGTTAGATAGATTAGGTTTAGAAAACTTAATCTTTTTTAATTGGGGTTTTTTAATCCTTAAAGTGACTTTAGAGTCCTTCTTAGATTGTACTGGTTTACTTTTTGCCATTAAGACAGGTATGAAAAATTAAAATAAACTTATAGTTTCAGAAAGTTTAGCAGAAAGTTTTGGAATTAGCAAAAGTTATTGAATATGAAGGTAGAAGGAGGTGTTTCCATCATTATGCTTTACATACGCATATTTTGTTGGATTACTAGGATCTCCTGTAGCATATGTACTGTAATATACTCTGCCTGAAGCAACAGCGTGAATACCAGCTCCTTCTCCTGTCAAATATGCAAGATTCCAGTCAGATAATCCCTGATCTTTCCTGCTGTTTAATATATTATTTACAGCAGAACATAGACCGTATGATACTGTATATCGTTCATAATTTTGATTCCCAGTTGAAAAAGTAACCATATCTATTGCTCTATATCCATGTCTTGCAAAAGACTGTGTAATATAAGCGGAATAATTTTTATATGGAGAGATATAGCTACCACTTGTTAAAGATGTTCCACTGATAGTAAGGTACTTTGCTGGATCTATATGTGTTCCACTTGAGTTTCTTATTTCAAAATGAAGATGGGAACCAAATGAACATCCTGTATGTCCCTGTCTTCCGATAAATTGTCCTGCAAGAACAGGGGCACCATCACCTAATTTACCTTCTTGAAGTAATTTATAGGTCACCTCAGATATTACACTCTCTGTATCATTTATTATTGTAGATAATGTTGCTAATTGTGCTTTATAATCTCTCTCTCTCCTTTGTGATTCCGCTAACAATTTACTTTGTTCAGCTCTTTGTGAAGCAAGAAGATTTTTCTCATCAACCAACTTCTGCTTTTCACTTTCTATCTCGTTTCTCTTAATTTGTAATTCTGCTTTTTTCTCTGAGAGTATTTTTTCATCATCTTCAAGAGCTTTTACTTTCTCACCATAATTTTGTAAAGAAACCTTGTCTTTTGCTCTCGTTTCAATTAGATATTTTGTTTTTCTTAGTACATTTTCAATATTTTTTATATCGAGTATAACTTCAAGAGCACCAACATAGGAATATTTGTAAGATTCCATTACCCTTTGATTAACAGTTTCTTCTAAAAGTGATACCTCCTGTTTTATTATCCCAAGTTTATCCTCCATATCTTGTATTTCAGTTGAAAGCATATTTATCTCAAGATCTTGCGTTAAAATATCCATATGTAATGCATTTATTACCCTCTCTGTTTCTGAAACTTGTCCATTTATATAAGAGATCTTTTCTGACAAAGAAAGCTGTTGATAATCCTCATCTTTTAACTTCTTTTGTAAAGTACCTTGAGATTTCTCTAACTTCTCTCTTTCGTTCTGTAAACAGTTATATCTTTCTAATGTTGGCATTGATTCGGGACAAGCAGATACCTGAGCGAACGAATCTACCCTAGGTAAGATAACAAAGGAAAAGAATATGCTTAAAATTGTTATTAACAGTAAAACCTTTTTCATACACTATTCATTTAAATATTTTTTAACAGCACTTAAACTACTTAAGAAACCAATCAAAGAACCAACAAGAATATGAATTAGGAGATATATAAGTATAAAGGCAATATTAAATTGTATTACGTAAGAAAGGTTGAAGTCAGTAAATATCTGATTAAGCCAATATGAATAATCAGTACCACTACTATAAATAACTACTGCATACCAAGGTATAAGGATGATAATAGAGGATAGAAGGCCACCGACAAAGCCGTAGAAGGTACCTTCTAGTAGGAATGGTGTTCTAATGAATTTATCCGAACTACCAACAAGATGCATAATCTCTATTTCTTCTTGATGAAGTTTTATATTAAAACCAATAGTTACTCTTATTAATGCAACTGTAACAACACCCATTGCTGTAATTAGTAATACTGAACCTATATTGATAATGGTAGAGAGAGTTTTCATATTATCAACTACATCTTTAAAGTACATAACCTCATCTACAGAAGCATTAGTCTCTTTTGCTTTATTAATATCTTCAATAACAGTAAGTAGAGAGGTAATATCTTTTGCTCTTACTTCTAAACTAGCGGGTAGTGAATCTGCAGTAACTGTAGAGATTAAATCTGGATTATCTTTAAAATCTTCCTTATATATTACTAAAGCCTCTTCCTGTGATACATACTCTATTTGTTCTATTAATTCTGAATTATAGATACTATCTCTAAAGGTTAATATATCTGCTTCGCTTGTACCTTTCTTAAAGAATACTATTACCTGTGCTTTCTGTTCATAGTAGTCTACTGCTTTTTGAGAAAGAATAGACATGGAGATAAAGACAGAGGAAAGGGTAAACACAATTGCAGATACTAATATAGTAGAGAGTGTTAACCACTTATTTCTTTTTACATTGGTTTTTGTTACTTTAAAAATTCTACTAGGAGTATTAGTCATGTTATTTCTTACTTAAATAATTTTTTACAAAGCTTTCTAATTCTTCATGCTCCTGTTTTGTTAATTTCATATTCTTTAAATCACCAGTAGTAATATTGAGAAGTATGTCTGGCGAATTAATAGCAAACTTCTTAAACTTCTCTTGTAGTGATTTACTTAATTTCTCAAACTCCTTACTTACCTCTACATCTTTCTTTTCATCTTTGGTCTCTTTCTTAGGCATCACTTTTTTACCTGTATCTGAAGAAAGCTTCCCATCTGTTAAAGTTATGGTTCTTGCTTTAGAACCATTTACTAAGTTGTAATCATGAGAGATTACCATTACTGTTGTACCTGTTTGATTGATTGTTTTTAATATCTCTAATATCTGTTTAGCATTCACGGCATCTAAGTTTCCTGTTGGTTCATCTGCGATAAAGAGGTCTGGCTTGTTTGCTATTGCTCTTGCTATTGCTCCCCTTTGCTGTTCACCACCAGACAGCTCATCAGGGAAGAGAGTTCTTCTCTCTCTAAGGCCTACTAAATCGAGTAGGTAGTCTGTGGTATCAATAATTTCTTTTGGACTTTTATCTAGAATCTCTAATGCAAATGCAATATTTTCTTCTAAAGTTTTACTTTGTAAAAGCTTAATATCTTGAAATACAACTCCTAATCTCTGTCTATATGCAGGTAGTAATCTTCTAGTTAGTTTAGGAACTTCGATATCTCTAAAGAATATACTACCAAAGGTTGGTACTTCTTCTCGGATTAGTAATCTCATGATTGTAGATTTACCAGCACCAGAGGGTCCTACTAGGAAGCAGAATTCTCCTTCCTCAATAAAAAAGTTTACATCTTGGAGAGCTGTAATATCATCTTTATATTTTTTGGTTACTGTATCAAAGAGTACCATCTATTTAGGCAGTTAGTTTATACTTCAATATATTACTGCATTCTGACCTGGGCTTCAACAAATTCCTCTATCTCTCCATCTAGTACGCTTTCTGGATTGCTACTTTCTATACCTGTTCTTAAATCTTTAACTAATTTGTATGGATGTAGTACATAATTTCGTATTTGATTTCCCCACCCCGCTATCTTGTAATCACCTTTAATATCAGATATTTCTTTTAATCTGTTCTCTTCTAATATCTTCCAAAGCTTACCTTTTAATATTAGCATGGCTTTTTCTCTGTTTTGGAGCTGACTTCTTGTTTCAGAACAGTGTACATATATTCCAGTAGGGATGTGTGTAATTTGTACTGCAGAGGATGTTTTATTTACATTCTGACCACCTGGTCCACCAGATCTTACCGCTTTAAATTCAATATCAGAGTCTGGAATATGGATATCTTTTTCTAAATCTTTAAGTATTGGTATTACATCTACTGCTGCAAATGATGTTTGTCTAAGATTTTGAGCATTAAATGGAGAGAGTCTTACTAGTCTGTGTACACCGTGTTCCCTCTTTAGTAATCCATATGCATATTTACCATTCACAGTTAAAGATACAGTAGATATTCCTGTTTCAGTACCTTTGGTTATATCTGTAACAGTATATTTCCAACCTTTTTTTTCAAAATACATTGTATACATTCTAAAGAGCATTTCTGCCCAATCATTTGCCTCTGTACCTCCTTGACCTGCATGTATAGAGAGTATTGCGTCTTCTTTGTCATATTTCCCTGAGAGGAATTTTATAGTTTCAAAAGTTTCTATTTCTTTCTTAAGTTTGTGATATTCATCTTCTAATGAATTCTGATCCTCTTGAGAGGTTTCATCAAAGAGAGAGAGAAGAGTGTCTAATTCCTCTTTTAATCTCTTAATTTGGAATATTTCTTCCTGTATCTCATTAATATCACTTAGAATCTTCTGAGCATTCTCTCTGTTCTCCCAAAGGTCTTCTCTAGTGCTTTCTTTAGTCAGTACCTCAAGAGCTGTTTGCTTAGAGGGTATGTTTAAAGATTCCTCTATTTCATACAGTTTTTTCTGTAATTCTGTAATATCTTTTTTACTAATCATATATATTTATGTATATTATATTAGTTTTTATTTTACACTATCTAGAAACATGTTTGGACTTTTTAATAGAAAAGAAGAAGAAAAAAATATTAATACTACACAACCTAAGGGTAAAGAGTTTGTGACATTGATAATATTGGATGGTTTGGGTGTACATCCAGATGCGGAAGGTAATGCGGTCTTAGCAGCTAAGACTCCCTTTTTGGATACGATATGGACTCAAGCAAAATCAACTTTAATACATGCATCTGGTACATATGTAGGTTTACCTGGTGAGGAATCTGGAAACAGTGAGGTAGGGCATCTTAACTTAGGAGCAGGTCAGGTTGTATATCAAACATTGCCTCGTATTAATGATGCAATATCTACCCATGAATTAGATGGTAATGATGTATTAAAAGAGGTTTTCAAAGAGGTAAAGAAAAGAGGTAGTAATTTACATTTTGTAGGTGTACTAAGTGCAGCTGGTGTACATGGTCATATTAAGCATCTCTTTTCATTAATGGAGCTTGCAAAGGCTAATGGTGTAGATCCATTTCTTCACCCTATCTTAGATGGTAGAGATACTCCTCCAAAGGAGGGTTTTTTGTATTTGAACAAACTAAATGAAAAGATTGCAGAGTTAGGTATTGGAAGGATAGCTTCTATGCAGGGTAGATTCTACGGTATGGATAGGGATAGTAGGTGGGAGAGGGTTAAGTTGGCATATGATGCGATGGTCGGTCTTTCCAAAGAGACTTTTCAAGATCCTGTTGTTGCATTGCAAAAAGCATATGCAGTAAATGAAACAGATCAATTCTTTATCCCAAGAACACGTGTAGATTCTCAGGGTAAACCAGTTGGTCCAATTAAATCTAATGATGTAGTTGTATATTGGAATTTTAGAGAAGACAGAGCTAGAGAATTAACTAAGGCATTTGTATTAAAAGAGTTCGAGCATTTTGTGAGGAGAGATTTTCCTGAAAATTTGTACTTTGCTACTATGACAGGTTACGAAGAGGGTATTCCTGCCCATGTAATATTTCCTCCTAAAAAGATTAAGAAGTCTCTGGCTTCATATCTTGCTGATCACGATATGAATCAACTTCATGTATCTGAAACAGAGAAGAATATGCATGTCACTTACTTCTTTAATGGTGGTATTGAACAGGCTCACAAAGGAGAGGATACGATAAATATACCGTCTCCCAAAATTGATAACTATGCAAAGATGCCTCAGATGAGCGCTCCTTTGATTAGAGATGAGGTGTTGGATAGGATAAAAAAGATTAAAACTAATGGGTACAAATTCATCCTTATCAACTTCGCTAATCCAGATATGTTAGGTCATACTGGAGATTTTAGAGCTACTGTACATGGTAATGAGATAGTGGATGG
>DHVL01000005.1:8922-9525 GCA_002412645.1 Candidatus Dojkabacteria bacterium UBA5209 | reverse complement strand
TTTCTCTTGAGCTCTCTTTAATATGCTTGTATCAAGATATGCTTGTAGAGATTCTGGGAATATTGTTATTAGGTCGAATTTTATCATTTTTAAAAATGGTACCGCTACGGGGAATCGAACCCCGATTGCATGATTGAGAATCATGCGTCCTAACCGTTAGACGATAGCGGCATATTTCGGTTAGTATTCTACCATATTTTTCTTTTTTGGTCTGTATTTCTTATACTGAAATGATATACTTCAAACCCTATTTAAAAGATTTGACATAGATATTAAATACATATATTATTCGACGAATATAAATTAGAAGGTAGTAAAAATGGCAGCACAAAATAATAGCGTACTGCTAACAAAAGAAGGGTTTAAGAAATTACAAACAGAACTTAAAAGAAGAGAAGGTGTTATTAGGAAGCAATTACAAGAAACACTTAATCAAATGAGAAGTCAGGGTGATCTAAGAGAGAACGATGGTTACTCAATTGCTGCTGAAGATTTTCAAAACAATGAAGAGAAGATCTTAGAGATTAAATCTAGGTTGGAGATTGCACAGGTTGTTGAGAAGAAGAAAGTAAGTTCAGTAGATATTGGTTGTAAGGTAACAAT
>DHVL01000005.1:0-8840 GCA_002412645.1 Candidatus Dojkabacteria bacterium UBA5209 | reverse complement strand
CCTTCTGGAAAAACTTCATGCAAAGTTATTAGTATTGAGTAATTAAGGATGTAAAAAGGTTCCTTCTTTTAAGATATCATTTATCTCTTCTATTTCATCTAGTAGTTTTCCTCCTGTTACATGGAATGATATCCCTTTCTTTTCACAATACATTGCACAGTGTGCATCTACTGGTATATGAGAATTAGGGGTATGTGATTGTCCCGGCATTATATTAAACATTTCAAAGTATTGCTTCCATGTCATATCTCTAATGGCTTGAGCTTCGAAGAACTCTTTAGGATCTTTATCATATATTGCATCTACATTCGATATCTTATGTACCCTGTCCATACTTAGAATGTCTGCAAATACAGCTGCGTCCATATCTGTACTCCAACCCACCTTTAATCCTCCACTTACCATATATTTACCTCCTGCTGAATGAAGGTATTCATATGCATCTCCTAATTTCTTAGGTACAAATATCTCTTTGTCTTCTAAGTAAGATGTAAGTATTGTTGCATTGGTTTGAGTTAGTGACATTGCAATATTGTGTAAATTCTCTTCCTCCCCTATCTGTTCTGAAACTTTGTCTTGAACATTTCTAGAGAGACCACCTCCGCCTGTAACCAACACTATCGATTCATATTCATTCTTTGCTTCCCAATACCATTTCTTAAGTCTTCTGAAGAGTTCAAAGTTAATGTTTAGTAAATGGTCATACAGAATTGAGCCTCCTACTTTTAGTATCATGTGTTTTTTCATATGTTTAGTATTAATATTAAAGCTAGAATAGAGTAAAGGAAAGGTAGAAGGTAGTCAACTAATTTTACCTTACCCGAAAATCTTATGTTCCAAAGAGATAAAATTAAATAGAAGGAGAGTGTACCTACTGCAGGTATTACAAATATATTACTTGTAAAGAATATTCCTGAAAATATTGCTACAAAAAGAGATGATAGTAAAGAGAGAAGAAATCCGAGTAGGCTTTCCCTACTATGTACTTTAATATCAAACCAAAAGAGTATTAATGAAGAGAGGAATACTAATCCTAAGAATTCCCATATTCCCAAACCCATTCTTATCAATACCGAGAGTAGTAGAAAGAATGTAGATATACATATGAAATCAAATACTGCTTTTGTTTGACTAGCTATACTGTATACCTTACTTAGTGAGCCTTTTACGTTGACAAAGAGAATGAATATTTGGAGTGATGCTACTGCAATTAATACAAGATCCATTACAAATGTTGTATTAAAATATATGTATATTAGTAAGGATATATAGAATACTGATGGTAATATGAAGTAAGAGAAGAATCTTTCTTTAATTGAAATTCTTTGTATTACTTCGCTGTATTGGGATATTCTTCTTCCAGAGTAAAGTGCAAATGCTCTTACAAACCATGTTAGTAAAAGCAACCATCCTAGCAGACCACTTATTAGAAACATAGAGTCAACTACATGTGTAGAGTATGCAAAATATACTGTCACTAACACTATTAGGAATAGATATACTATTTCATTTTTTAATTCTAGATTCTTTTTCAATTTTAGGCAGTGTTAATTAATAATTCCTCCGAAACCTTTAAATATACCAACTAAGATTATTAGCCACCATGCTCCTAATGTAAATAGACCTCCTGAATTCTTACCAAGTAATCCTTTTCTCCAGTATACATACACTTCTATTGCAAGTAGTAGGAATACAAACATTACTATTGCTAAGCTAATCCCATCTATTGTACCAAAGAAATCTCTTACCCAAAGTACAAAATTAAATGAGCTTCTTGCTTGCTCATCTCCATCTAAGAAGTATTCTGAGATATCATATTCTGCTATATTACCTGCTTTATCACTTACAATTATTAATGATCTTTCCTTTATGTCACTCTTAGATATTCCTAATACTGCGTATCCTTCCTCTGTTATTTCAAAATCATATGTTTTATCTCCAGATATGAATTTTAATGATTCAATATCTTCCTTTACTTCAAAGGTTATTTCAAAGAATTCTTCTGTTCTTTTTACTGCTATTTTTTCTTTTTCTACTAATGGTGGGGTTGAATCAATTGTGAATACTACTTCATCTGATTTAATGTCTTGTCCTTTAATTTGAGCTACAATTTTTTGTTCTCCTTCTTCCCAGTCACTTTCTTTATCATATTCCCATGTAGAAGAGCTACTTTCTACTTCACCTACTACTTGTTCTTTATTTAATATTTCAACAAAGTATGAACCTGAGATGTTTTTTGTTTCTCCTTTAATATCTATATTTGCATCTTTTATTAAGTCTCCTGTTTTAGGATTGGTAATACTTATAGACTTAATTTCTCCTTTATCTAATATCGTTGGTTTTGGTGTTGGTGTTTCAACTGCTTTAACTGGGGTGTCTGCTTTGTATATTTCTGTTGTTAGATTTCCAAACATTTGAACAACAAGGGTTGTTTCTTTTCCTTCTAATATTCCTTGTACTACTGCTACTCCAATATCTTTATACTTATTACTCATTATATTATCCCTGTGTGTTGGACTTGCCATCCATGCTTCATGTACTCCTTCTGCTGTTCTAAATCCTTTCGCTAAATTTTCTCCTGCATATACATATGTATATCCTGCTTGGGAGATGAACATCCATGGGGTTTCTCCATTTGGTCCAAAGTGATCCCAGTACTGCTCTTGAAACATGTTGTTAGCCTTCGCCTGAGCCGCTGCAGAGAGTCTAGAGTCAGTGCTTAGGGTATTTAGACCTGCAGATGCTCTTTGTTGATTTGTGAGCTGTATGATGTTTGCGGGAGTAATGGTACTAGCCATTGCTTCTGGTATTCCTAATAGTCCACCAAACATATTAAGAAGAAGTAATATCAGGGTATATATTGAGAGTGCAGATTTTCTTAGGAGGTATGGTTTGTATCCGTTATTTTTGTTTGGAAGAAAGAATTTCCTCACTGGCAGATGTTTAATCATTTATTTGAATACATAGTAGCATGTCATTGAGAAAATATGAAGTTGTAAAGGCAAGAATTTCTTTGTTGTTAATGTGTATATAGGATTGATATATACTTTGGTTGTAAATTAAAAATTTAGAAAATGAAGACAGTAATAATATATAGATCAAAACATGGTAGTACAAAAGAGTATGCTGAATATATATACAAGAATATTTCTGGAAGTGAGATTTTTTCTGTTGATAAGTTTGATATTAATACTCTTGATTCATATGAGAACGTAATTCTTGGTTCTTCTGTATATGGGGGTCATACTTTTTACAAAGATTTCCTTATAAAGAATTGGGAGACCTTAAAGGGGAAGAGAGTGTTCGTATTTGCTGTTGGTATGTTGGATAAAGATCATACTAATAGTAAGAGTGAGTATGAGAGTATTCCTGAGGATATTAGAGGGAATATACAGTATGTTAAGCTCCCAGGGAGAATTGTTTTTACAAAGTTAAATCTTTTTGAGAAGTTTATCATTAAGATGATAGAGAGTAAGGAGAAGTTAAGTGTTGATGAAATGGTTGATTTACAAAAGGCTAATTCCGTTATCTTCTATTTTAACAAGAAGAAGTAATTTATTCGGTTCTTAAATAGAAAGACCTGGGTCAGGAACCCAGGTTTTCTAATTCTCTCGTCTAGAGAGAAATGCCGGCAGAAATTGCTTACTTAACAGCAACCTTAAGAGCTTTTCCAGCTTTAAAGGCAGGAACCTTTGTTGCTGGTAACTTGATCTTCTCAAGTGTCTTAGGATTAATACCTGTTCTAGCAGCTCTTTCTCTTACTTCAAATTTACCGAATCCTGTTAGTAAAACAGGGTCGCCAGACTTAAGTGATCCTGTGATTGCATCAAATAATGCATCTACAGCCTCACCAGCCTGCTTCTTAGTAAGACCTGCAGCTTTTGCAACTTTCTCTACTAAATCTTTCTTTAACATGTGTTTAAAACCTCCTTTCTTCGAGATATGGGTGCCACAAATCCTGATATCATACGATTTGTAGTACCACATGAATAAAATAGCGTAAATAAAGGCTTACATCAAGCACCATATTATTATAGGACCCTAGAAAAACTATATAGAAAAGCTCTTTGTATATAGCTTTTTATATACATATGTATAAAAATTTTGCTATACCTTTTTAGCATATTTTTATTAAGAATTGTGTAATATCAATGTTTCATGGATATTGGAGCTAAAAGTACTTTTGTTAAAGGTTTTTTAGGGAAGTCACGATTTTAAACAAAACTTTTAATACCTTGAAGTTTTACATTAAAATGTATACAGATTAAGGATTCATTAATGAAAGAGAGGGCATTAAGCCCTCTTCTTTTTAAAAACTTCACCAAGGTCCTGTAGTATTGTTTACTAGAAGTTAGCTTATCTAGCTACTTCTACAGCCCTAGTTTCCCTAATTATTGTCACTTCTACATTACCAGGATAGTTTTGAGTCTTCTCAATACTCTGTGCGATATCCTTTGCAAGCACTGTCATCTCATCATCAGAGATTAATGCAGGCTTTACAATTATTCTTAATTCTCTACCTGCTTTAATAGCAAACACCTCTTCTAGCCTATCTCCACCTAATTCCTTAGCAACATTCTCTAAAGACTCTATCCTTTGAATATACTGCTCGTAGCTGTCCTTTCTAGCACCAGGTCTAGCACCTGAAATAGCATCTGCAATATATACTAATACTGCTTCAACAGATTGTGGCTCTATATCTAAGTGGTGTGCCTCAATTGCATTTACTAGCTTATCATCTAATCCATACTTCCTAGCAACCTGACCAGATATATGGTGATGAGGACTATCAATCTTATGTGTAAGTACCTTACCTACATCATGTAAAAGACAGGCTCTTTTTACAAGACCAACATCTGCACCTACTTCTGCTGCTAATACCTCACCTACTCTCATCATCTCGATAGTGTGGGACATAAGGGATTGACCNNAGTATTTGACCGTTCTTTTTAATCTCAATGGAGATTTCATTCTTAGCTTTTCTAATTGCCTCTTCTATTGAACCTGGGTGGATTCTACCGTCACCAATAAGTTTGGTTAATGCTACTGATGCGATTTCTCTTCTTAGGGGATCAAAGGAGGAGAGTGCTATTGTATTAGGTGATTCATCAACTATTACATCTACTCCCGTTAACTTTTCGAATGCACGAATATTTCTACCCTCTTTACCGATAACTCTACCCTTAACTTTGTCATCATCAATTTTAATTGCTGAGGTTGTTGTCTCTCCGACGTAGTCAGTAGCTATTCTTTGCATAGATTCTACCAATATCTCTCTAGCTTTCTCTTCAGCTACTTCCTCTGCTCTTTTCTCTGCTTGTCTAATCTTTTTAGCTTCGTAGTTTTTAATATCCTCATCTACTTGGTCCATGAGTTTCTGTCTAGCCTCTTCTTGAGTAAGACCTGAAATTCTTTCTAGCTCTTCTTTTAACTGAGCTCTTGTTTTTTCTAGACCTCTTTGCATTTTTTTAACACTCTCTGATGCTGCCTCTAGCTCTTCACTCTTTTGATCAAGCATCTTTGTTCTTGCGTTGAGCTTCTTCTCTCTCTCTATCAAAAGAGTCTCATGCTCTTGAGTTTCTTTACGCATCTCTCTTAATCTATTCTCTGCGTCCTTCTTCTCCTTCTCTATTTCTTTTTCGGCTTCCTCTATCTTGTCACCGATTAATTTGTTTGCGACCCTCTCTATTTCTTCCTCTGGTATATTTTTGATATCAACCCATTTCCTTCCATACTTGATGTAAGAAAATGTCAGAGCACTTCCCAACAGAGTCGCAATGAGACCAATAATTAAGTCCATTACTGTACTGTTAATAATTTAATACGTCCTTTATTGTGGAAAAATGAAAGTTGAATCTATGACAGATTCGGATTGTATATTTCTTCTGTTTTTATATATCTTTCAATATATATATTCTTCAAAAATTTCATTAATTCAATATTTCTTTAAATTTCTTTTTCCACCATTTAACGATTATGGCTATTTCAAGGACTTTGTAATGATATCATTTTTAGCCAATTCTTTCTAGTATATGTACGGGTTACACACTTAGTAGAATTCTATACTCTCTGCAATTTATTTATAAAAAGGGTACTCTTTATGAATGGTGTTTGATTTATCATACATAATTGAGGCATATTACTCATGTAGAAAAGGTAAAAGAAATTGCCGATATGCATTAGATTTTGAATTTTCTTTTGAAAATAATCTCTATCAAATATATTTACAATTAAAAACTCATTCCTACAAAGTAGGGGAATCATCATGCTTTGTTATATCATACCCAACAATTAGAGAAATATTTGCTGCAAGCTTTAGAGATAGGGTCGTTCATCATTTGTTAATAAACCATATTGAAGAGGTAATTGATAAGAAGTTTATTTTCGATTCTTTAGCATGCAGGAGAGAGAAAGGTGCAATATTTGGAATAAAACGATTGCAAAAGTTTTTAAATCAAATCACAAACAATAAGTCTAATAATGCGTACTATCTAAAGCTTGATATTAAAAGTTTTTTCTACTCAATAGATAAAGATATCCTTTTTAAAATCCTCACGTCACATATAAATAAACTTAACTATAGTAGTAAAGATAAAAATGATTTACTATGGTTATCTTCTAAAATAATTTTCCATAATCCATGTACCAATTATTATATGAAAGGGACTCTTAAATTACTACAACCATTACCTAAAGATAAGAGCCTGTTTACTGTAAAAGAGGGTAAAGGATTAGCGATCGGCAACTTAACCTCTCAATTTTTTGCGAACTTGTATCTGAATGAAGTAGATCAATATATAAAAAGGGAATTGAAAGTGAAGTATTATTTACGGTATGCAGATGATATGCTATTTCTTTCTAACAGTGTGGAAGAATTAGAGAGAATAGAAAAAGAAGTGAGGGAGTTTTTATCGAACCATTTGAAGCTTTCTCTTAAAAAGGAGAAGACTAAATACGGTAGTGTTTACCAAGGTATAGATTTTGTTGGATATATTATAAAACCCAACTATATCCTTTTAAGAAACAGAACTGTTAGCAATCTCAAGAAGAAACTTTACTACTTTAACAAAGGATACTTAATAGATAGAAAGCTATGTATGGAGGAAATGATACCATTAAATAATCCAATAGCTAAAGAACAAATAGATTCAATATGTACAAGTATTAATTCTACGTTTGGTCATCTGAAATGGGGTAATTCATATAGTTTAAGACAGAATCTATATAAGAGTCACTTCGGTATGTTAAATAAGTATGTTGAACCCCAGGGTAATTTAGATTCTTTTAGACCAAGTGTACCATCCTTTTAACATTTTATTTATCTGCACTGCTTGCTTAAGAATAAATGAATACTGTTTGCTACTTATTATCTTTAACTCATACCCTATTCTTATCCTGTATTTTAGACTGTTAAATAGTGCTATTGTTTTCTCAATATACTTGTACTTTTCTTTATTTTCAATTGTATTTGTTAATATGACAAAATCTAATGTTTTCCAAGACATATCTAGGATATCTTTGCCTAATGTATATTTATACTCTTTTGGGAAGTTATGTACTAACGAGTACATATATATTATTAATTTGTGTATCGCAAGATACAAAGGCTTTTCAGTATCTTTAGCTAGAGGCATAATAGGTTCTCCCTGAGGACACAACGCACTGAATAGGTATTAGTCTTATTATTGTTATTGGTATTTCCATTGTTAAGATTTGTGTTCCATGCGTTAGTATTATTAGACTGATTCTCGGTACTAGACCAAAAATGGAAACTTGCTAATTTAAATATTCCACCAAGAACCTGGTGTCTAAGACAGAAGATTCTTTGTATCAAAATACCTACTAAGTAGGTATAGCAAGTAGGATTACATATTATGCCTCCCTTACAAGCCATAGCTCATTTCGAGTTGAAAGTGTAAGTTCTCGCCTTTTATATACTTACACAAAGAGAGATAGTTTTCAAGAACAAATTTTAAATGGCCTAGCAGTAATTGTATATTTATATTGTAATATAAGATTAAGTAGAATATTAGGATACATAATGTTTCGTATATTATGCTAGGCAATCGGGTTGTAGTTTTTTTACTATATCCCTCAATTAGAATAGATATAACAAGAGAGACCACCATCATACCCTATAGTATCATAAATCCCTGAGGACACAACGCACTGAATAGGTAGCAGTCTTATTAGAGTAATTGGTATTTCCATAGTAAAGATTTGTGTACCATGCGTAAGTATTAACAGACTGAGTCTCGGTACTAGACCAAAAATTATCTCCTGTAGTCCAAGTAGTATTCGTTGAGAGATATATACCATTTAAGTAAGCTTGCATTAATTCTGATTGTGTAGGTAGGTACCATTTAGTATCAGCAATACTATCCCCATTTGCATCTAAAGAAAGGGTTCCACAAATGTTAATGGCATTTCCACAATCAGTATCAGTCCCATTATAATCTCCTCGTGGGGTTGTTGAGTAAAAATCACAAGCTAAAAGATTAAACTCGTTAGTTGAAGTTGTTTGTTTTGGACTCCAATATAAACCTGTCCTATTATCTTTGTATACACCGGTAGTTGCAGCACCACTTGTAAGGCTCCATGATGACCATGTAGAGCTTGCATTGGAATCTCTGAAGTCTTTGGCCTGTAAAGACTGATCTGCATATAGAGGGTAGTCCAGTGTCCCTGTTTTTTCTGTTCTACTATCATCGTAAAATGTTTTACCATTTTTAACATCTCCCTCTGTGACTGTACCATCTGGTACCCAATTTGCTGATGATATTATCCTATTCCACATTATTCCATTACTACCTGTTTCTAATCCATATCCTGAAGATACT
>DHVL01000001.1:9452-14502 GCA_002412645.1 Candidatus Dojkabacteria bacterium UBA5209 | reverse complement strand
CCTGCTTTTAATGTCTCCTCTACACCCTTCTGTACTGAAGGAATATATTCTCTAGGGATAGCACCTCCTTTGATAGCATCAACAAATTCAAACCCTTTGCCTTTCTCATTAGGCTCAATCTTAAGCCAACAGTGTCCGTACTGACCCTTACCACCAGACTGCTTAACATATCTTCCTTCTGATTGTTCACATACTCCCTTAACGGTTTCTCTGTATGCTACTTGTGGTTTACCTACATTTGCAATTACATTAAATTCTCTCTTCATTCTATCTACCATAATCTCTAAGTGAAGCTCACCCATACCAGAGATAATGGTTTGACCTGTCTCGTGATTTGTTTCTACTCTAAATGTAGGATCTTCTTTAACAAGTCTTGCCAACGCCTCGGACATTTTCTCTTCATCTGATTTTGTTGCTGGCTCTATTGCTTGAGAGACTACTGGTTCTGCAAATGTAATTTGTTCTAATATTATTGGATTCTTTTCATCACATATTGTATCTCCAGTGACAGATGCTTTAAGACCAACTATTGCTCCAATGTCTCCTGTTCTTAACATCTCAACTTCTTCTCTATCATCTGCGTGCATAAGGACAAGTCTTCCCACTCTTTCTCTAATATTTTTTGTTGTATTCAATACATATGTACCGGACTGGATAGTTCCTGAGTAAACTCTAAAGTAAGAAAGATTACCAATGTGAGAATCATTTACGATCTTAAATACTAAACCGGCAAATGGCTCATTCTCATCTGGCTTTCTTTCTATCTCAGCTCCTGTCTTAGGATGATCTCCTTGTACAGGGGGAACATCTAGTGGAGATGGTAAACAAAGAGTGATGTAGTTTAGTAAAATTTTTGCCATTGGTGATCTGGAGTCTCCACCAAGTACTGGAAATATCTTACTCTCTAAAGTTCCTTTTCTTAATACACTCTTAAGCTCATCTACAGATATTTCTTGCCCTTCAAAGAACTTTTCCATTAATACATCATCAAGTTCTACCAAAGTCTCTACCAGTACTGCTCTATATTGATCTGCCTTCTCTTTTAATTCAGCAGGTATTTCTACCTCTGTTAATTCTTCAGAATCTACAGATGTATATGTGTATGCTTTCATTTCTATGAGATCTACATACCCATGTAATTCACTTTCTCTACCTATTGGTAATGTAATTGCGACAGCTTTGTTACTTAATCTTGCCTTAATTGTCCCGAAGCTTTTTTCAAAATCTCCACCAATGAGATTAATTTTGTTCATAAAGCAGATTCTAGGTACTTTATACTTGTTTGCTTGTCTCCATACTGTTTCAGATTGTGGCTCTACTCCTTTTCTTCCGTCAAAGATTACTACAGCACCATCAAGTACTCTAAGAGATCTTTCTACCTCTGCTGTGAAGTCTACATGACCTGGAGTGTCAATGATATTAATTCTGTATCTCTTTCCATCCCTATCCCAGAAACATGTAACTGCAGCCGATTGAATAGTTATACCTCTTTCTCTTTCCTGTTCCATAAAGTCTGTTGTTGCAGCCCCATCATGTACTTCTCCAATCTTGTGAATCTGACCGGTAAAGTACAAAAGTCTTTCTGTGGTTGTAGTTTTTCCAGCATCAATGTGTGCAATGATACCTATATTTCTAATCTGCTCCAATGGCATTTGTACATCATACGTTTGCATATTGTTAATATATAAATTTAAGACCTAATGGGATATTAGGATAGAATACGCAATGGGGATTATAACAAACTAATCAATCCTAGCCAATAGCTTCTGTGCATCATCTGTAACCAACCTTTGCATATCGTACTCAATAGATTTCTTGGAATAGCTTCTAGCCTCTTCTAGATTACCCTCTTGAAATCTCAATTGACCCATAAGTAAATTATACCTTGGATCATATTTATCTAACTCCCAATAGATATCCAAAGTCCTTTTTGCTTCATCTAACTCATTATTTTCTATCGCTATCTTTGACTTCCAATACAGGTACTCTTTTTTGTAATTACCTTCTAATTGATCATACTCTATCTTCTTAGAGTAATACTCTGTCTTTTCATCCTGCCTAGTAAGGTATGAAAGCTTTATATAGTAGATATCTACCCATGGTTCTTCAAAAAGAGTTTGTGCTTTTTTAAGTACTTCATCAGCTTTTGTTGTTTGGTTATTCTCTAGGAGTAAGTCTAAATACTCTTGATACAATCTTACATCAGCACTATCACCTGCAAATGATACAGCACTATCATAGTAAGAGAATGCATCATTTAAATTATCCAACATATAATAGTCTCTTGCTATTAACCAATACAGATACTGATTTAATTTACTTAGTGTAGTAACTCCTACTAAGGTATCCAAACTCTCTTGATATTTACCATTCTCGTAGTAAGCCTTACCAAGAAGATACAGACCATCTATATACTCCGTCATATCTTTTTTAACTGGTTCAAGAACAGTAATTGATAGATATGGATAGCTTGCTTCAAGATATGCATTAGCTAACTTAGCTCTGTTATACAAATCATCTTCATCTAAACTCTCAAGTACTGATATCCAACTTTCATATCTCTCTTTTATCTCTTCAGATGGTTGTACTTTTTCTATTTCTGTTTTAGCTTTGTCGTAATCTGTTAAAGCAGTTATGTAGGACGATATTAAGTTTGCTTCCTCTTGTAGCTCTTCAGAGAATTTCCCTTTAAGTAAAGTATTAGCTTTCTCTATATTACCCTGCTGGAGATACACCTTTGCCATATTGAATTTAACAGATTCTCTACTTTGGTCAGCAACATTTGCTAATTCAAAAGAGATTAAGGATTGTGAGTATTCTCTGTTATTATAGAATGCCTTACCTACTTGCTCATACAGTATTGCTCTATTACTATCACTTAGCTTATTTGCTGATTCATCTATAACTGTTTTAGCATCTTCTACTCTATTCTTTTGTAATAGTATCTCTATTATTTTTTCGTATGCTCCATATTCAGATGGAATTAATTGAGTTGCCTCGTTTAATTTCTCCATTGCAGAGGAGTACTCCTTCCCTTCAATTAGCATATCTGCCTCCACAATTATCTGTCCGTATTTCTCCAAATCTTCATTTGATGGTGTACACCCTGTAAGTAAGAATGCACTTGTTAAAAGTATTACTGTATACAGTATTGGTTTAAATATATTCTTCATATTCCTTTCTATTAAGTATTCTCTAATCATTTTACACATGTTTTTACAATCATGCTATACTTTCTACAACCCTGTTTACATATAGGGTAATATATACTGATTATGGATATACAAAAGAAAAAGAATTCTTCAAAAACTCTAACTACTACTTTGACCTTACTTCTATTTTTACTACTTTCATTTCTTGTAGTTGGCTCCAACACAATTGTTTTAGCACAAGAGGAATCATATGTTGACGAGGGAGTAGATATTAAGGATTTAGTATTTGGTACTAATATGGAATTAGAGAGAGGCTCTCGAAGACCTAAGTTAGTTCATATTAAAAAAGGTGATTATGTTTATAATGTATTTACACTAGAGACTGATATTTACAAAATATTAGAGCAATTTCAAATATCCCTAGATGGTGAAGATAGAGTTATTGTTAGTACCGACTATTTAAAGAATGGTAGTTTAGTGAGGGTTATAAAGACAGAGAGTGTAATTGAAGATATACAGATAGAGATACCTTTTGAGAGAGAAGTTGTTAAAACTGATAAGTACTTAAAAGGAGAAATATATACTGCACAGGAGGGAGTCTTAGGTGTAAGAACACAAAAGGTTCTTAACTACTACGAGGATGGTGTTCTTGTTGAAAAGAAAATTCTTGTAGACAGAGTAGTAAAGAGTCCGGTAAAAGAAATTTTAGAGGAAGGGACCTCTTTGTACTCTCTTGCTGGTATTGATCCTAAGGGATATAACTGTGATTACTGGTACCGTGTTGTCGATACAGGTCCATATACTCCAGAAGAGCAGAGATGGCTCAAATTTATAATGTACTGTGAATCTGGTTGTAATGCTGAAGCAAACAAAGGGTCATACAAGGGTCTCTTTCAATGGAGTCCCTTTTGGTGGAATAAACAGTTTACTGAGAATATCTTTGATGGACATGCTCAGATACGCAATACTGTTGCCAAATACAGAGCAGGGGAAAAAACAAGATCAAGTCAGTGGCCAGCATGTAATGCTAAATATATTTCAACATATGGTGTAAACTAATTTTGCCAACTGTAATATTCACAAATATCTTGAGGTATCTCTCCTAAGAATCTAGATGGTATTTGTGTATTGTATCCATCCCTACCCTGTCTTTTTTCAGCAAAGGTTAAGTACAATTTTTCTTTTGCTCTTGTAATACCTACATAGCAAAGACGTCTTTCCTCTTCGAGACCATCTTCATCTGTAAAAGATCTAGAGTGTGGCAGTATTCCTTCTTCCATACCAATCATAAATACATTATCAAACTCTAATCCTTTAGAGGAGTGTAGAGTCATCAGATTAACATAGTCACCACTTCCATCCTGATTCTTATCTGTTTCTTGCTCTATCAAATTTATCTCTTGCAAGAACACTTCTAAAGATTTATTACCATGTGCCCTAGCATAGCTACCTGCTACACTTTTTAGCTCTTCAATATTCTCTTTTTTGTATTCCGCAGCTTCAGATCCATCATCCATCCACTCTACATATTTTGTTTTTCTAAGAATTAAATCTATTACAGAGAGAGCATCCTTACCTTCTGATTCCAGATATATCTGTCCGAAGATATTAACAAGAGTTGTGTATTTACCCATCAATGAAAGATTACTCTCTATCTTTGGATATGAAGATATTTTTAAAGAATTTGGTAAAGAATTACTTAATTCATATGTTGCTACTAGAAGTTCTCCCAATGTACATTCGCACATCTTTGCTATCTCATGTAGTGTAGCTACAGATTTGGGACCTACTTTTCTAGTTGGTGTATTAAGAATTCTAGATATACTTAATTCATCTTTAAGGTTGTAGAGAAATCTTAAATAGCTAAGGATATCTTTTATCTCTTTTCTTTCATAGAA
>DHVL01000001.1:0-9311 GCA_002412645.1 Candidatus Dojkabacteria bacterium UBA5209 | reverse complement strand
CCTGTTTCTTTTTCTGTCCACAGAACCTTATCTACTCTTAGACTATTCTGTTTTATTACTGCAGTAGCAGCATTGATAACATTGGCACTAGATCTGTAATTCTGTTCTAATTTAACAATCTTTACATTCTCAAAATCCTTTTCAAAAGATTGTATATTTTTTATATCCGCACCTCTCCAAGCATAAATTCCTTGGTCATCATCACCTACTACACATATATTTTTGTATTTTTCAGAAAGTAACTTAGCAAACATATATTGTGCATTATTAGTATCTTGATATTCATCTATCATCATATATCTGTAAATTTCTTGATATCTTTCTAATACCTCTTTGTTTTCTGAAAGTAATTTTACCGTTAGGTAAAGTAGGTCTCCAAAATCTACAGAGTTTTGTGCTTTTAGTTGTTTTTGATACAAGGGATATATATCAGCTACAATATCTTCAATGAAACCTCCGTAATGATTACGAAAATTATCAGGAGATATCATTTCATTTTTTGCAGCAGATATGAAATATGATATTGCCTTAGGTCTAATCTGTTTAACATCTATATTTTGTTCAACGAGAAGTTCTTTAATTAGATTCTCTGAATCATCGGAATCAAAAATGGAGAAATTAGGCATTAATCCTACCTTCGTAGCATTCTGTCTTAAAAATGTTGCCCCTATTGAATGGAATGTACCAATTAATGGTGGGTTCTTTGTATTAATTGCGAGATCTTTAAGTAAAGAGATTACTCTTTCTTGCATTTCTCCAGCCGCTTTCTTAGTGAATGTTACTGCCAAGATATTCTCGGGAGGAACCTGCTTTTGTGTAATTAGGTAGGCTATTCTGTTTGTGATAACCCTTGTCTTACCAGAACCAGCCCCTGCAAATACAAGCAAAGGTCCCTCTGTTGTCTCCACAGCAACTCGCTGCGGAGTATTTAATTTTCCGAGAATAATATCTTGGGGTGCCACGTACCTGATTATATTTAAATTGAATTACAATATACAGAAGAACAGGGTTATAAGATAAAGATATAGAGGGGAGAACACTATAAGCTCTATAGCTCTTTTATATACTTCTGATATACCCAGCCCACACTTCCTTCTTTGTAGGTAATTTCATACCAACCTTCTTCTTTCTTGTTCATAATGAATACATCTCCATCATTCGCAACCTCTACTTTCTCACAGCTATACCACCTACACTCTCTAATATTTACAAATCCATACTCTGGAGATACTACTTCTACAAGTTTGTTCTCACCTGCAACAATATTAAATGATACTTCAAATTCAGAACCTTCAAATGAAGAGCCTGTCTCTTTTGTAAAGACGAATTTCTCACTATACTCTCCTGGTCTACTCTTTGCACCCATTAAGAACTCTACCTCTGCACTACCTCCTGGTGCTACATATCTCCCTTCTATATTTGCGGGTTTGCTAAAACTATGCCAAACAGAGTTAATAGCGTATGGACTATCCTCTCCACTTTGTGTAGATATATATACATAACTTTTGTCTACAAACCAAGGGAAATCATTCTCATTCTTTATTGTTACTTTTACAGAAAGCTGTTTAGCTATCTCTACCTCTTTTGCATACTCTACACTCTCTATACTTGCTTTGTAATCTAAGTGCTCTGTTTCAGACCACCTTACTGATTCAAATGCAGTAGATATCCCATCTTTAATTACACCCTCTGCAGGTTGAGCAACAAGATATGATCTTTGGCTCTCCTTACTTACAATCTTTAAGTTAACAAAATCCCAAGCTCCTTCTAGAACACCATATTTGTAAGAGAGAGTTTCTACTAGTTCTACTAACGAAGTCTCTGCTCTTGGTGTTAAAGATGAACTTGAATCAAGAATTCCTATTAGTACCGTATTATCTCCCTCCTGTAATCCTGGATTAGCTCCTACCCCTCCTTTAGATACTTCATATACATTTCCACTGGTATCTACTAAATAGTTGTAAGGTATATCATTTAGTTTTAGTCTTGTAATACTGTAGTAATACATTGCCCTTATCCATGCTTTAGTATCATTCTTTAATTCATCATTTGAAACAGATACTTGTGATATATATATCTTTGTCGGTTGAGAGTACAGTATTTGTTGTTCTGCAAGAGAGTCATCTAGCTTCAACTCTTCTCTTTTTGTAATTTCCATTGCAGATGAAGAGGTAAAAGAAAACAACACGATACATATCGTTAAGATGATTGTTTTTAGGTTTATTAGAGATTTCATTTCAATATTGTATCACAAAATATCCTTACAAAGTCACATATTTAGGGTTAACAGCATTTACATAGAAGATGGCTGGTACTGAGTATTCTAAATTCGATTTATATACTTTACATATACTTGATATCTTAAAGACAGGTAGTAAAGCTCCTTGGTTACTATTTTTAAACAGAAATACCAATTCAGAATCCCCACCATTACAATCTGATACAGACTTTTCAATATCTTCCCATTGGTCATCTAAGTAATCAATTTCCAAGAAGTCCATTAGTACTCCTGTATCTAAATGATACTCCTTAGGATATTCATTTAAATTAACAAATTCAACTAGTTCTCTCTGAGTAATTAATGGTAAGTAGTAATCATATTCCTTTATCTCTGCCAACAGTAAGCTACCAGATTCTAAATTCCCCTCTTTATCAAATTTCAATATATCTGAGTATTCATACTTAGATCCAAATTGTATTGGTACTTCTCCTACCATTCTTGATGCGTAGTAGGTTATTCCCCCATCTGCGTTCTTTTTCTCTTGTACCAGAGTAAATTCATACTCTATATCAAAGTATCTACTAAAGATATTAGAGAACCCCTCTACGCCTCTTTCAATGGATATACTTTCTGAGATTTGAAAAGTTAGAGTATCTAGTACTGAGTCATATGTAAACATATTTTCTTCATTACTCCATTCTATATAGCTGTCTTTAACAATATCTTTTCTTTCTAATGAGAGTCCTACCTGATTAATCATTTCTTCTACATCAGAGATATGTAAGTTCGGTTTAACTGAGTAAACAGGTACATCTGTAATATCCATATCTCTTTTCATATTAGAGATATCTAGTTCTACTTCACTTGTACCTAAGTTTTGAGCTAGTAATGGTTCTTCTGGGTATTTTTTTCTACCACTTAGGTATATTATTCCTACTGCAATTAACACTATTAAAAATATGAATCCTACCGTTATTAATATTGCTGCTTTTTTGTTTCCAACTATTTTCATATCAATATTCCTTAATTTACTTATGGCCTACTACAATCTTTTTCATCTGGTACAGAACAGCTAAAACTCTGTAAGAGCTCTAATGGATCTACTACAGAACCGTTCTGTTTTGTTTCTAAGTGTAAGTGTTTACCTGTCCAACAGTTACCTTTTTCTACTTCAGGAGCATCTTGTACTACTGCTACTGCTTGTCCACTACTTAGCTTCTCTCCAAGTGACGCGAGTGGTTTGACATGTAGTAATTTAAAAAAATATGTATTTCTACCATCATTTGCTGTTAGTTCTACAATACCTCCTGCATTTGATCCATCTCTACAGTTAATTACCGCTATTCTTGTAATACGGCAATCTCCGCTATTACAAAATTGAGGAGCATATATATACCCTATATATGTTAAGTCTACTGGCATATTACTTGTGTAGTTTTGATGACTCCAACCTGTTACATCTTTATATCCTTGTGAACATCCATATGTACCTGTACCAAATATACACTTTTCACCAGATGGTGGTGGTATTATTGCATCTCCCCATGGGTAATCATCTGAGCTTTCTAATTCTATTTCTTCATACATTGAACACATTACAACAGAGCCTGGGGGTACATGGTAGTAAGAGAAATTGTCTTTAAAGAATACTTTATTACTACCTGCACTCCAAGTAAAGAAGAGTACTATTAGTCCTACAAGACCCAAAAGAAAGTACTTCCCTATTACCATTATTTGTCCTATTGCTTTCATACCGAGATCTGTAACAGCCATAGTTATAGCTGAAACAACAATACTACCTACAGGACCACCTGCAAGACCAAGTGCTGATGCTATTGCAGTAGCTATAGATTTGAACATAAATTGAACACCACCTTTTGCAATCCATTGTTCTAGCAATTCTTTTCCTCCATATTTAGACACAAATCTCATCAGGAAACCATTAGCGATTTTTCTTCTGGCTGGTAATAGGAGAGCATTAATCTTGTTTTGTACCCTCTGTTGTATTCTCCTGTTTGTACTAAAGAAATTTACTGCGGATTTAAGCCCCTTACTTGAGCTTAATAAATTAACAATACTATCAACCTGCTGCTGGTTAAATCTCATGCCATTTTGCCTAAAGAATTCCTCCAGCTTTTCCTCATCAAGAAATACTAACTGCAGTAAATCTTTTGCACTGTAATCAGTATCCCCAAGAGAGTTTTTCATCATCTGTATTAGCTCATTCTGTTTTTCTAACTTTTTGTAAAGAAGGTATGTAAATCCCTCTCCATTGTAGAAAAGAGTTCTGAAGATAGAGCGAGGAGTAAAGTAGTAAATATCAGTACCTATACGATTGTGTGCTTTGATAAAATTTCTTTTAACTTCATCATTATCAGGTAGCATTAAAGTATTCTCTAGATCTCCAGGCATCTTAAATTTATGCTCAATTGTTGGGCGCATGAAGCTATTTCTGTTCTTGTCGTAATATGAGCCATCTAACATAGAAGCAAACAAGCCCGAGAATGTTGCACCTCCATATATAGACTGTAAACTATCAAGATATCCCTCTGCTTTACCAATTGTATTAATAAGTTTTGAACCTCCTAGATATCTAAGAGCAGAACGAGTATCTTTTAGCTCTCTTTTAAGCTGTCCTCTATATGTAGGATCTGTGACACTTCTTAAATCATTTTTTATCCTTTCTAATTCTGTTCTAAGTAAACTTTCACCATTTCTTTTATCTAATATGAACTTTGTTTTTCTATAGATATTTAATTCTTCTTCCTGCTGTGCCGTCCTTACTCCTAGGTTTTGCAAATCAGAGATTCTACTATCAAGATTCTCATTCTCAAGTTTAAGATATATTTTCTTATCAAATATTTTCTCTCTCTTTGCTTTTCCTCTCTGAATAATTGTTGTGGAGTTAATATACTCTTGATACATTGCATTACCTTGTGCAGGGAATTTTGCAAGCAGGAAATCTCTCAAAGAGGTATCTGCTTGCCTCCCAAGTGATTCTAAGTCTTTGTCCCAAGAATCTTCTTTAAGCAGTGCAAGGTTAAATTGTTCTTTCTCTGCATTCGTAAGATTACTCCACTGAGTATCACTAATTAGCTTCCTTCTTAAAAGCTCAGCGCTCCTGTTTACCATATATCCAGGAGTCGATTTTTCTGCTTTGAATTCTCCTATTGCCCTTTGAACAGAATAACTTTCATCTCGAGAGTTTCTTGCAATGCTTGTACCGTATACCGCTCTTTGCGCTTCTAAATTACCGTATTTCCTTGCCCAACCCGATGCTATAAAATCTTCTGTGAATTTACCAAGATATGCAGCTCTCATGGACTTCCTTATTCCTTGATTCCTTTGAATAGATTTTTCAACCGTTCCTTGAGGATCTTTTAAGAAATCTATTAGACTATTTGTAGTAACTTTGACCTTTCCTGCATCATCAAACTGAATAGCACCAAGTTGTAATTCTATTGCACTGTTAAACTCACCTACTATTTTGTCTGATATAAAAACGCCAGGCTTTTCTAAAGCAGCAAAAATACCATCTGTAAGCATGTCTCCTCCTGCTACTCCTGTAGGTACAATTGGTTTTCTTTTCTCAGGAGGTTTCTTTGCTTCTTCAAAAAGAAAATCAAATACACTACCTAAAGCATCAAAATTGTCTGATTTAGGTTTCTTAGCCATAGATTAGTAATATATCTTACTTAAACAATCCCCCTATCAACGGTATCTTAGAAAGACTACCTTTTGCTGCAGCCATACCATCTCCAACAGCTTTAGGTGAATTTGGTGGGAAGAATGCTTCTAAGAACTTGGGCGCTTGTGCTGCAAAGTAGAGTACAAATATCTTTAGTATGAAGATGAAAAGATCTCCTGTAGCATTTAGTCCATCCGGATTATATGTATTAGGGTCTTCATTTACTAATTTCCCAGGGAAACTCAGTAGAACCTCTGAACCAGATGCTTGTATTGCATTAGGTATATTTACTATGAAAAGAATTACAGGAAATACCAATACATTTCTAAATATTGATAGGAACCAATTTTTTATCATATGACTATTACCTGGCATTGCACCAAGTGTTATCTGAAGAGGTCCTAATATTACAGAAAGTAGTAAAGAAAAATATGCTTTATACAACGCAATTAATACTTTCAATGCTCCGAATGCCACAATCCCTAGTACTACAACAAGAAGAACAAGGCCTATGACTCCGAGACCTACAAGGCCAGTAGCTATTGGTGCCATCCATCCTAATTGTGCAAAAATAGCCACAAGAAGCTTAGAAATACCACCGAGACCTAAACTGGTCAGACCACCTCCTCCCGTAAATAGAGAGAATTCTCCAAGAGAACCCATTCCCATTGCTGCATTCATTATTCTTCCCAAACCTGCGATAGAGGTTGGTTCAAAACCATCACCTCCTAGAATGAAAGCTACTAATCCTGTTAATACACCACCTAAATCTATTATTAATCCTGCTATAGCGAAACTAAAAGTAGCTAGTATTAAAGCAGTAATAACTCCAGGTAATACATTCCCAATGGTAACCATTGTTTGACCACCTAGTTTATGTCTGAACATAATCATGAATCCTGCAACAATCATTATTAATACAAAAGCAACATATGCAAGATTTAAAACCCTATTCCAAAGTCCTACAATACCACTATCCAAAAGAACCCTATATCCAGAATCATGTGTGGCAGCATATAGGCTAGTACTTTCTTCTGCATATCCTGGTACCCATTGCTGTGCTAAATGTTCTGCAACATTAACTTTAGGATATGCTGCATATACATAATCTCCTGCATCCTCTGTTAAACCAATAACTCCTCTTCTTAAATCGTAAGGTATGTTAGGGTTATTCTCTATAGCTGAGCCATATTCTGAAATCTCAGGACCAGCAAGTAAAGATACTGCTAACCACCCATTGTTAATGAGGTGCAAACCACCACTACTTGTCATATTATCTTCCTCTGGATCTGCTCCACTTATTTCATTATGGAACTGTTTTGTTCCTTCAAAATCAGGAGCTATCTTTATATCCTCTTGAGCATATACATTCATTATTCCAAAGAAGAAGAATATTGTAAGGAATGTAAGGAATGAGTTATAGAAACTCTTTCTACTTATAAATTCTTTTACTTTCAAAAACCTGTTATATATCTTAAGTGAGATACTCATTTTTTATTAATAAAAATTTAATCTAAAATATTTGTATAGGAGTCTCGCTACTCCTCTTACTTCCCTCTTCTTTAAGGAAATTAGTATATTCATCTTTAGTAGGTGTTCTTTCAACCCCTGGTAAATCATCAAACTCTGATATCTTTCTCTCTTTATACAAATGAGAGAAATCCCATGCACATCTAATTGTAACTGAACCTACTATACCCTCTATTTCTGCAGTGCACTCTGTTGTAAAGTATACCTTATCTGAGTATCTACTAGATTCTTCAGGATACATAGCTGTTTTGTTTCTTGTATTCATAAAGGAATTTGTACATATACCATCGGGACACTCTTTATCTGATCCAAATGGTGAATTCATTACTACGATTATATCTTCCGCATATATACAATCTTCTGACCTTGGAATTATATTACCTTCTGAATCATACATGTCTGGTCTTGTACATTCATTCCATTCTGGATCTAATATGTCTTGTACGATTGTAACAAATCTTTGTACTACATTATATCTACAAGCTTTTCTAGATGAATTACTCCATGGGATAAAGGTACTCTCCGTACCACAATCCTCGATAGCCTCTGAACTTTTAATAGTATCTAATTCTCTGGGATATCTTTGATCTGTATTCTTAAGAAATGTAGCTATCTTATTCGACTTATCTGGGTTTACATTAGATGGGTTATTACAATGTTCACACTCATTTACTAATTTCTCCTGTATTACAATCTCTCCTTCTTCAGTTTTCTCGTCAGGTTTCTGACCAAAAGCTGTAGAGTAAGGAGTTGCAAAGGGAGTGTCTTGAGCAGGGGATGTGTAATCAACAATATTTGTACCTGGTGGAAGTTGTATATTCGCTATCTTTTCATCGAACTGTTCACCTGCTGGTTTATATATTGGGGTAGTTGAAGTTAATTTCCTATTAGAATCCTTAACATTAGACCCTGAAAAAAGCTCTAGCGGAACAGTTACTTCTACTAATTTAACAATCGCATTCTTACTTACCATTTTTCCACTTCTTCTACTATCCTTTTTGTAATCAACCCCTTCACTTCCCGTACTACTACATACAGAGTATGACTCTATCTTTACCTTTGCTTCTCTACAATCTCTAGAGGTATCTGTTGCATTTAATACCAATCCTTCTCTTGATTCTCTTACTCGCTCTACAGTAGTTGTATCCATACTGTTCAGTGCTTCTGATGTATCTTCTACTATGTTTAATTCTTGCGCATCTTGATTTACAGACACTGATTTACTGTCATCTTTAAGGTAGTTAACCGCTAAAACAGAAAGTACAGACAATGCAGACATTGTAAGTAAAAGTAATACTGGTCTAATTTTTCTATTTATCTCTTCTCTATTCACAGATGTGATTCTAAAGTATTTTAATACTTAAAACAAACCTTATTTTATATTAACTATTCCGTAATCTGAAAGCAATTTTACACTGTTAGTTGAAGATGTAGAACCTAGTGTTGAAGCATCAACTGAGATATCGGAACGAGACATAGGGAAATCAAAAAGTTTATTACTATCTCCAACAAGGTACATACTTAAGATATCAGAATTAGAGAAAGAGAAATATGTGCTACCATCCTCACTTCTTACACCCCCTATAGTTAATATCCAATCTCCATTGTCATAAGGTATTGTAGATACATAGCCTGAACTACCTGATGTTCCCATCTCATCGTCATCTAATATTTTTGCTATTAATATCCAATCTCCAGGTGTTGAGGTATTAACAATAGCTCCTGATTTTGTTTCAAATGGTGGTGGTGTACTTAGTATAGGATATGTTTTTACACTATACATTTGCCCTCCATTGTTGTATTTCTGATTACCTGAGTATACCTCGAAGAAATACTCAGTCTCTGAATCTAACCTCTTTGTTTCAACACTGT
>DHVL01000046.1 GCA_002412645.1 Candidatus Dojkabacteria bacterium UBA5209 | reverse complement strand
TAACTAATAGTGCAATACTTGGAAAAACAGACTACCTAAGAGGTATGAAAGAGAATGTAATCATAGGTAGAAGAATCCCATCTGGAGATGGAGCAAAGGTAGAAGATATAAATGAGCTACCAGAGATTAAATTTTAGTTGATTTTGTTGTATAATACGAACCATGCCAACGATTAACCAGTTAGTAAGAAAACCTAGAGTATCTAAGAGAAGCAAAGCAAAGCATATAGCTTTAGCTACAAACTTCAATCCTTTAAAGAATAGATACAAGAAGCAGAATAATCCTTTTAAAAGAGGTGTATGTTTGCAAGTTAAAACCATGACACCAAAGAAGCCTAACTCAGCTCTTCGTAAAGTAGCTAGAGTAAGACTTTCTAATGGAATGGAAGTAACCGCTTACATACCAGGAGAGGGTCATAACTTACAAGAGCACTCAGTTGTACTTGTTAAAGCAGGTAGAAAGAGAGACTTACCAGGTGTAAAGTACATTGTAGTTAGAGGTAAGTATGATACTGCAGGTGTAAAAGGAAGACAGAAGGCTAGATCCAAATACGGAGCTAAAAGACCTGAAAACGAATAATATTTAAATAAACAATAATGAGAGGTAAGAGAGCAAAGAAAAGAACAATTGCAAAAGATAGGAAATACAATGATGAGATCATTGGTAGACTTATCAACAAAGTAATGCAAGGTGGAAGAAAATCTGTTGCAGAGACTTTAGTATATTCAGCGATAGAATCTGGAGCAGAGAAAAGTAAGACACCTGTAATAGAATTTGTTCATACAGCAATTGATAATGTTAGACCTGCATTAGAAATCAAATCTAGAAGAGTAGGTGGTGCAAACTATCAAGTACCAGTACCTGTTAATCCAAGAAGACAAGAAACTTTAGTAGTTAGATGGTTAGTAGACTATGCTAGAGCAAAAACAGGAAAGTCTTTTGATAAACTACTTGAAGTAGAAATATTAAATGCATTCAATGGAGAAGGAGATGCAATAAAGAAGAAGACGGACGTAGAAAGAATGGCAGAGGCTAATAAGGCATTTGCACACTTCAGATGGTAATACGAGCTTAAGATTGATATTAAAAGGAAGGTTAACCCCTTCCTTTTTTATTTAGTACTCTCTACTCTTACCCAAGTATTGGTAAAATCTTTCTTAATTATNNGACCAGATAAACTCTTTGAAGTTCTTGGGATACCTAAGTACAAAGAAAGCATAGGGTAGCTCTATTAGAAAGCTCCTACTCTGCTTATCCTTTTTAAATATCCCATACTTTTTTAATTGAATAAAACCACCTATAGATCTAACCTTCTGTTTGTAATAATCCTGTATTGTTTTTGGATATCTAACATAGCACTTTGCTTTTGGAGCATATGCGATCTCTTTTCCCATATTTCTAATGGAGTAGGAAATATATGCATCATCTGAGAGAACATCTTCGGGAATATCTATATCTAACTTCCTAGTTGCCATAATATAACCACTCATAGGAAAGAAATTCTTCTTACTTTTGTGATACTCCTTACTCTCTACCTTCTCCATTAACTTGGTTCTTCTATGATTACCAGAATCTGAAAGAAGATTACCCCAATATCCCATCATATTCTCTTTACTATCACTTGATACTGGTCTGCCACTTACTCCATATACCTCGCTGTCTTCAAAAGGTTGTAGTAGGTACTTAACAGAGTCTTTGTCGAAGTATGTATCTCCATCTGTAAAGATTAGGATATCTCCCTTGGCTTCTTTAAGAGCTAATTTTAATGCAAATGGTTTACCTTTCTTAGGATCTTGTATCTGTATATATTCTGAATCAGAAAGGCCAAGCTTTTTAGCAGCTTTTATACCCTCCTCTAGAGTCTCTTTATCTGGAGAAAGCTGTAATATTTCAAACGGTCTTTGTATACCAGAATATTTCTCATCTGCTATACACTGTATACACTTTCCTATGGTATTTGGTTCTTTCCAAGATGTTATTATTACACTAATCATTTTTGATTATATATCTCCCAAAATTAAAAAAAAAGGGAGGCAAGCCTCCCTCTCTCATATTCTTAATAATTACTCTGCACTTTCTTCTGTACTCTCTCCTTCGACTGCTTCTCCTTCTGTAGTTTCCCCTCCCTCTTCACTCTCTGCCTCTGCAGCTGCTTCTTCCTTATCAGCTACCATAGCATCTTCAATCTTTTGAGCATCTGCAATAGTGACGATTGCTGTTGTTAAAACATCATCATTTACTAATGTCATTCCTTCTGGAAGTGTAATATCTTCAACTGTAATTGTTTGACCAGGCTCTTTTAAAGTAGAAATATCAATCTCTATCTCAGCCTGTAATTTGTTTAACTGACACTTAACATCAATACTGTCTAGTGCATTAACCAAAATACCTAAGTTATTCTTAACTGCAGGAGAGATACCTACTAACTTGAAAGGTATTGTAAATACCATAGGGGCTTTCTCATCTATCTCAAATATTGAAACATGATTAATTTCACCAGTGACAGAGTTAATATCAAACCCCTTAACTAAGCACTTAAAATCTCTACCATCAAACTCTGCATCTAAAATTGTTGTAGAGGTTGCATTCCTGTAAAGGTCTTGTGCATCACTCTTACTTAGTACGGTATTGAATGACTCTGTTTTAGCGTTATACACAACTGCAGGGATGAGTCCTTCCTTTCTTAAACTCTTAACTTTCTTTCCTAAGAGCTCTCTTTTTTGTAGTTTTAATTTTTTCATAGCGAGTGAAAGTATAGCAGAGTTGTATGTTTTTTGCAATTCTAAAAACATACTAAATCTCTTGACGAATCTCTTTTTTACCCATATACTTTAGCAGATAATCTTAGAGAGTGCTAAGGTGGCAAATATAACAGAAAGGCAGAAAAGGATATTAATGGCAATCATTGAAGAGTTCATGGAAAGTGCTGATGAGGTAGGTTCTCTGTCATTAATGGAAAAGCATAAGTTAGGAGTAAGCCCTGCTACCATCAGAAATGAGATGGCAAGATTAATGGATATGGGATTATTAGAAAAAAGTCACATATCTTCTGGTAGACATCCAACTGATCAAGCTCTCAGATTGTATGTAAGTAACATATTAAATAGTAGCTCTTTAAATCCTTTAATAATGGTAGAGATAAGGCAGGGAATATTTAGAGATAGGTTCTCTAAAGAATCTGTTCTTAATTCAATACTACAGATACTCTCTGATGAAACAGAATCTGTTGTATTTTTAGTTATCGATAATATGTGTAGATATTGGGGACTCTCTAATCTTTTTAAATATGAAGAATTAAGAGACTGGGAAAAGCTACAAAGGGTAGTCAATATTTTGGAAGATAGAGATTTTCTTACAAATATGATGAACAAATACAGTGGATCTGGAGTATCTCTTCTAATAGGAGAGGAATCAGGTATTAAGAATCTAGAAGGATGTTCTTTGGTATTTACTTCATTACCATTCTGGGATACCAATAATGCCCATATTGGTATATTAGGGTCTAAACGTATGGACTATGCTAGATGTGTTCCTGCATTAAGAGAGGTACAAAGTGCAATGCGTAATGCAATGAAAGGATGGAATTAAACTAACTATTCACGTTATGAAAAAAACTGATAACACAAAAAGTGTTCAAAAAATTAAGAGTCAAGAGGTTAAGCAGTTGGAATCTGAGATTGCCAAATTAGAAGAAAATATTAAAGATTTGGCATTGACGATAGATAAGGTGGAAGATGAAAAACTCGAGGTTATTAACCAACTTAAGAGAGCATTAGCTGATTATCAAAACTTAGAAACTAATACTCAAAAAAGATTAAATCTTTTGTATTTACAATCTAAGAAAACTTTAGCAGAAAGTTTAATACCAATAGTTGATGATATGAGTATGGCAATTAAATCTAAGGAAGAAATTAACTTTGATGAGAAATCAATATCTTGGGCAAATGGTGTTGTTGAATTACTTAATAAATTGGAAAGAAGTTTAGGAGAAATAGGGTTGAAAAAATTTATACCACAAAAGGGTAGTAAATTTGACCCCTCTATACATGAAGCACTAACTACAGTAGAAGGAAAGACTCCAGGTGAAATATATGATGTCATTCAACCTGGTTATACAATAGATGACATCGTAATTAGACCATCAAGAGTGGTCGTAACAAAAAGTAAATAATTTTTTATTACATTAATATGGGAAAGATAATAGGAATAGACTTAGGAACTACCAACAGTGCGATGGCATATATGTCTGGTGGTAAGCCTAATATCATCGCTAATGCACAAGGAGGTAGGCTAACACCTTCCATAGTTGCAGTAGATGAAAAAGGAGAAACATTAGTAGGTTCTCCAGCAAAGAATCAGGCAGTTACAAATCCTGAAGGAACTGTTTACTCTGTAAAAAGATTAATAGGTAGATCATGGGATGACCCTGAGGTAAAGAAAGACAAAGAGCTATTACCATTTGAGATGAGGAAATCAAGTACAGATGGAATAGAGGTAAAGATGGGAGATAAATGGTACACACCACAAGAGATTTCTGCAAAGATTTTAGCAAAGATGAAAAAAGATGC
>DHVL01000002.1 GCA_002412645.1 Candidatus Dojkabacteria bacterium UBA5209 | reverse complement strand
CTTAGGTATGGCTTTCTTTAAATCCTTCAAAATCTTACCTTTACCATATATTGTTTCAAATTGAGGCTCATATCCATTCTCTACATCTACTCCTAATTTACTCTTAGGCAAGTCAATGACATGACCAACAGTGGCCATGACCTTGTAGTCTGTACCTAAATATTTGTTGATGGTCTTAGCCTTTGCAGGTGACTCAACTATAAGTAAATTTTTGTAATTCGTTTTTCCCATATTGAAGCTAAAAATACACAATACTTAAATATATGTCAAACTCACATACATATATTACAGTAATTTTCTGAACTTTCCCTTAATCAACAAAACCGTTCTCTACCATCCAAATTAACATGTTGCGCATAACGGAGGAAGCGTTAGAACTCATACCACCATCTTCAAGAAATATGGAGAATGAATATTTTGGATTCTCGTATGGGAAAAAACCAGCTACCCATGCATGAGTATCTTCATATATACCCTTCTCGTTTACTTTACCGAACTCTGCTGTACCTGTTTTAGCTGCTACAGATGTACCAGTATTTGAGAGAGAACCTACAATACCTCTCGATCCATTTACTGTCTCCCACATACCTTTCCTCACTATCTCTAAAGCCTCCTTAGATACTCCTGTCTCTGAAAGAACCTTAGGCTCTACTGGATATTCAAAACCTCTTTCATCTACAAATTTCTTAGCTACATGAGGTGTATACAAAGTACCACCATTAGCAATTGCTGCCATCCAATTTGCCATTTGTACTGGTGTCACAAGAGTAATACCTTGACCGATAACGGCATTACAGGAGTCTCCCTCCGGATACCACACTGGCTCTAACCATGGACTAGTGGTATTAGCAAGTTTAATCTTGTTTTCAGGAGAAGGAAGTCTACCAAGAGCCTCTCCAGGGATATCTATACCTGTATACTTCCCTATTCCAAACTTCTCTAAGTAAGGAACCAATTCGTTCATATCCCACTTACGAATCATCTCACAGAAATATATATTAGAAGAAACAGCTAATGCATCTACTACATTTAATGGTCCATATGAGTGTTTTCTAAATTCTTGAAAAGGCGCTCCATTAGAGAATGTATATCCTGTTCTACTAACATATATTGTACTTCTATCAATTACTTTTGCATCTAAACCTGCAGCAGCAACTAATGTCTTAAAAGTCGAACCTGGGGGTATTTGTGCAGCTAATGCTCTGTTAAGTAAAGGGTTGAGTTTGTTATTCAAAAGTGAAGAGTAATCACCTTGAGAAATACCTCCCACAAAGAGATTACCATCATATCCAGGATAGCTCACTATCGCTAATATTTCACCACTCCTTACGTCTTGTATTACACCTGCCCCTCCAGCCGCATTATTCTCTTTTACCGACTCTGCAAGTAAATCATACAGTTTAACCTGAACATCTTTTTTGATTGTAAGATAGAGATTTTTACCAGCAACAGGCTCTTTAAGAAGGTAAGGTTCATCTGAAACGGATCTACCCAATGCATCTATTTCCTCTGCAAGCTGACCATGCTCTCCTTGAAACTCTACATTGTAAAATCTCTCTACCCCTATCTTCCCTACAATATCTCCACTTTGTACACTCTCAAATTTCTCAATATCTGTCTCTGATGCCTCTCCTGTATATCCAAGTATATGGGTAAAGTATTCATTGTAAAGATATTTTCTCTTGTTACCGTTATCTATACTTATTCCAGGTATATCATTAGATCTTGCTTTAATCTTAATGACAATATCGTTGTCCAAGTCCTGTGCAAGTAGTATTTTATTAAAGTACGGAGAAGATGAATATATTGAATATACCCTATCCAAAAGAGATTCATATATTACATCACTACTAGCACTAACCTGCTTCCAATTATCACCCAAGATACCCCCGAGGGTATCTAAACTCTCGCTTAGTAGCTTATTATCAATGGCCCCAGACTTATCTAAGTAAGGCTCTATTGAAAGGTAAAGATTCATAGAGGGGAGATTTTCTACCAACTTAACTCCATCAGAATCAAAAATGATACCCCTAGGAGCCTCTACCTTACTCACTCTCACCTTATTTCTTTCAGATCTTTTAGCCATATCAGCACCCTGCACTATCTGTAATTTCGCAATACTACTAATGAGTACTCCAAAAAAGAGAAAAAACAGTAAAAAGGCATACATTAGGTTCCAAGGAGACACATCTATTAACTTAGAATCGTTCTTAAGGCCCTTCTTAAGCTTCTCTTTAACAGAAAGCTCTCTACCTATACTCCATTTCGAAGTTGGTTTCGCTAATCTCTTACTCTCTAATTTTTTATCAATCTTTATATCCATATCTCTACTTTAATCTAATTTTTTCATACCCCTTCTCCTCTCTCAGAGAAGAAAAGAGTATGTCTGATACAAAACATACAATTACAGATACCACACTGTTAAAGAATATACCTAAAAGAATAGAGGTATTAAATATTGGAAATATACCATCTTCAAACAAAGAAATGGAAACAATATTAACGAAGTAGGAAATTAAAAACACTACCAAAAGAGCAGCATATCTACTAGCCCTACCCTCGAGATGTGTAAACATACCTACAAAAGAAAGGAGAAGCAGTACAGTTCCAAGGATTAAGAAATGAAAACCTAAAGGTTGATGCAAAGTCACGTCTAAAGCTAAAGAAGTAAGAATACCAAAATATGCAAAAAGAGGTACAGACACCCTATTCCAAGTAATTACAGAAAGAAGAAGAAATATTGAGAAAGCAGAAATACCTAAAAAGAAGTGCTCTAAAAACACTACCAAAAATATTCCAATTGTACCTAATACTACCTTTAGCATATTAGTTAATCTTAACAAATACAGATATTAAATTTGTATAATCAAATATTGGAGATACAAAGCCACTCTTAGATGTAGCAGCTGGATTTTGAGAAAGACCAACAACCCTTCCTACAACAAGAATCTCCCCTATCCTTTCATCTCTTAAAACAACAATGTCGCCATCCGCTACCTCTGAATTAATACCTATATTTTCGATATTAATACCATCTAGATCCCCACTAATTACTCCACTAGCCTTAATATATCCATCTAAGAGAGTCTCTTCCTCTACAGTAGAGCTTAATATTGCTACTTCAAAACTACTCTCTCTATTTGTAGGCAAGCGCACAGTACTACCCCCCCTATCAACAGTGGATACTACTCCCAAAAAGACCTTACCCAGAGAAACAATATCTCCCTCTTTTACACCATCCTCTATACCGACATTAAGATATATATCACCCTTAAGAGAGTTTCCAAGTACTTTAGCTAAGACATATTCTCCACTATCCCAGAGTACTGACTCATGTTTTTTAAGTGCCTCATACTCTTCTAGGTCTACAATCTTACTTTCATTTGCTTTCATCTCTAATATCTCTTTCTTTAAGTTTCTGTTCTCTTCAATATATGAAGAAGCATCAAAAAGAAGAGAAGCCCAACTAGAAACAGATTTCTGCCACTGCATAGCGGTAGATGAGAAAGGTTCAAATATATATGATATTCCAGATCTTAATCCATTAAAAATTCCTACGTTGTTAAGTACAACAAAAAGAAATCCTAAAAGAAGAAACAGAAAGGGTTGCACTATCTTTGTCTTCAAAACCTTCTTAAGCATTTAAAAGTTTGGTTAAATAAGTTCTTCCCAAGACTTCTGCACCTTTTGTAGTAGATGAATGTGATCTAACATAGAAGCAGTACCCCTTGCTACTGCAGAAAGAGGATCCTCAACTATTCTAATTGGAATATTAAGCTCTTCACTCCAATATTTATCCAATCCCTTTATCAATGCACCACCACCAGCTACATATACACCATCATTGTAGATGTCTTTAAGAAGCTCTGGAGGTGTATCCTCTATCGCATCCTTAACTGCCTCTGTAATTTGGCTTAAGGAGACCATAATGGCCTCACGAACCTCAGTGCTACTGAAATTAATAGACTTAGGTAAACCCGTCAACAAATCCCTACCCTGTAATACAACCTCTTTTTCTTCTTTTAGGGGTGACGCAGAACCAATCTCTATCTTAATATCCTCTGCTGTTCTCTCTCCAATTAAAATATTGTATTTGTCTCTAACATAGTTAACTACGTCCTGGGTCATTTCGTCACCCGCAATTCTAACTGTATTATCTACAACAATATCTCCCAATGAAAGGATAGCAATACCGGTAGTACCACCTCCAATATCCACAATCATACTACCTGAAGCATCTTCAATTGGAAGTCCCACACCAATAGCGGCAGCCATAGATTCTTCAACTATGAATACTTCCCTAGCCCCTGCAGTTTTAGCTGCATCTATTACCGCTTGTCTTTCTACCTCTGTAATAGAAGAAGGGACACCAACTACTACCCTTGGTCTTGGAATCTTAAAACCTTTAATGTAATTTTGATGAGCACTACGTATGAAATGATGAATCATTGCTTGTGTAGTATCAAAGTCGGAGATAACTCCATCACGTAGTGGTCTCACAGCAACAATATTAGCAGGAGTCCTACCAATCATCTCACGAGCTTGCTGTCCTACAGCCAAAACCATCTTACTTCTTTTGTCTATTGCAACAACCGAAGGCTCAGAAACAACAATACCCTCCCCCCTTAGGTAGACCATAGTGTTAGCAGTACCTAAATCTATACCTAAATCATATGTAAATATTTCCCAAACAGAATCAAAAATAGACATAAAAAATATAATCACTTTAACTAAATGATTTTATCACTAAAATTTACTCAAGACGAGGAAATAATTACTTCAAAAAGTTATGCTTCTTTTTGAAGTCTCTTGTAGCACTTCATACAGGTATAAAGACTCTGTGTATTACCGTCAATATCAACCTTAATCTTCCTTAGATTTGGTTTAAATGTACGAGTACTCCTAGGAGCTTTAAATCTCCATCCTACAGAGTGATGATGCTGAATTCTTCTTCCAGCAGCCGTTGATTTTCCACACAATTCACAAACTTTTGCCATATCTTTATTGATTGAACATTTATAAGCTAGATGATATTATCAAAAAGATTCCTATTTATCAAGTTTACCATGTTTGATTCTTCAGCGATAATAGAATATGTATATTGGATAGCGGTAGCAATACCATCAATATTGGTTGCAGCGACAGTACACGAATATGCCCATGCATACACTGCATTTAAGCTAGGAGACCCCACTGCAAAAGCAGAAGGAAGATTAACATTAAACCCTCTTAAACACATAGATCCCATTGGTGCACTTTTTATGGTTCTCTTTAGATTTGGATGGAGTAAACCTGTACCTATTAACGAATACAACTTTGAGAAAAGAGAATTACACACAGCTCTAGTAGCATTTGCTGGTCCACTTTCCAACCTACTCCTAGCTTTCTTAACCGGATTAATCTACAGAATACTTCCCGTAGATACGAGCGCACTTATAGTGTTTCTACTATACTCGTTTGCAACTATTAATATAGCATTGGCTGTTTTCAATCTAATTCCAATACCACCGCTAGATGGACATAAAATAGTCAGACCAATACTACCTCCTAAATTAAGGTATTACTGGGAGCTTTTAGAAAAATACTCCATAATATTAATACTTTTAATAATACTTCCATTTTCTCCACTTTCTAAGTTTGTATTCTCCCTAATCTCTAATACCCTTACCTCTTTACTTACCCTGTTAGGGTTTTAAATATCTTTGATACTTACCACAAAATAATATAGAATATATTATAGCCTAGTTGGAATAAAGAGGTTCGTAGCTCTACAAGCAAGAGTTCGGATTCCTAAAATCGCTCAGGCCCTTGGGTTTGAGTTGCGGGAACCCACCTTTAAAAGGTTGAGCTCTACGATCCCTCTCCGACTGGGCTTTTTATTGACTATATTCCTCGTATATATTAAACTTGCCATTGAATTAGCCGAAGTAGCTCAGTTGGTCAGAGCAATTGTTTTGTAAACAATAGGTCGAGAGTTCGAATCTCTCCTTCGGCTCCAGATATGCAGAGGTGGCGGAGTGGTCAAACGCATCGGTCTGTAAAACCGACTCCTTCGGGATTCACTGGTTCGAATCCAGTCCTCTGCATTTTTTAATATTGAATTCCCCACTACATCATATATACTCTTAATATATAATTTGAGAGTTAAGAATATGAACGATATGGTAGGAATAATAATAGCGATAGTAGGATCTCTTGTTCCCCTAGCTATTGCTGGTGTTGTAATTTTTCTCATAGTTCAAGCAGTTAAAAACAAAGATAGTAAGGAGAAAAAATCCAAAGTTACTACTAAAATGCTCTTTCAGATATATCTTTACCTAATATCTTTCCTTACTCTCTTAATAGCAGTAATTGGTGGTGCTACAGCAATTAGAGGGGCTTTGTCATATCAATTTGGTAATACATTCTCATATACCCTTTACCAAGCAAATGATTTTGATGAAACAAAATTATATGATCCTGCACTTAAAATAGAAGATTTTACACAGTGTCACGAAGGAGAACCAATATTAATAGAAGATCAAGCATACTGCTTTAATACACAGCTTCCAAAGACAGATTTAATAAACGGGATTACGGTTTTTGTATCAATGATTATTCTCTTTGCAATACATCAATATGCAATATCAAAGATAAAAAAGAGTGAAAAGTTACAATGGCTTGACAAAATATATACCTTTGCATCATTACTTCTTTACAGCATAATGGGGTTAATATCTATACCAGTATCAATATATCTAACTACCTCATACCTAATGACAAAACCAGCCGAATACGCCTACTCTACTCCAGATGCACCAGCAGTAGCAATTGCAATAGCAGTACTTAGCCTACCTCTTTGGATTACATACTTAAGAAAAACATCAAGTATAAAAGAGGAAGAGTAAAAATTAAAAATATATAGTATAATCATTTTCGATGCTGGATTAGCTCAGTTGGTTAGAGCACATTCATGGTAAGAATGAGGTCCTGAGTTCGACTCTCAGATCCAGCTCTCTTTACCTAGGTATATATCTTCACAATTTCTTCAGGAACATTCTTGTAATCTACATACATCTTTGCGTTGGTATTGTTAACTACTCCTTCTACAATAATTTTGTCTTCACTTTGCCTTAGTAATACCCAAGAGGTAAAACCATCTTTATTTTGAGATACGGAATCAGGAACAACCTCAAAAGCTCTGTAAGTAGAGTTAACAATCTCACCATTGTATATGGTTGGGATAACTCCAGAGTTAGAACCAGATACTACAATAGGGATAATATAATATTCAGAATCTTCTTTAAATTCTACTCCTTTTGGCATATTAGCAGGAGCAGAAATAGCGTAAGGAGAAACCTCTAGTCCCTTCTCCTTTATTGTCTCAGGTAATTTGTATATAACAGGAACAATCTCTCCAACAACAGGAGGCTTGTTACCAGTATAGTGCATATATGTCACTTCAGTATTCTCATCTCCATATTGCAAAATATATGAATGCCCCTCACTATCTATAGGTCCAAAATTAAATCCTTCAGCAAGAGCTGTTGCAAAATTAGGAGCACCCAAAGCGAACTTACTAGTATCTAACTTAAAAGGATCCTTAACCAATGTAAA
>DHVL01000009.1 GCA_002412645.1 Candidatus Dojkabacteria bacterium UBA5209 | reverse complement strand
GAATGAAGAGTATGAGGTATTCTAGTAATACAAAAACCCTCTCCCCAAGGTTTTAAACGAGATGAAATATATGGCAAAGAAACATCATCTTCCTTTCTATAGCCAACAACCACAGCAGACTCCTCTATATAGTTGGACTCAATATGCTCACCAAACCCAATACACTCCCTTCTACTATTAGGATTTTGCAAAGAAGCATAACCAAACGAGCCATTTCCTTCAAAAGGAATCTCATATTCATATACAAATAGCTCTTGAGATTGGAAATCTCTCTTCAAAGAGTAATCTCCATGAGAGTATGTAATATCCTTTTCTAGAAAATCAGAACCATTCTTGACATACACACGAAGCAATACCCTCTCCCCTATTACAGAAGCCTCCCAAGAATGAAAATATACACTAGGATTAATATACAAGGAATCTAGGATAAAAGAGCCTCCCATACCAGGTTCTACAACACCCAAACCATCATAGCTTTTTACAATACCTCCACGAGAGTACATACCAGTAGTAAATCTTAAAGGTATCTCCTCATATACACCCTCAACATTTAAAACATTCCTTAAATCACCNNCATTTACATACCAATATATGAAATTAACATTAGCATATGGAGGTAATGCTAAAGAAGCAGCTATATCAGGATTTCTAATTAACCCATATCTAGCATCTCTAGTTGCAATATCAAAGATACCTAAATTCTCGAATATATAGCTTGTAGAAAATCCCTCAATATCTTCTTGTGAGTATTCTACGCAAAGAGGACAATCATCATTTCTAGGTAGTACCCTATACCCATAACCCAATGCATCTAAAAACATATTCTCCCCTACATCACCACTGGGAAAAAACTCATCAGCATACACAGTAAATGGAAATATCAAAAACAAGAGTAAAGCAAAAACATATTGCATTTAAGTATCTTCTTAATTTAGATACTTAAAGCTTACATAGTAAAAATTACAAAGTACTTAACTCTTCCACCTCTTCTTATCCACCCTATCCAATTCTATACCTTTCTTTAATATACTAAAGAAAAGTACAACAGCCATAGCAATACTTCCAAGTAAGAAAGCAATATCATATTGAGAAATATGCCAATAGAAGATTTTAAAATACTCTACAGGTACAAGATACATATATATGGTAATAAACACACCTAATATTCTCATCTCAGTAGGCCCTATTAAACCAAAAGAATACTTAAACTTATTCTGTACAAAAGTAACTAACTCAACATGAATCATTAATGCCATATACATAATTGCAAAAAGTAATGCTAAATCTATCCTTACAAAACCAGAAATACCCAAACCTAAAGAGAAGATGATAACAACAATAGCGTCAACCATATGATCAATATAGTAGCCATAATTAGGTCTAGTCTTTTTCCTATATCTTGCCAAACTACCATCAAATGAGTCCCCAAACCAATTAAGGAATAAGCCTAAAACAACTAAAAGAAGATATATCCTGTTATAAAAACCTAGAATAAAACCAGTAGCAACTATAAAAATAGCAATAACACCAAGTATAGTTAAATGATCTGAATTAACCCAACTAGGAATTCTTGGACACACCCAATCCTTAATTTTTTCTTCGACCTTAGCAGTAATACCAGTATTAATAGCATCCTGCTTATCCCTTTTGTACTCTACCTTTAACTTCTGTATCTGTTCTCTAATCTCTTTTTCAAAGTTACCATTTAAACCAGCAACTAATTTCTCAATAAACTCATCTATATAGTGCCTATCAAATATATTTAATCCCTCAAATATACCTACATCTTTACCTTTATTGTTTTTAGACATGTATATACATATATAAATTATAAAAAAAACGGAGAGAGTGGGATTCGAACCCACGGTACGGTAACCCGTACAACAGTTTTCAAGACTGTCACATTCGACCACTCTGTCATCTCTCCTCCAAAGAACAAGCAATTATATCATGCTTAAACCTTTTTTTCTTTTATTTGACTACCCTGTATATCTCCAATATCATTTAATATGATTAGTAAAACAGTACACAAGAAAATAGGTATATTCCTTTCCATACTCATATCTATATCACTACCTCTAACAGTATTAGCAGAGGAATTAGACTCTACAAACTTTAAAATAGTAGGAGCAACTACACAAGGAGGAGGAATAGTAGAAAGTACAAGTGGAAACTACTCTGCACTACTAGGTGTAGGAAGTATATCTAGTGATCCTAGAATATATTCAACTTCGTATAAGCTTGGAACAAGTCCAGAGACACCTTTCTTACCAGCAGTACCAACAATATCATGTTTTGAAACAACAACAGATGGATATTCTGATTGTATTACAGGGCCAACGGAACTCTCTACTGGTGGTATGGTAGCACTTTGTGGAGCAGGAGGTTGCTATGATAGATCAAGGTTTGAGGTAGACATACAAAATAACCCCTCAGACACCCTCTACGCAATAATGATATCTACAGATAACTTTGTATCTGATATTAGATATATAGACGCATCTACATTTACACCAGAAACATATTCTACACACAACATAAATGACTTTATGACTAAAACAGATTGGGAAACAGAAACATTCAATATACAAGGATTAGAAGCAGGAAAAACATACACTCTTAAAGCATTCGCCCTTAAAGGAGACTTTACACAAACAGAAGCAGGACCCACTAAATCAGCAACAACAGCAACAGGGACACTCTTTTTTGATATAGATATAGCAGGAAGTACAGGATATACAACAGAATCATCACCACCCTACTCCATATCATTTACAGGAGCATATGAATTAATAGGAGGATCAGCAGCAATAACAGCGGGGAATAGAATATGGATGGATACAGAAACAAACTCACAAGGAGGATTTGCAATAATTGGAAACGGATTAAACGGAGGTTTATACAGCTCTACTACAACACAAACAATAACATCAGCAACAGCAAATTTAGATCAAGTGAACTCAGGTTTTGGATTACAAAGTGAATATATAGACTATGACACCAGCTCACCACTACTAGGGGCAATCTCTGTCACATCCGATTACTCTGGAACTATTAATTCTGTAGGGGCAATATCAACCACCCCAAAGAAAATATACGATGGAAACGGACCAATAGTTAGTGGAAGAATGGCTCTAAAGGTAATAGCAAAACCTGGAACATCATATACTCCAGCATCCGATTATCAAGAATCAATAACTCTAATATTTGTTCCAAGATATTAGTGAAAAGACTATTGACATAGTTAAATACTCTATGTAATCTGTAAGCAGAATGTATTTAATAATTCTATAATTTTAATCTGCCTAATAAAGTGAAGAATTTAAGAGCCCTCTTTAAGATTGCCATACCAACATTTTTCATCGCTATCTTTGCCTCTTTTCTCTTTGTATATTCATCTCAAGCTGCAACATTAGCAAATGCATATCTATATATGAATAGAATACAGGCAAACTTAACAACAGGAGTTGAATATATACTTTCAATCAATACTACAACTACAATACCAACAGGAGGATCAATAAAAATTGAATTCCCCGAAGCAGCAGATGCAACATGGTGTAGAACTGCAGGAACACTTACCGCAACAGGAGTCTCAGCAGCAGAGCCTGATGCTGGTGGTAGTGGTTGGGATATAGATGCAGTACTACCTGGAACTCTTTCTGCTAACTGTACCCAAGGAGGTGTAAGCTCCTCGGATACAATTACAATTACAGGATTAACACAGCTAACAGCAGGTACCACTTACGGTGTAAAAATTGTAGGAAATGCTGGAGCACTAGGTACAAATTCCACAGTTGGAGTTCATGATATTACAATTACAGCTTTAAATGGTGCAACCGCAGACTCAATGACCTTTAAAATCCAATTAGTTACAAATGATCAGGTTATAGTAAGTGCAACAGTATCTGAATCACCAAGTGTAGGATGTACCATCGGTAGCAACAGTGTAAACTTAGGAACTCTTTACCCAGGAGGTAACTATGCAATAGGGTCACATACAATATCTACATCTGCTACAAGTGGATATTACTGGGCAGCATATGGTACTGGTAATGGTTCTACTGATGCAGGTTTGTATAAATCTTCTGCTACTACATATTTGATACAATCTGGACCAACAACAACGTTAGATCTTACTGCTGCTGGGAGCGAAGGATTTGGCTTAACAGTTTCTCAACCAACAGGTGCTACTGTACCAATAGCCTTTGGTGACGGATCATTAGGGACCTTTGGGACATTAGACAGAACCTCTGCATCTGCAAAATTAATACTTTACCAAGCAGCTGCACAAAGCACAGCAGAGAATGCAACAGTAACATACGGAGCGAGAGCAGGTACATCTGCAATCGCAGGTGCATATCAAGAAACAGTAACATTTGTATGTGGTGGTTACTACTAGTACTTAAATAATGATATTAAAAATCTTTAAGGAATATAACAGAATACTAATACTGCCCATATTTTTACTCTGTCTAGGCTTAACGCCTACTTTTGCACAGAGTGCTCTCTCTATCGGCGTCTCCCCTACTTCCAAAGTATTAAAAGTACAACCAGGAGAAACATATACTGATGAGATAGTGTTTTGGAATCTTTCAGACAGTACTGATACATATGAAATATATGTAAGAGCATTCAAACAAATAGAGAATCAACCTGGTACAGCAGTAATTCTAACTGAAGAAGAAGAAAAAGATATACTCTACTCTGCATCTAAATGGATTACCATAGATAAAGATAGGTTAGTATTAGAACCAAATAAAAATACTAAACTACGATATACAATCAATGTACCATTGGATATTACTAATGGAGAATACAATGCTCAAATATTTTTGATTTCTGAAAATGATAGTGAAGAACAAGGAACAGTTACCTTTGCAAACCTTGCAGCAGGAACCCCTATACTACTCCAAGTAGGAGATGAATTTGTAGAGAATGCGGAATTACTAAACTTCATTGCAGACAAGAAAACATACGAAAAAGTAAATGTAGATTTCCTTACACAAATTAAGAATTTAGGAGATACTCATATAACTCCTGCAGGAGAAATAGTAGTTGAAAATATATTCAAACAAGAAGTAGCAAGAATCCCTTTTAACAGAAACAAACAAAGCTTACTAAGAGACAATATAGGGAACTACATAGATAACTGGAGTCAACAAGGATATCTTTCTCCAGATAAAAAGATAGTGATAGGCCCTATGAAAGCAAAATTAATTGTAACCTATAGAAGCTTTCAACCTGGTTTTGCAACATTAACAAGCGAAACAACATTTTGGATAGTACCTTGGAAGATAATCATCGCTATCACCCTTGTAGCTCTTACTGGTATAATCATATACGTAAGTAAGAAGAAAATACAAAGAAGGTAATGAAATCAATAAAAATACTCTGTACATCAATACTACTGTATACCCTTTTGGGTATCTCTAACACATATGCTAACAGCATAACCCCTGCTATCAATGAAGTACAACTACCACAAGGACAAAGAACACTCTCAAATGTCATATTCGAAAATAAAGAGGATAGAGATATTGAAATATTACTCAATGTTTATGAATACAACCCAAAAACAGATCAAATTATAAAAGATAGTAAGAATATTTTCTTAAAAGCAGATACTGACACATTCATAGTACCAGCAGGAGCTAAAAGAAACATACCGTATGAAATATATCCAGTAGAAAATATAGAGAAAGGAACATACTTTAATATATTAGTACTCTCTGAAGTAGTAAATCCAGAAGATGTATATATTAATAAAGGGATATCACAGCTTGTAATACTACATGTCGTAGACCAAGATGCCCAAGTAGCAGGAGTAACTACATCCGACTATGTACCCAAGATAGAGGTACTTAGCAAAGGAATACCTTTCTTAGTACCAATGAGGATTAAATATACGGTACAAAATAACTCCAACTATGTAATAACTCCAAAAGGAAGAATAGAGATATTTAATAGTAAAGGAAGTAATAAACCAGAGTATATATATATTAATAGCGACGAAGAGAAAGTATATCCCAAAGAAATGATAGAAGAGACTGTTACACTCAATAAATGGAGTCTCTTTGACATACTGTATGAAAGAGTAGCTATTGGAAACTTTACAAACGGATTAGATAGTAAA